>JAAAPF010000338.1 GCA_009908425.1 Alphaproteobacteria bacterium
GGGGGGCCCGCCGGCTCGCGCTGTGGAGCCGCCGCGGCAGCGTCGATGCCGAGGCCCAGCACGCGCTGGTCGAGTTGCGCGCCTCGGGCGTGCGGGTGGACGCCGCGGCGGTGGACGCGACCGACGTCACCGCGGTGGAGACCGCGCTCGCGGCGCTGCGCGCCGAGGCGCCGCTCAGCGGCGTGGTGCACGCCGCCGCCGTGTTCGACGACGCGCCCGTGGAGGACATGGATGTCGACCGGCTGGCGCGCGTGCTGGCGCCCAAGCTCGACGGCGCCCACGTCCTGGACCGGGCGACCGCCGACGACCAGCTCGACCTGTTCGTGGTCTACTCCTCGGCGACGACCGCGATCGGCAATCCCGGCCAGGCCAACTACGTCGCCGCCAACCTCGCCCTCGAGAGCCTGGTCGCGGGCCGCCGCGCGCGCGGGCTGCCGGGGCTGGCGGTGGCCTGGGGCCCGATCGCCGACGCCGGCGTGCTGACCCGCAACGACGCCGCCAAGAAGGCGCTCGGCGCACGCTTCGGCCGGCGCGAGCTCGAGGCGGCGACGGCGCTCGACACCCTCGGCCGCCTGCTGGTGGAAGGAACCGGCGATCGGCTCGTCGCTCATCTCGACTGGGGCCGGATGCGCGCGCTGCCGGGCCTCAGGCGGACCCGCCGTTTCGACGAGCTCGTGGGCGGGCGCGACGACGCCGCGGCCGCGCTCGGCGACGGCGACTCGCTGGAGGAGCAGCTGGCCGAGGCGACGCCGGAAGAGGCGTTCGGGCTCGTGCTCAGCGCGCTCGCGACCACCGTCGCCGGCGTGCTCGGTCTGCCCGCCGATCGCGTCGACGCCGATACGCCGCTGATGGATCTGGGCATGGACTCGCTGATGGGCGTCGAGCTGGCGATGGCCTTCAAGGACAAGGTGGGGGCCGAACTGCCGCTCACCGGCATCGGTGAAGGCACCACGATCCGCGGTCTGGCGCGCGAGGTCGTCGCCCGGGTGCACGGCGCCGACGCCCCGCCGTCCGGCCTGGATCCGCTGATCGCCCGCCACGGAGCGGAGGCCGACGCCGCGGCCCTGGCACCGCTGGCGACGCCGGACGCCGAGGAGTTGGAGCCCTCCAAGATGAAGCTGTTGCCGTGAGCCCGCGCCGCGGATCGCTGTTCGGCCTCGACGCCGGGGTCAAGGCCGGCGTCATCGCCGCCATGCGGGCCCGGCCCGGGCGCAGCGCCGAGCCCGCGCCGCACCGCCTCGACGACGAGGGCCGGACCTCGTCGCGTCCCGACCTGCGCGATCATCCGCTCTACCGCGAACTCCTGGTTCAGAAGTTGGCGGCCGACCGGCTCGACATCGCCAACCCGTTCTTTCGGGTCCACGAGCGCGCCGCCGGTCATCGGACCACGATCGCGGGGCGCGACTACGTCAACTTCGCCAGCTACAACTACCTCGACCTGGTCGAGCATCCCGCGGTCGTCGGCGCCGCCCGCACCGCCATCGACACCTTCGGCACGAGCGCCTCGGCGAGCCGTCCGGTCGGCGGCGAGCGCCCGGTCCACGCCGCGCTCGAGGCGGCGATCGCGCGGCTGCACGGCACCGAGGCCGCCGTCGCCTTCGTGAGCGGCCACGGCACCAACGTCTCGGTGCTCGGCAAGCTCTTCGGCCCGCGCGATCTGATCGTCCACGACGCCCTCGCCCACAACTCGATCCAGGTCGGCGCCCAGCTCTCCGGCGCGGCGCGCCGGGCCTTCGCCCACAACGACCCGGCGAGCTGCGAGGCGGTGCTACGGTCCTATCGGGGTCGCGCCGAGCGCGCGATCATCGTCGTCGAGGGGTTGTACTCGATGGACGGCGACACCCCCGACCTCGCCGCCTTCGTCGCCCTCGCCCGGCGCTTCGACGCCTTTCTCATGGTCGACGAGGCGCATTCCGTCGGCACCGTCGGCGCGACCGGGCGCGGCGTCGCCGAGCACGCCGGCGTCGCCCCGGCGGAGGTGGACATCTGGATGGGGACGCTCTCGAAGAGCTTCGCCGGTTGCGGCGGCTACGTCGCGGGCTCGTCGGTCCTGGTCGACATGCTGAAATTCGCCGCCCCGGGCTTTCTCTACAGCGTCGGCATGCCGCCGCCGGTGGCCGCCGCCTCGACCGCCGCCATCGAGATCCTGGAGGCCGAGCCCGAGCGTCCGCGGCGGTTGCAGGCGAACGGGCGCGCCTTCGTCGACAGCGCGAAGGCGCACGACCTCGACGTCGGCCGCAGCGAGGGCTTCAACGTCGTCCCCGTCATCGTGAAGAGTTCGGTGCTCGCCGCCCGGCTCTCGAACTGGCTGTTCGAGCGCGGCGTCAACGTCCAGCCGATCCTCTACCCGGCGGTGGAGGAGAAGGCGGCGCGGCTGCGCTTCTTCGTCACCTGCGCCCACACCCCGGCGGAACTGGAGCGCGCCGCCGCGCTCACCGCCGAGGGCCTGCGGCTGTTGCGGCGTTGAGCCGCGGCGGCGGACGTCGGCGGGGCGGAACGGCATGACGCCGGCGCCGGTGACCGTTTGGGGCCGCAAGCGCAGCGCCGAGTGGCGCGCCGCCCGGGCCCGGCGGCGCCGGCGTCCGGTGGTCCACACCGAGGACGGATTCCTGCGCTCGGTGCGGACCGGCGCCGAAGGCGAGCCGGCGCTCAGCCACGTGCTGGATCGGCGCGGCATCTACTACGACGCCACCTCGGCCAGCGATCTCGAAGTCATGATCGAGAGCGGCGAGGGCGCGCACCCGGACCTTCTCGCCCGCGCCGAGGTCGGCATGGCGCGCCTGCGCGAACGCCGGCTGTCGAAGTACAACGCCGCCCCCTGGCGCACGCCGGCGGCTCTGGGCCTGGAGCCCGGCGGCGACAACGTGCTGGTGGTCGACCAGACCGCCGGCGACCTCTCGATCGGCTACGGCCTCGCCGGCGCCGTCAGCTTCGACCACATGCTGGAGACGGCGCGGCGCGAACACCCCGCGGCCACGCTGGTCGTCAAGACCCATCCCGCCGTCGTCGCCGGCGAGCGCCGCGGCCATTTTCAGGAGTTGGCCGAAGCACCGGGGCTGCGCGTGATCGGTGAGCCGGTGAACCCGTGGGCGCTGCTGGAGACGTGTCACAGCGTCTACACCGTCACCAGCCAGCTCGGCTTCGAGGCGCTGATGGCGGGGGCGCGGGTGCGCTGTTTCGGCCTGCCGTTCTACGCCGGCTGGGGCCTCACCGCCGATCGGCTGGTCTGCGAACGCCGCACCCGGCGGGCCGGTCTCGCCGAGGTCTTCGCCGCGGCCTACCTGCTCTACAGCCACTACCGCGACCCCCACGGCTTCGAGCCCTGCGCGTTCGAGGACGCGGTCGAGCATCTGACCCGTCTGCGCGACGGCGCGCACGCCCAGACCGCGCGCACGGTCTGCGTCGGCATCGACCGCTGGAAGCGGGCCTGGACCCGACGCATGCTCACCCCGGCCCGCGGGTCCGGACCGCGCTTTCGCGCGCCGACGCCGGCCACCGCCGCCGGTTGGCTCGCCGACGCCGACCGCGTGGTGGGCTGGGCCAGCCGGACGCCACCGGCGCTCGCCGCCGCCTGTCGAGCTCAGGGGGTGCCGTTCTTCTGGATGGAGGACGGCTTTTTGCGCTCGGTCGGGCTCGGCAGCCGGCTGGTGCTCGGCTGTTCCTACGTCCTCGACGCGCAGCGCCCCCCGTTCGACGCCCGTGGTCCGAGCGATCTGGAGGACCTGCTGGCGTCGCAGGAGTTCCCGCCCGCGCTACTCGCGCGTGCCCGGACCTTTCGGGACCGTCTGGTGCGGGCACGGCTGACCAAATACGGGATCGGGCGGGGCGAGACCGGTCGCCAGCTGCGCGCCGCCGCCGCCGGCCGCGACCTCGTGCTGGTCGCCGGCCAGGTCGAGGACGACGCCTCGCTGCGCCTGGGCACCTTCGACGTCGCCGACAACGCCACCCTGCTCGAACGCGCCCGCGCCCGCCACCCGAGCGCCTACCTGGTCTTCAAGCCGCACCCCGACGTGGTGAGCGGCGTCCGGCGCGGCCACGTGCCGGCGAAGACCGCCGCGCGCTTCGCCGATCTCGTCCTCGACGCCGAGATCGCCGCCGCCGACGTGCTCGACGTCGTCGACCGCGTCGAGGTCATGACCTCGTTGCTCGGCTTCGAGGCGCTGCTGCGGGGCCTGCCGGTGGCGTGCCACGGTCTGCCGTTCTACGCCGGCTGGGGGCTGACGGAGGACCTGGTGCCGTGCGCGCGCCGCGGCCGTCGCCTCGATCTGGACGCCCTGGTCGCGGGCGCGCTCCTGCTCTACCCGCACTACGTCGATCCGCGCAGCGGGCGGCCGTGCACGCCCGAGTGGCTGCTGGCGCACCTGCCGCGCCTCCCCGCCGCGCCGGTGCGCCGGCCGGAGACCGTGGCCGTGGCGGCGGCCGCGGTGGTCAGCCGAGCGTGGCGGCGGTTGTCGGCGGGTGGCTCGGGGCTGCCGCGAACGCCGGGGCCGGCGGCAGCGGGCGATTGATGCAGCCACGGGTGAGGCGTTCGATCGCCGCCTCGACCGCGGCGGTGAGCCCCGGCTCGAGGTGATAGACCCCGCGGATCTGAATGGTGGCGGCCACGGCCCGCACGAACGCGTCCCGGAGTTCGGGGTCGGGCGGCTCGGGGTTGGTCCAAAAGTGGTCCAGCTCGCCGATCGTCACCAGGCCGGGGACGTTGTAGATCGCGTCGCCCAAGGTCACCACCGGCTTGTCGTGGCGCAGCGCCCACAAGCCCACGGTGCTGTTGATGGTGACCACGCCGTGGGCGTGGGCGAGCAGCCGTTCGAGCGAGCCGCCGTCGAGGTAGA
This sequence comes from Alphaproteobacteria bacterium, assembly GCA_009908425.1. GTDB lineage: Bacteria > Pseudomonadota > Alphaproteobacteria > Geminicoccales > Geminicoccaceae > JAAAPF01. The sequence continues at coordinate 4,833 of JAAAPF010000338.1, forward strand.
TCACGCGCGTGGCGACCCCGGCGCGGGTCGCCGCTCGCCGCACCATCCGGGCGAAGTCGCGCAGGCCCGGATCGAGCGGGTGCAGCTTCACCACCAGGCGCGCCTGCGCCGGGGCGTGGCGGGCGAACGAGGCGACGACGTCGCGGATCGGTCGCGCGAGGTCGTCGTAGGGCGAGTAGGCCCGGATCTGGGAATCGTTCTCCATCTGCAGCGGGAACAGGAAATAGGGTCGCCGCGACGCCAGCACCTTGCGGACGGTGCGGCGGGCGCGGCGCCGGCGGCGGCGGCCCTGCAACAGCCGCGGGATCATGCCGGCGTAGACCATCAGCGGGTGGTGGACGTGTTCCCAGCGGTGGAACGGGTACAGCGCCCAACCCAGGATCGCGCCGAGGTGGTAGACCACGTCCCAGGTGGCCAGCCAGAAGAAGCTGTCGTCGTAACGCTTGGCGAGCGGTTCCGCGGGAACCCGGGCGGCGAGCTCGCGGATGGCCTCGGGATCCCGCGGAAACCGCGACCAACCCGTCATGCCGTCGCGCTCGAGGGTGATCCAGTCCGGGCGCAGATAGCCGAAATCGGTGCTGATCACCTGGATGCCGCGGGCCTGGGCCTGGGCGATGGCCACGCGGTGGTGCCAGCGTTGCTCGGCCATCAAGACGACGTCGGTGACGCCCTCGCGGTCGAGCAGGTCGGCGACGAAGGCCGGCCAGCCGGGACGCCCGCCGCGGTAGGCGACGGCGCCCGGGCGACGCCAGAACAGCGCGTCGCCGAGGTTGAAATTGACCCTGAGACAGCGGTGCCCCTCCGCCTCCAGCCGCGCCGCGATCCGTCGAAAAAACGGCGCGATCGGCCCCTGCAGGAACAAAAAGACCCGCCGTTCGGGCACTGGCGACATCGTGTCCATGGTCGACGGGTCCATCTGGCAGGGCCGGCGGCCGGCGGGGTTACTGGGCGATCGTCGTGGTGGTCTGCACCGGCACGAGCAACGAGTTGAACACCTGCAGGACCTTGCGCACCTCGGTGAACGGCGCGTTGGTGATGAAGATCGCATCGCCGTCGCGAACGCGAAAGCGCTCGCCGACGAACATCGCCCCCGGCCGGGTGAGGTCGAGGCGATAGACCACGGGCCGGCCCGGACCGGGCGGCAAACCCTCGGGCTGCGGACCGGCGAGCAGCGCCTCGGCCTGCTCGCGGCGTTCGCGGCGAAAGACGAAGACGCCCTTGGGATCGGCGGTGAAGTCCACCAGCCCACCGGCGGCGGCGACCGCTTGCAGGAGGTTGACCTCGCGGGTCGGAAACGGGACCTGCGCCTGACGTCCGGAGGCGCCGAGCACCAAGAAGCGCTGGCGCAGCGGTGTCAGCAGGACGAGGTCATCGGGGCGGAGCGCCACGTTCAAGCTCGGATCGGCGTAGATGTCCTCGAGCATCTCGGCGGCGGTGACGCCGGCGCGGCGGATCGCGACCTCGAGCCGTTCCGGCTCCGCGGTCACCCCCCCGGCGTGGGCGAGCATCTGCAGCAGCCGCGTGCGGGTCCGGTCGATCTCGTAAGGCCCCGGCCGTGACACCGCACCCTGGATGGTGACCGTACGGCTGACGCCCTCTTGCAGCCGCAGGTCGACCTGCGGCGACGCCGTGTAGGGCCGGAGCGCCTCGCGGATGCGGCCGCGCAGCTCGGCCGCGGTCGTCCCCGCCGCCCGGATGTTGCCGGCGAAGGGCACGTAGATCGTGCCGTCGCTCGCGACCTCGACGCCGGGCAGCCGCCCGGCGCCCTCGCCGCCGCCGAAGATGGCGCCGTCGTTGGGCTCCCAGACCAGGAGGTCGAGCCGATCGCCGATGCCGAGGCGGCTCGGATCGATGGCGTCGGCGGCGAGCAGGCCGCGGGTGAAACCCGCCACCGGCGGCGGGTCGAGGCGCTCGATCACGGCGGCGTCGAGCTCCACCACCAGGCCTTCGCGCACCCCCGGCTCCTCGGGGGGGTCGATCTGCGAGGCGAGCGGACCGCTGCGCGGCAAGCTTCCGCAACCGCCGAGCCCCAGGCTCGACAGGCCGGCGAACGCGCCGGCGGCGAAGCGACGGCGACCGAGCCGCGGCCGCACCGGCACGGATGCCGCCGCGGCAGACGGAGGGGGAGCCGACGTCATGGCTGCGGGCGGTAGGGCCGGCGCATGTTCTCCTCGTGGACGGACAGCGCATCTTCCACGTCATCGTAATAGGTTAGCCGACCTTCTTCCAGCACCAATCCAGCATCGCAGTACTGCCGGAGGTTGTTGGTGCCGTGCGAAACCATGATCACGTCGGCGGCGCCCATCTTGGAGCGGAAGGTTTCGGCGCATTTGCGCTTGAAGGCGGCGTCGCCGACCGCGGTGAGCTCGTCGATCAGGTAGATGTCGAAATGCACCGCCATCGACACCGCGAAGGACAGCCGGGCCTTCATGCCGGAGGAGTAGGTCCGCACCGGCATGTACATGAAGTCGCCGAGCTCGGAGAACTCGGTGACCCGTTCCACCATCTCGGCGGTGTCGAAGCCGTAGATGCGGGCGACGAAGCGGGCGTTCTGGGCGCCGGTGAGCGAGCCCTGAAAGGCGCCGCCGAAGCCGAGCGGCCAGGACACCCGCGCGTCGCGGCGGATGACGCCGCGATCGGGAGCGATGGCGCCGCCGATCATCCGCAACAGGGTCGACTTGCCGGCGCCGTTGCGGCCGATCAGGGCGACGCTGCGGCCGCGGGGAAAGGTGAAGGTGACGTGATCCATCAACACCTTGCGGCCGGCGGAGGTGGGATAGCTCTTGGAGACGTCTTCGAGCCTAATCACCCTCGAGTACCTTGCCGCGCCACACCCGCAACAGCAGCACCCCCAAGGTCAGCGTCGTCAGCGCGACCAGCAGCACGTAGACCGGCGAGACGAAGGCGGCATGGTATTCCGGATAGAAGCCGGTCCGCATCGTCGCCGTGACGTGGATCAGCGGATTCCACCACAGATATTGCTGGAGGTCGGCGGGCACGTCTTCGAAGATGAAGAAGACGCCGGAGATCAAAAAGAGCGGTCGGTTCACCAGATTGAACACGCGCTGATAGGTCGGTGAAAAGGCGAAGAGCACGCAGTTCAAGGCGCCGATGCCGACCCCCAACAGGGCGGCGTAGGCGCAGGCCGCGAAGATGGCGCGAAAGTCCAGCGGCATGTGCATGTCGTAGTACAACAGCAGGCCGGTCATGATCGCGCTGAAGGCCATCAGCGAGGTCACCGTCTGCAGCACGAAGCGGGCGAGGATGACGTCGAGCATGGAGATGCGCGGGAAGGCCAAGAGCGCCCGGTTGGACTGAACCGCGGCGCTGACGCTGCCGGAGATGTCCTTGTAGACGTGGAAGATGCCGTAGCCGGTGGCGAAGAAGATGGGGAAGTTGGTGCCGAGCGAGGGGTGCCGGGCGATCGCCGAGAAGACCGCGGACAACAGCGCGATGGTGGCGAGCGGCTCGATGATCGCCCAGGCGTAACCGCCGGCGGAGCGCCCGTAGCGGGTGATCATCTCGCGCATGACGAGCGCGAACAGCACCCGCACCTGCACGCCCACCAGGGTCTCCCGCTCGCGCCGCGCCGACATCCGCGCCCACTCGATCATCGTCGACGGTTCCCTAACGCAGGGGTTCGTGCGATTGAAGGGGCGTTCCGCCCGCCGCCGCGGCTTTTCGAGAGCGATGCCGGTGCCGGCGGCGGGTCCCAATCTCCGCGACGGGGGCGATGAGCGAACACGCTGGGCAGGCCGACGGCGCGTCAGCCGGAGCCGACGCGGCTGGACGGACCTCCACCGCCCAAGCCGGGCCCGCCGGCGGGCGGGCGCGAGGCAAGGCCTCCGC
>JAAAPF010000034.1 GCA_009908425.1 Alphaproteobacteria bacterium
CGCCGCGACGTCGCGGGCGAGCGCATCCGGCTCGCGCGCGGTGCTGAGAACGTCGTCGATGATCGCCTCGAGCTCGCGGCGGAGACCGGCGTCGCCGGCCACCGCGCGGGCGCGGGTGAGCGCTTGATGCTCCCACACCTGAGCGGTGCGGCGTTGATAGCCGTCGAAGCTCTCCAGCGAACAGGCGACCGGGCCGGCATTGCCGGAGGGACGCAGGCGCATGTCGATCTCGAACAGCCGGCCCTCGGCGGTGGGGGCGGTCAGCGCGCTGATCACGCGCTGGCTCAGCCGGGCGTAGTACGTCGCCGCCGCCAGCGGCTTGGGGCCGTCGCTCTTGGCGTCGAGGGACGCGTCGAAGACGAAGACGAGGTCGAGGTCGGAGCCGATGGTGAGCTCGCGCGAGCCCAGCTTGCCCATCCCGATCACCGCGAACCGGCCGCCCGGCACCCGGCCGTGGGTCTCGGCGAGCCAGTCCTCGACCGGGCCGAGCAGCCGCTCGAGCAGCAGATCGGCGATGGCGGTGAGCTGGTCGAGCCCGCCGTGGGCGCTCACCCGCGCCGTCAGCACCAGGAACTCGACCTGGAACTGGCGCGCCTGCGCCCACACCCGGGCGCGGTCGAACAGGTCCTCGGTGTTGCGCGCCGCGGCCAGGGTGTCGTCGAGCTCGGCCGCCAGCGCGTCGCGCGCGGGCAGCTCCTCGATGAAATCGGGGGTCAGCATGGCCTCGAACAGCCGGGTCGAGCTCGCCAGGCGCTCGGCGAGGCGGGGCGCGGTCCCCATGATCAAGGCGATCAGCCGCAACAGCTGCGGGTTGGCGTGAAACAGCGAGAACAGCTGTACCCCCGCCGGCAGGCTGGCGAGGAAGGCGTCGAAGCGGCGAAAGGCGGCGTCGGGATCGCGCTGGTCGGCGAGCGCGTGCAGCAGATCGGGCATCAGCTCGGTCAGGAGCTCGCGGGCGCGCGCGCTGCGGGTGGCGGCGATGTGGCCGTGGTGCCAGCCGCGCACGCGCGCGCTCACCACCGAGGGCTCGGCGAAGCCCATCTGCGCCAGGTGCTCCAGCGTCGCCGGGTCGTCCTCGGTGCCGGTGAAGACCAGCGCGGCGGCGTCCGACAGATCGGGGCTGGTCTCGAACAACCCGGCGTAGTGGCGCTCGACCGTCTCCAGCCAGCCCCGGAGCTCGCGCTCGAAGGCGGCGCCGTCGGCGTAGCCGAGAAACGCCGCCACCCGCGCGAAGCCGGCGGCGTCGGCGGGGAGCAGATGGGTCTGGGCGTCGTCGATCATCTGCAGGCGGTGCTCGACCCGCCGCAGGTACCAGTAGGCCGCGATCAGATCGCCGGCGACGGCGCGGTCGATCCAGCCGGTGGCGGCGAGCTGCTCCAGCGCCGGGGTCGTCGCCCGTTGCCTGAGCGACGGCACCCGCCCGCCCAGGATCAGCTGTTGGGTCTGGCAGAAGAACTCGATCTCGCGGATGCCGCCGCGGCCCAGCTTGACGTTGTGGCCGTGGGTGGCGATGCGGGCGTGGCCGCGAAAGGCGTGGATCTGGCGCTTGATCGAGTGGATGTCGTTGATCGCGGCGAAATCGAGCGAACGGCGCCAGATGAAGGGCGCCAGCCGTTCGAGGAAGGCCGCGCCCGCCTCCAGGTCGCCGGCGACCGCCCGCGCCTTGATGAACGCGGCGCGCTCCCAGTTCTGGCCGTGGCGGGCGTAGTAGGTCTCGGCGGCGTCGACCGTGAGCGCCAGCGGCTGGCCCGCCGGGAACGGCCTGAGGCGCAGATCGGTGCGGAACACGTAGCCGTCGCGGCCGTTTTCCTCCAAAAGCTGCGCCAGCGAGCGCGTCACCTTGGCGGCGAGCGCACTCGGGCTCTCCCGGCCGGCGTAGGGCAAGCGCTCGGGATCGAAGAAGACGACGAGGTCGATATCGCTCGAATAGTTCAGCTCGCGAGCACCGTATTTGCCCATGCCGAGCACGAAGAGCCCGTGCCGCGCCGGGGTGGCGAAAACGCTGGCCTCGACTTCGCCGCGGTCGACGGCGAACTTCAAGACCAGCTTCAGCACCGCTTCGACGCAGCGGTCGGCGAGGTCGCTCAGGGCGGTCGTGACCGCCCGCTCGTCGATCGCGCCGGCGACGTCGGCGAGGCCGAGGGCGAGCGCCACCCGCCGCTTGGCGCCCCGCAGCGCGGCCAAAACGGCCGCCCGCTCGCCGATCTCCAGGCAATCGAGCGCGGCGAACTCGCGCGCGACCACCGCCTCCGCCCCTACCTCCAGGGTCGCGGCGACGGTGTCCGGTTCGGCGTGAACCAGACCGGTCAGGTAGGGGCTGGCGTCGAAGACGCGGTCGAGCAGATCGCCGCCGCGCGCCAGCAGGCGCTCGCGGGCCGCCGCCGTCTCGCCGTCACGCGCCGACTTCAAAAAGCGGGTACGCTCGCGGGTGGCGCGGTCGGCGGCGGCGGAGGGCGACGGTGACGACACGGCCGGAGGATCCTCGAGCGGAGGCGGGCACGGCGGGCGACGCGCCCGATGGGCCGTCGGGGCGCGGGCGTGCGCCACGTGGGAAGAGTGCGAAGCGCCCGCGGCGGGGTCAAGCCCGCCGCGGCGTGCTCACCCGGCTGCTCTCCCTCCTCGGCGCGCTCTTGACCCTGCTCACCGCCGCGGCGGTGCTGGCGCTGGCGACGCGCGCACCGCCCCCGCCGGCATCGGCCCCCGCCGGGACGTCGCTTCCGGCGCCCGCGGCCGGGGGCGAGCCCGCCGACAGCGGCGCGGCGACCGGGCTGAAGGCGCTGGCGCCGCGGCTGTTGGCGCTGGCGACCAACCCACGGCTGGACTGGCTGCGCGAGCTCGGCGCTCGGCTACGCCCCGACGGTTTTCGGCTCACCGACACCCGCTTCACGCTGGCGGACACCCCGCTCGGCGAGACCGTGACGGTGGTCCTCGACGAGCTCCGGCTGCGCCCCGCGCGCGCCGGGTGGCGCGCCGACGTCGCGGGTCATCTCGCCGGCGGGCCGCGGGTCGGGTTCGACGGCGTCGCCGCGCTCGACGCGGGCGGAGCGACCGACGGCCTCCGGCTCGTCCTTCGGCGCGTCGACCTCGGCGGGCTGCTGCGGCGGGTGGCGCCCGAGCTGGTGGTCGACGCCGCCGGCACGGCGTCGGTGGTGGTGACGGCGGCGCTGGCGGACGGCCGGCTCGCGGGCGACCTCGCCGCGACGCTGCGGCTGGCGGAGGGCGGACGCCTGCGTCTGCGCGGCATGGCCGAGGCGCTGCCGATCACCACGCTCGAAGCCGCCGTCCGGCCGGGCGCCGGCGACGGGCTCGCGATCGAGCGGCTCGCGCTCACTTCGCCCGCCTTCGAGCTCGCCGCGCGCGGCGAGCTCGGGCCCGAGCGCGTGCGGCTCGTCCTCGGGGCCGACGACGTCGACGTCACCTGGGCGCCCGCGCTCTGGCCCGCCGGTGTCGCCGACGGCGCCCGCGACTGGGTCACCGCCAACGTCACCGCCGGCCGCATCACCCGGCTCGATCTGCGCCTCGATCTCGACCGCGAGGATCTCGCCCGTGACGTGCTGCGCGCCGACGCGCTCTACGGCGAGGCGCGGGTCGACGACGCCGAGATCCACTACCTGCGGCCGATGCCGCCCGCCGTCGGTACCGACGCCACCGCCCGCTTCGACGGCGACCGCCTCACCTTCGACGTCGCCCGCGGCGAAGCGGCGGGCGTGGAGGTCACCGGGGGCGAGATCGTCGTGCGCGACTACGCCGATCCGGCGACGGTCGAACGGCTGGAGGTGACGCTCGACGGCCGCGGCCGGGTGCAGGCGATGCTGGCACTCACCGACCACGAACCGCTCACCCTCGCCAGCCGCAAAGGCCTGCCGGTCGCCGACAGCGCCGGCAGCGGCAGCTTCGTCGTGCGGGTCGGGCTGCCGCTGTTGCAGGACGTCGAACTGGAGGCGGTCGACCTCGCCGTCGACGGTCGCTTCACCGACGTCCGGCTGCCCGGGCTGGCGGCGGGACGCGATCTCACCGACGCCGACTTCGAGCTCCAGGCCACCGCCGACATGGTGCGCGCGTCGGGCCACGGCCGGGTCGACGGGGTGCCGCTCGAGCTGGGCTTCGAGGCCGAGGGCGAGCGCGAGACCTTGACCGCGCGCGGCGAGGTCGAGGCCGGGCGCCTGCAAGATCTCGGCGCCCCACCGCTGCCGGTCGAGGGCACCGTCGGCCTCGACGCCACGCTCGTCACCACCGCCGACACCACCCGCGACGAACTCCGCCTCGACGTCGGCGCCGCCGAGATCGAGGTCCCGGAACTGGGGATCTGGAAGCCCCGGGGCGTCGCCGGGACGGTCGAAGCGCGGGTGGTCGAAACCGCCGCCGGCGTCGACGTCGAACGCCTCGCGGTGAGCTGGCCCGGCGCCGAGATCGAGGGCTCGGCCCGGCTCGACGCCGCCGGCCGGCTGCAGGCGCTGCGGCTGGACCCGCTGCGGGTGTCGGGTACCGATCTCAGCATCACCGGCACCCGCGACGACGCCCGGTTGGCGCTGCGCATCCGCGGGGCGCGGCTCGATCTCGCCCCCGTCACCGGCGGCGCGGGCGGCGAAGCCGCCGACGACGGCGACGACGGTGCCGCCGTCGACTGGCGGGAACAGGCGCCGTTGACGGTCGAGCTGGCGATCGACGAGGTGGTCGCGGGCGGCGACGGCGCCGTCGTCGATCTCACCGGGCGCCTCAGCACCGATCGCGAGCGGCTGCGGCGGGTGGTGCTGAACGCCGGCCTGCGGCCGGGCGGCGGCACGGTGCGGGGACGGCTCGAACCGACCGAGGCGGGCGGGCGCTTCACGCTGACCACCGACGACGCCGGCGCCCTGACGTCGGCGCTGAACCTGACCCGCGCCGTGCGCGGGGGCCTGCTGGAATTCGGCGGTACGCTGACGGCGCAACGACCGCGGCTGGCGTTCGAGGGCGAGGTGGCGGCGAGCGACTTCGTGCTCAGCGGGGCGCCGCCGGTGGTGCGGGTGCTGGCCGCCGCACCGGCGACGGCGGAGCTCGCCGACGACGAGCTGGCGGTGGCCCGGTTCACCTCGCCGATCACGCTCGACGGCGGGCTCCTGACGCTCGGCGACGCGCTGTTGATCGCCTCCAACCTCGCGGTGCGGACCTCCGGCGAGATCGATCTCGGCGAGGGCCGTCTGGATCTGCGGGGCAACCTCGCGCCGGTGCAGGGCGTGAACCGGTTCATCGGCAACCTGCCCCTGATCGGGGCCCTCTTGCAGGGCTCGCGGGGGGCGGGCGCCTTCGCGCTCTCGTTCCGCGTGGCCGGGCCGTGGGGCGATCCCACGGTCAACGTCAACCCGCTCTCGGTGATCACCCCGGGCGTGCTGCGGGACCTCTTCGCCGGCGCCGAGATGCGACCGCCACGGGTTCCCCACGACGACGATTGAGGCCCGCCGGCAACCTCCGGCCGCGAGCGGCGTTGACGAGGTTCCCGATGCCGACCCTTCGCCCGAGGCGCGCATGCGCGGCGCCGTCGTCGCGACCCTCACCGCCGTCCTTCTCGCCGGCTGCTACGCGCCGGTGGGCGTGCCCATCGGCGCGGGCGCCGATCCCGACGAGATCCCGCGCCGCGTCGCGATCGGCGCCGACGTCGCCGAAGCGCGCGAGCGCGCCCACGCCACCCTCGCCGAGCTCGGCTTCAGCCGCAGCGACGCGGCGGCGGATCGCTGGACGCGGCGGTTTCCCGAAGACGAGGTGTGGGCGTTCTGCCCGCCGCTCAGGGTCGAGGACGACGACACCTACGACACCGTCCACGCCGACGGCGGCGAGGTGAGGCTCGCGCTCGAGGTGGTCCCCGCCGACGACGGGGCGCGGGTGACGATCAGGCCCCGCTTTCTCGGCCGCTACCGCGATCCCGTCGCCTTCGCCGGCACCCGGCGGCGCCCCTGCAACAGCTTCGGCGTGGTCGAGACCCGCTTCGTCGAAGCGATGCGCGCCGCCGGCTGAACGCTCACCCCGCGCGCAGGAGGACGTGGCGCTTCTTGCCGGCGGAGAGCTTGGCGGTGCCGTCGCCGCGGAGCTCGCCCTCGCCGAGGGGAGCGAGCTCGTCGTCGATGCGGGCGTCGTTCAGCTTGGCCCCGCCGCCGCGGATGAGCCGGCGCGCCTCGCCCTTGGTCTTGGCGAGCCCGGCCCGGACCAGCGCGTCGACGACGGTGAAGCCATGGGCCAGCAGGTCGCGGTCGACCGCGACCTCGGGCAGCCCCGCCTCCGCCCCCGCCTGCTCGAACACCGCCGCCGCGGCCGCGCGCGCCTCCTCGGCGGCAGCGTCGCCGTGGGCGAGGCGGGTCGCCTCGGTGGCGAGCACCTTCTTGGCCTCGTTGACCTCGACCCCGTCGAGGGCTTCGAGCCGGGCGATCTCGGCGAGCGGCAACAGCGTGAACAGGCGCAGGAACCGGCCGACGTCGGCGTCCTCGGTGTTGCGCCAGAACTGCCAGTAGTCGAACGGGTCGAGCCGGTCGGCATTGAGCCAGATCGCACCGTGGACCGACTTGCCCATCTTTTCGCCCGAGGAGCGGGTGATCAGCGGGGTGGTGACGCCGTAGAGCTCGTCGCCGCCGAGGCGGCGGTTGAGCTCGATGCCGTTGACGATGTTGCCCCACTGATCCGAGCCGCCCAGTTGCAGCCGGCAGTCGTAGCGCCGCGCCAGCTCGGTGAAGTCGTAGGCCTGCATCAGCATGTAGTTGAATTCGAGGAAGGTCAGCGGCTGCTCGCGCTCCAGCCTGAGCCGCACCGAATCGAAGGTCAGCATGCGGTTGACCGTGAAGTGCCGGCCGATGTCGCGCAGGAACGGGACGTAGCGGAGCTCGTCGAGCCATTCGGCGTTGTCGACCATGCGCGTGCGCCCGCCTTCGACGTCGAGAAAGGCGCCGAGCGAGCGGCGGATGCCGGCCTTGTTGGCCTCGATCGCGTCGTCGTCGAGGAGGCGCCGGGCCTCGTCCCGCCCCGACGGGTCGCCCACCTTGGTGGTGCCGCCGCCGACCAGCGCGATCGGGCGGTGCCCGGCGTCCTGCAGGTGGCGCAGGAGCATGATGCTGACGAGATTGCCGATGTGCAGGCTGTCGGCGGTGCAGTCGAAGCCGATATAGCCGGTGATCGGCCCGGCCGCCGCGAGGCGGTCGAGCCCCTCGGGGTCGGTGATCTGATGGACGAAGCCGCGCGCCTCCAGGTTATGGAGGAACTCGGAGCGAAAACGGCTCATGCGGCGCCTCCGGTGGGCGCGGGTGGTGGGCTCAGGCGGTGGTGGCCTCGGTCGCGGCCATCTCGCGGTCGATGTAGCGTTCGACGGCGCGGGTCAGCAGGTCGAGCTTCTTGTTGAAGACGTGGTCGGCGCCCTCGATCACCTCGAGGTCGATGTCGATGGAGCGCTGGTGCTGCAGCCGGTCGGCCAGCTTGGCGACCGCCTCGGTCGACGTCACGATGTCGTGTTCGCCGTGGATCACCAGCCCCGACGACGGGCACGGCGCCAGGAAGGTGAAGTCGTAGAGGCTGGCCGGCAGCGCGGCGGTGATGAAGCGGTGGATCTCCGGGCGCCGCATCAACAGCTGCATGGCGATCCAGGCGCCGAAGGAGAAGCCGGCGCACCAGACGATGCGGCTGTTGGGGTTGTAGGTCTGCATCCAGTCGAGCGCCGAGGCGGCGTCGCGCAGCTCGCCCTGGCCGTGGTCGAAGACGCCCTGGCTGCGCCCCACCCCGCGGAAGTTGAAGCGCAGGACGGAGAAGCCGCGGCGCTGGAACGCCTGGAACATGGCGTACACGACGCGGTTGTTCATGGTGCCGCCGTGCAGCGGGTGCGGGTGCAGCAGGATCGCCAGCGGCGGCGTCGCGCCCTCGCCGTGAACGTAGCGACCCTCCAGCCGGCCGTCCGAACCGTTGAAGATCACCTCGGGCATGGAGCTCTCCGTCTGGGTCGTGCGCACGCTACGGCCGCGCCGCGCTTGACCGCGCCGCCGCCGCGTCCTTAAGCGTCGTGGCGGAGTGACGGCGCGTCCCCCCGTCGACGGTCGCCGTCGTCATCGGGCCACCGGCGTCGCGTCGATCGTCGAACGCTTGCCGCCACTTGTCGGGATCGAGACCGAATCCCACCTTGACAGTTCGCATATAGGCGCGGGGGAGTGCCATGTTCAAGAGACTGCGCAACGACGTGGCGGCGGTCCGCGAGCGTGATCCCGCGGCCCATTCCACCCTCGAGGTGCTGCTGACCTATCCGGGGCTGCACGCCGTCGTCGGGCACCGCTTCGCGCACGCCGCCTGGAAGCGCGGCTTCAAGTTGATCGCCCGCGTCATCTCCAACATCAACCGCTTTCTCACCGGCATCGAGATCCACCCCGGCGCGGTCATCGGCGACGGCGTCTTCATCGACCACGGCACCGGCGTGGTGATCGGCGAGACCGCGGTCGTGGGCGACAACGTCACGCTCTATCAGGGCGTCACCCTCGGCGGGGTCAGCCTCGATCCCGGCAAGCGCCATCCGACCGTCGCGGACGACGTCATCATCGGCGCCGGGGCGGCGGTGCTCGGCCCCTTCACCGTCGGCCGCGGCGCCCGCATCGGCTCCAACGCCGTCGTCCTGCACGAGGTCGCCCCCGGC
>JAAAPF010000217.1 GCA_009908425.1 Alphaproteobacteria bacterium
CCTAGACCCTTGTAGAATCACGCATAGTTCGTCGCGACACCCATAGTTTTTCGCGCTTAGCGCAAAATTTTTCTCGGCCTCAAGCGCGCCTAAAATATTTGTGAGCGTCGTCGAGTCACAGAAATGCAGTTTTATTTGCAAATTTAATATTAAGCAAAGAAATCACTCGGGATTCGGATCGTCCGAGCCTGCCAATCGCCATTCTATTGGTGATGCCGTCCGCGACCACCGCCACCACGCTCGCCGCCTCAACCATGCGCACCTCCTCTAACGAACGCCGGGCATCCTCCGGTACGCTACCGATGTCGGAGGTCCTGTCGTCTCCTTCGCGCATCAGATCAGACGGAGGGGGACAGACGCCATAAGTCGGCTATCGACGGTGTCCGAGACCTGCGCGGACCCGACGCGTGGCGTGGACCTTCGACCCACCCTTGCCGACAGCAAGCCAGTGCCCCCGGCCACCGGCCGGCGGGTTGGGCCGATGGGGGCGGTGGAGCGCCGTCGGGCTAGGCGGGATCGGCGGCTTCGCGCGCCGGCGCCGTTGCGGCGCGTCCGCCCTTCACCCGCTCGCGGGCCCATTGGAAGGCGACGTAGAGGGGCGGGATGAGGAAGATGCCGATCACCGCGGCGGCGAGCATGCCGCCGAAGACGGGTAGCGCCACGGCCACGCGGCTCGCCGTCCCGGCGCCGCCGGCGAGCAAGAGCGGGACCAAGCCGGCGAGGAAGGCGAAGCTCGTCATCATCACCGGCCGGAAGCGCAGACGCGCGCCGTCGACGGCGGCGTCGACCAGCGGCCGTCCCTTCTCGCGCTCGACCTTGGCGAACTCGATGATGAGGATGGCGTTCTTCGCCGCGAGCGCGATGAGCACCACGAGCCCGATCTGGGCGTAGACGTCGAAGCTGAGCCCGACCAGCCAGATCGAGAGGACGGCGCCGAGCACGCCGACGGTCACCGAGAGCAGCACCGGCACCGGGATCGTCCAGCTCTCGTAGAGGGCGACGAGAAAGAGGTAGGCGAAGAGCACCGCGAGCGCGAGGACGATCGTCGTCTGGCCCGCGGCCTCCTTCTCCTGCAGCGCCGTGCCGGTCCACTCGTAGCCGAAGCCGTCCGGCAGCGTCGCGGCCGAGACCTCCTCCATGGCCGTCAGCGCCGCGCCGGTGCTGACACCGGGGGCACCGGCGCCGTTGATCGTCACCGAGCGGAAGCCGTTGTAGCGGGTGAGCGCCGCGGGACCGAGCGCGAGCCGCACCGAGGCGAGCGCGGACATCGGCACCATCTCGCCGTCACGGTTCGGCACGTTCACCGCGAGGATGTCCTCGACCTCGTTGCGGGACGCCGCGTCCGCCTGGAGCTGGACCTGCCAGGTGCGGCCGAAGAGGTTGAAGTCGTTGACGTAGAGCCCGCCGAGCGTGCCCTGCAGCGCGTTGAAGACGTCCACGACCTGCACGCCCAGGATCTGCGCCTTCTCGCGGTCGAGCTCCAAGAACAGCTGCGGCGTGTCGGCGGCGAAGGTCGAGAAGACGCCGGCGAGGCGTGGATCCTCGTTGGCGGCGACGATCATCGCCTGGACCACCGCCGCGAGCTCGCGGACGCCGCCGCCGGCGAGGTCCTGGAGCTGGTACTCGAAGCCGCCCGTCGAGCCGAGGCCCACGATGGGCGGCAGGTTGAAGGCGAAGCCGTTGGCGGCGGCGATGGCGAGGATCTCCGGCTGGACCCGGCCGAGGATGGCCTGGACGTGGTCGCGCGCGTCGGCGCGCGCCTCGAACGGCGCGAGGCTGACGACGAAGAACGCCCCGTTCGACTTGGCGAGCCCGCTCAGGAAGTCGTAGCCGACGATCGAGGTGACGCCGGTGATCGCCTCTTCCTCGGCGAAGATGGCCTCGACCTGCTCGACCACCGCCGTCGTGCGGTTGACCGAGGCGCCCTCGGGCAGCTGGACCTGGGCGAAGAACGCGCCCTGGTCCTCCTCCGGCAGAAAACCCGTGGGCGTTTTCTCGAAGACCCAGCCGGTGCCGACGACGACGGCGGCGACGGCCACGAGCGACAGCACCGAGACGCGCACGAAGCGGCCGACGATCCAGGCGTAGCCGTCGCGCGTCCGGTCGATGGCCCAGCCGAGTGGCCCGAGGACGGCACCGAGCAGGAGACCGCCGAGGAGGCCCACGAGCAGCCCTTGCCAGCCGTGGAAGATGTAGGCGGCGACGGGGGCGAGGATGGCGCCGACGACGACGCCCTGGATCACGCGCCCGCGGAAGCCGTGGGCGTGCATGCCGGGGCGGAGCAGCATGGCGCACAGCGCCGGGCTCAGGGTCAGCGCATTGATCGCCGAAATGACCATCGCGACCGACACGGCGACGGCGAACTGCTGGAAGAGCTGGCCGGCGATGCCGGGGATGAAGGCGACGGGGACGAAGACCGAGAGCAGCACGAGCGTGATGGCGAGGATCGGGCCGAAGATCTCGCCCATCGCCTTGCTGGTCGCCTGCGCCGGGGTGAGCGTCGGCTCGTCGTCCATGACCCGCTCGACGTTCTCGACGACGACGATGGCGTCGTCGACGACGATGCCGATGGCGAGCACGAGCGCCAGGAGCGAGACCGTGTTGGCGGAGAAACCGATGACCAGCATGACGGCGAAGGTGCCGACGAGCGCCACGGGCACGGCGACGATCGGGATCAGCGTCGCCCGCCAGCTGCCGAGGAAGACGAAGACGACGATGGCGACGAGCGCGAAGGCCTCGACGAGGGTGTGGACGACGTTCTCGATGCTGCTTTCGACGAAGACCGTCGTGTCCAGCATCACGTCGTAGGTGAGGTCGTCGGGAAAGCGCTCGGCGAGACGTTCGAGCTCGGCCTGCACGCCCTCCGCGACGGCGATCGCGTTGGCGCCGGGCGACTGGTAGATGCCGATGGCCGCGCTCGGCGCGCCGTTGTAGCGCGAACGGATGTCGGCGATGCGCGCGCCGAGCTCGACCCGGCCGAGATCGCCCACCGTGACCGTCGACCCGTCGGGATCGGCGCGGACGATGATGCGCTCGAACTCGGCCTCGGTCGTGAGCCGCCCCTCGGTCGTGATCGTCAGCTGGTACTGCTGGTCGGGCAACAGTGGCGCCGCGCCGATGCGGCCGACGGCGGCCTGGATGTTCTGGTTGCGAATGGCCGCCGCCACGTCGCCCGGTGCGAGGCCGAAGGCCGTGAGCTTTTCCGGGTCGAGCCAGACCCGCATGGCGTAGTCGAGCGAGCTGAAGAGCGAGGCGTCGCCGACCCCGTTGATCCGCTTCAGGGCGTCGATGACGTTGATGGTGGCGTAGTTGGTGATGAAGAGGTCGTCGTAGGTCCGCTCGGGCGAGTAGAACTGGATGACCTGCAACAGCGCCGAGGACTGCTTTTGCGTGGTGAGGCCCTGGCGTTGCACCTCCTGCGGCAGCTGCGGCAGGGCGAGGTTGACGCGGTTTTGGACGTTGACGGTGGCGATGTCGGGGTCGGTGCCGAGCGCGAAGGTCACCGTCAGCTTGTAGCTGCCGTCGGCGCCGCTCACCGACTTCATGTAGAGCATGTCGTCGACGCCGTTGACCTGCTGCTCGATCGGCTGGGCCACGGCCTGCTCGACGACGTCGGCCGAAGCGCCGGGGTAGAAGGTCGAGACCGAGACCTGCGGCGGGACGATGTCGGGGTACTGGGCGACGGGGATGGCGCTGATCGCGATGGCCCCGGCGAGGGTGAGCACGATCGAGATGACCAGCGCCATCCGCGGGCGCCGGATGAAGACGTCGAAGATCATGTGGGCGCGGCCTCGCTCGCCGGCGCCGTCCGCACCGCCTGGCCCGGGCGGACCTTCTGGATGCCCTCGACGATGATCCGCTCGCCCGGCTCGAGGCCGTCCGTCACGACGACGTCGCCGCCGTCGACGGTCCGGCCCAGGGCGACGCGGCGCCGTTCGACCACGTCGTCCTCACCGACGACCAGGACGTGCGTGCCGCTCTGTTCGATCAGGAGCGCCGAGGAGGGGACGACGAGGGCCTGTTGCGGCTCACCCGCCTCGATCACGACGTCGAGGAACTGGCCCGGCGTCAACAGGCCGTCGGGGTTGGCAAAGGTCGCGCGCACCGTGAGCGTGTCGGTTCCCCGCTGCACTTCGACGTCGGTGAAGCTCAATGCCCCGGTCTCGGCGTAGAGCTCGCCGGTGGGCAGCTTGGCGCGGACGACGAGGTCGCTCGGGCCGCCCGTGCGGATCGCCTCCTGACGGGCTTCGGTGATGATCCGCTGGCTCACCGGAAAGGTGACGTAGATGGGATCTTGCTGGACGATGGTCGCGAGCGCGCCGCTCTGCGGACCGACGAAGGCGCCGATCGAGTACGCGTAGCGGCCGATGCGCCCGTCGATGGGGGCGGTGACGTGGGTGTAGGTGAGGTCGAGCTCGGCGACCTCGACGGCGGCGTCGGCCTCCTGCATCTTGCCCTCGGCCACCAGGAGCCGGGCGCGACGCTCGTCGACCTCGGCCTCCGGGATGTTGCCGCGCTCGAGGAGCTGCAGGCCGCGGTCGAGCTGGGCCCGGGCGGTGGCGACCTCGGCCCGCGCACTCGCGAGCTCGGCCTCGCGCTGGGCCAGCCGCGCCCGATACGGCTCGGGCTCGATGACGAAGAGCAGATCGCCGGCGCCGACCCGGTCGCCCTGCTCGAAAAGGCGCTGCTCGAGGAAACCGGTGACCCGGGCCCTGAGCTCGACGCGGTCGATCGCCTCGGCCCGACCGACGAAACGCGACCGCGGCGTGACGTCGGCGTGATCGACCGCCGCGACGCCCACGGTCGGCGGGGGTGCCTGCGCGGCCGCCGGCGCGACGAGCACGAGACAGCAGGCGAGCACGGCGAGTCTCTGCATGGGCGAACACCCCGACGACCTGAACCCGATGGCGCGGCTACCACAATCGTCGAGCCATGGCACTAGCGCCCGCCACGGTCGCCGAAGGTTCCTGCCCAAATTGGGCACCAAGTTGATGGACCGCGGTGGCGGCCTCCCGCTATATCAACGGCCTGACCGCCAGTCGTCGCGATCGTCGTTCAGCGGGCTCGGGTCCATGGCCGGATGGAGGGCAGAGCGATGGCGGCATCGGACGAGGCGCCGCGGCCGGTAATGTCGGCGGCGGATCTCCGGCGCCGGATGGCGGAGATCCAACTGGCGAAGATCGAGGAGCTCGAGGCCGAACGGCGCAAGCTGGAGCAGGCGCATCTCGCCCAGGTCGAGGAGTTCATGAAGGGCGGGATCGACGCTGGCGACGCCGAGCGCATCCGTTACCGTGTCGCCGTCGCCATCGAGAACGGTCAGGGCGAAGTCGAGGTGCTCCGCTTCCCCGCCTCGTTGCTCGCCGACAGGGGCCGCGCCGTGAACAACTTCGACCCGAGCTGGCCGTCGACGCTGGTCGGCAAGGCCGCCGTCCTCTACCGTCTCTTCGAGGAGCGCGCGGCGCCGCTCGGCTACAAGCTCGACGCGCGCGTTTTGAACTACCCGGACGGCAAACCGGGCGAAGTCGGCCTCTTCCTGCGCTGGGTCTGAGCGCTGGCACTCTACCTCGTCGACGAGCCGGGCAGGGGCGCGCGCCGTCCGAGCCCTATTGGGCAGCGGGGTCCGCGGCCTCGTCGACGGCCGTGGTCTTCCCACCCTCGAGCCCCAAGATCTCCGCCACTTCCCGGCGCACGGCGGCGAGTTCGGGCAGCATCTCGGGGCGCCAGCTCTGCATCTCGTCGATGATCCGCATGGCCCGCTCGCGCTCGGCGCGCGTCGGCAGGAGGTCCGGTAGCGTCGCCATGGCGTAGGCCCGGTCGAACTGCAGCAGGAACGCCTCCTCCTTGAAGATGCGCAGCAGCTCGGCCCGGCTCATGCCCTCGAACAGGCCCTCGCTCCGCCAGACCCGACGGGCTGCCCGCACGCCCCGGGCGTCGACGCCCTCGGCTGCGGCGACACCCGCGAGGATGATGCGCAACACCGCTTCCGGGAAACCGCCCTGGCGGCAGCGCTGGCGCAGGAGTTCGAGCTTGAGCTCGACCCAGCGCCGCAAAAGCCGACGATGGCTCGCCCGTGGCTTCTTGAAGTCGGCGAACGGCGCCTCGGCGCCGACCAGCGCGCGGACGGCGGGGTTGGTCCAGATCGCCTCGAAGGTTCGCTCCTGTGCCTGATCGCGCGCGTCACGCCAGCCGTCGAGGGCCTGCTCGACGGCTGCACCCATCTGCTTCTCGGCCTGGACGAAGACGTTCTCGTCACCGACGGCCGTCCGGTTCGCGCGGACCCAGGCGGCGGTGGCGGCCACCGAGTGCATCCACGGGTTCTGGTCGGAGAGGAGCCGCCGCTGCAAACGGTCGGGGTGCATTTCCCGCATGAACGCGGCCGAAGCCGGCGTCGCCATCGCCCGCACCCAGGGCCGGACCATGGTCTCGTAGACCCCCTCGCCGATCTCGGCGAAGCGAGCGACCGCCTCGAAGGGTTCCTCGTCGGCCCGCCCGTCGTCGAAGGCACGGATATCGTCGAGCGTGCGCGCCTCGAAGCGCACGACGTATGCCTCGTGCTCGCGTTCGGTGCCGCTGTCCTCTTCGTGCGCCTCTTCGATCACCATCTCATAAAGACCGGGCGGCAGCCCTTCGATGTGATCGACCGAGGAGACGAACTCGGCGTGCTCCTTCAAGGCCACCTTCGCCGAGACGAAAATGCCGAGGTGCCCGACACTGTCGTGGACGGTGTAGATGATGGTCTGCTCGCAGGCGCGGATCTCGTCGACGTCGTCGTAGAGATCGAGAATCCAGTTGAGTGCCTGCTGCGGCGGCGTGATGTTGTCGCCCTTCGAGCAGATGACCACGATCGGGGCGCGGACCGCGCGCAGATCGATGGGCGTGCCGTCCTGCGCAACGATACGGCCGCGGCTGAGCTTGTTGCCGACGAAGAGCTCGTTGACGATGGCCCGCATCTCTTCGGTGTTGAGTAGCACGTGGCCGCCCCACCAGCGCTCGAAGGCCAAAAAGCGCGGCTCTTCCGTGTCGACCTTGCGATAGAGATTGTAGGGCTTCTTCCACAGCGTGTTGGCCGGATCGAGCTGCTCGAAGTTGGAAACGAGCCAAGCGCCGTCGAAGCGCCCGTGGCCCAGGTCGCCCAAGAACGTCGCGGGCCACGAGCCGCCGAGGAGCCCGCCCGAATACCGCATGGGGTTCGTGCCGCGCACCCCCGCCCAGTACGACAGGGGCGCGCCGGAGATCGACACGACGCTCTGGAGCTCGGGAGCGTAGGCCGCCACCAGCATGAGCGCCCAGCCGCCCTGGCAATTGCCGATCACCGCTGGCTTCGTTTCGCACTCGGGGTGCCGCTCGACCACGGTGCGCAGGAAATGCGCCTCGGTCGCGGCGATGTCGGCGAGGGTCTGGCCGGGCTCCGGCTCCGGCCGGAACGAGACGAAATAGACGGCATGACCGGCGCGCAGCGCCACGCCCACCTGGCTTTCCTGCTTCATGCCACCGATGCCGGGGCCGTGGCCGGCGCGCGGGTCGATGACGACGAAGGGGCGCTTGGCCGGGTCCTCGACACAGCCGGGCGGCGGAACGACGTGCAGCAGCGTGTAGTTGGTCGGCCGCGGCAACGTGGCCCCGTCGACCACGAGCTCGTGGTCGAAGGTCAGCACCGGCGGCAGGCCCGCACGCTCGTGGGCGACGTAGTCGTTGCCGCGCTTTCTGAGGACGTCCCAGAAGAGGACCGCGCGCTGCCAGCTGTCGATCTGATAGGCGGCGAACGCCTCCATCGGGTTTCCCGACGTCATGGCTTCCAGCCATCGGGCCCCGGGAAAGCTCGCCTTTGTCATCGCCATGTGCCTCTCCGCCGGCCGGGGCCGTCAGCCCATGATGTGGTAGCCGCCTCGCTGTGGATGGTGTTGCCGGTGACGAGATGGCCGGCAGGCGTGGCGAGCGCGGCGGTGGCGACGCCCAACACGACGCCCTTCTTTCCCGCGAGGGTGCGCATGGCCGGATCGAAGGTCAGGACGCCGTCTTCCGGATCGGTCATGCCGCCGTCATTCCTGAAGAGCAGGGTCTCGCACCTGCTATTCGCGCAGATCCTACGCTGACGACTGGGATTGCTAGCATCCGCGCCGCGCGAAGAGCAATCCGACCAAGCGAGAAGAGAAGAAATCGGAAAGTAAAATTTGCAGTCTCGTCGGGCGCCGCCGCTTCGGCTCCGGATCAGGGCGGCGGGTCGCGCCGCCAACCGCCGTCCGCGCGTTGGGCGACCGCACGGCCGAGATCGGCGAGTTCGTTCGTCACACGCGGATCGAAGGGCCTCGCCCCCTCGGGCGCCGTGAAGCTCCCCGGCACCGCCACCCAGCGCACCTCCAAGGGCGGGTAGCCGGCGGCGGCGTAGACGTCGGCCTCGAGGATGCTCTCGCGCAACGGCGCCTTGAAGGCGGTCCGGGTGATCGTCTCGTAGCTGCGGAAGACGACGGCGAACCAGCTCGGCGTCACCGCCTCGGGCGCGAGCTCGAGCGGGCTGTTGAAGATGT
>JAAAPF010000304.1 GCA_009908425.1 Alphaproteobacteria bacterium
CTCGTTGCGGTACTGCTCGGCGGCGAGCTGCCGCTCGAAGTCCTGGCGCTGGACGTCCATGGCGCGGCCCGCCCCGGCGCCCAACGCCCCGCCGATGGCGGCGCCGATGGCGGTACCCTCGGCGCGGCGCCCGCTCGCCCCCAGGATGTTGCCGAGGACGGCGCCGGCGACCGCCCCGCCCGCGGCGCCGGTCGCGGTGCCGCGGTTCGGCGAATTCGGATCGGTGCAACCGGCGAGCACCGCCACGACGCCGGCGAGGGCCGCGGTCTTCAAGCGGAACGAGGTCGACATGGGGGTGTCTCTCCTTCGAGCGGAGGTGCCGGTCGGCGACCCGGCGGGCCGACATGGGTGGACCGTCGCGCCGGCGTCTATCCGTTTTCCGCCAGCCGTGCACCTCCGCACGCGCGATCCGCAGGCGCGGCCGGTGACGACGGGGGCGGCGAGGTGAGTTCGGGATCGGGTCGACCATGGCGGCGCCGCGCGCTGCTCGCGGTCGCGGGTGTCGCGCTCGCCCTGGCGGTCGCGCTCGCGCTCAACACTTGGCGCGGCGCCGTCGGCTGGTCGGTGACGACGTACCGCCCCGCCGAGCTCGCCGCGACCTTGCGCCCGGCCTACGCGGTCACGACCCCGCCGGGGGAGGGTCCGTTTCCGACGGCGCTGCTCTTCTCGGGCTGCGACGGCCCCAAGGACAATCTGCGGCGCCTCGCCCGGACGCTGCGACGGGCGGGCTGGGCCTCGGTCGTCGTCGACAGCCACGGCCCCCGCGGCTTCGACCACGCCCAGCTCTGGCGGCTGATCTGCACCGGCCAGCTCCTGACCGGCACCGAGCGCGCCGGCGACGTCGCGGTGGCACTCGACGACGTGCGCGCCATGCCGTTCGTGGACCCCGGGCGGACGGCCCTCGTCGGCGCGTCCCACGGCGGCTGGGCGATCCTCGATTTCCTGGCCCTCGAGGCCACCGGCGAACCGCCGCCGATCCTGGACGCGTGGCCGGCGAGCGTGAAGGCGCACGGTCTCGACGGCGTCGGCGCCGCGGTGCTCCTCTATCCCTATTGCGGGCCGACCAGCCGGATGCGGCAGGTGGAGTGGCGCGCGGCGCCGGCGTTGCTGTTCCTGCTGGTGGCCGACGACACCATCACCGACGAGCAGGCGTGCCGCGAGGTGGCGTCCGAGCTGCGGCGGCGCGGCACGGCGGTCGATCTGGCGGTGCTCCAGGGCGTCACCCACGGCTTCGATCAACGCCAGAAAGCGCCGTTGACCACCCTCGACTTCGCGCCGGAGGCCGCCGCTGCGGCGCGGCGGGCGACGGCGGACTTCGTCGCCCGCCACGCCGCGCGGTGAGCCTCAAAAGCTGCCGAACACGGTGCCGAGCGTGATCAGTACGACGAGCGCGATGAACGGCATCACCATCGCCGCCATGGCGAGGTCGAAATAGGCTTGGCGGTGGGTCAGCCCGCAGATGGCCAGGAGCGTGATGACCGCGCCGTTGTGCGGCAGCGTGTCGAGGCCGCCGGTGGCGACCGCCGCCACGCGGTGGAGGAGGTCGGGGCTGATGCCCTGGGCCTCGGCCATCTGCAGGTAGGTGTCGCCGAGCGTCGAGAGCGCGATCGACATGCCGCCCGAGGCCGAGCCCGTCATGCCGGCCAGCACGTTGGTGGCGATGGCGAGCGAGATCAGCGGGTTGTCGCCGCCGAGGCTCAGCACCCCGTCGCGGATCAGCACGAACGCCGAGAGCGAGGCGATGACCGCACCGAAGCCGACGAGGCTCGCGGTGTTGAAGATCGGCAACAGCGAGGCGTTGGCGCCGTCGTCGACGGTGCGCTTGAGCTCGCCCAGCCGCGTCCAGTTGAGCGCGATGACGACCAGGATCGAGATGACCAGCGCGGCGATCACCGCCCAGATGCCGCGCACCTGCTCGAGCGTGGTCGCCCCGAACTCCGGCGTCGCCAAGAACGACGTGTCGAGGTTCGGGATGATCACGAAGGTGAAGACGAGATTGAGCGCGACGACGAGGACCAGCGGGAGGATCGCCACCACCGGCGACGGCAGGTCGTCGGGCGCGGCCTCCACCGGCACCTCCATCAGATCGAAGCCTTCGCCGCCGGCGCGCTCGCGCAGATGCTTGTCGGGTGCGGGCGGCGCCGCCTCGGCGACGGCGTCGGGATGGTCGCCGTAGCCCTCGTGAGCCAGCGCCTTGGCGCGCCGGGTCAGCCACCACATGCCGAGCACGAACATCACCGCAGCGGTGATGAGGCCGAGCCCCGGTGCGGCGAAGGGCGAGGTGCCGAAGAACGGCATCGGGATGGCGTTCTGGATCGCGGGCGTGCCGGGTAGTGCGGTCATCGTAAAGCTGAAGGCGCCGAGCGCGATCGTGCCCGGGATCAGCCGCTTGGGGATGTCGGCGCGGCGAAACAGCGAGGCGGCGATCGGGTAGACCGCGAAGGCGACGACGAAGAGCGAGACGCCGCCGTAGGTCATCACCGCGCAGGAGAGCACGACGGCCAGGATCGCGCGCTCCTGGCCCAGCCGCTTGATGATGGCGTTCGCCATCACCTCCGCGCTGCCCGAATCCTCCATCAACTTGCCGAAGATGGCGCCGAGGAGGAACACCGGGAAGAACTGGATGATGAAGTTGCCCGCCGAGGCCATGAAGATCTGCGTGTAGGACCCGAGGATCGGCAGATCCATCGTCGCGATCACCGCCAGCGTGGCGAGGCCGGGGGCCAGGATCAGCAGGCTGACGCCGCGAAAGGCCAGATAGATCAGCGCGGCCAGGACGACGAGGATGACGAGGATGCCGTACATCGCACGCTACTCCGCGGCGTCGTCGGTGCGGGTGGCGCCGTCGTCGAGATGCGGCGGCTGGAAGCTGTCGGCGAAGAGCTTACGGATGTCGAGCGTGCCGCGCTCGCCGATGTCGTCGTAGTGCTTACGCAGGAAGTCGTCGGCCCAACCGCGCCCGCGCTCCTTCAAATAGAGCAGGTATTCCCACTCGGCGTTGAGCTTGCTGGAGGAGTCGAGGTGCTGCAGCTCCTCGTGGGCGTGGATGAGGTGGACGAACATGTTGCGGTAGCGCTCGGACTCCAGGCTCTCCGCCTCCAGGAGCTCGTGCAGCAGCTCGATCGCCCGCAGCTCCTTCAGCAGGCTGGAGTTGAAGGTGATCTCGTTGAGCCGGTTGAGGATGGCGCGGCCGGTGGTGGGCAGCTCCTCGCGCACCAGCGGATTGATCTGGACGACGACGAGATCGCGCGTGGTCCGGTCGTCGACCAGCGGGTAGAGCGCCGGATTGCCGATATAGCCGCCGTCCCAATAGGCCTCGCCGTCGATCTCCACCGCCTTGAACATGAAGGGCAGGCAGGCCGACGCCATGATCTGGTCGACGCCGAGCTGCGGCTGGGCGAAGATCCTGGCGCGCCCGGTCCGGACGTTGGTGGCGGTGACGAAGACCTTGGTGTCGGTGCAGCGGTTGACGCGGTCGAAATCCACCTGCGCCGCCAGAAGATCGCGTAGCGGATTGATGTCGAGCGGATTCCACTCGTAGGGCGAGAACGTCCGGGTGAAGTGCTCGAAGAAGAGATAGCTCGGCGAGCGGTCCAGGCTCCAGTTGCCGCTGAGCCGGTCCCAGATGGTGCGCTGGATCGGCGAGAACTTGGCGGCGTCGCTCACCGCCTGCCAGAAGGCCTGAAGCGCCTCGCGGGCGCCGGCGCGGCCGCCCCGCACGAGCCCGTCGGCCAGCACGGCGGCGTTCATCGCGCCCGCACTGGTCCCGCTGATCGCCGAGATCGCGATGCGCTCGTCCTCCAACAGCCGGTCGAGCACGCCCCAGGTGAGCGCGCCGTGCGAGCCGCCACCCTGTAGCGCCAGGTCGATCCGCTTCACCGCTCCGTCACTCATGCAACCTGCCCCTCGTTGTGGCGTGCGCGCGGCCGTGCGCGTCGGCGCCCTGCGCCCCAACCCTCGACCGTTGGTGCCGCACCGCAGCATGGCCGACTATCCCGTTGCCGTCACGGACCGTCGCGACCTTCCTTCGCGTGGCGACGCACGCGCGATGTCGGGCCGGCCCACCCTCGTCGCCACGCCGCCGTTGCGCGGGTGCAGGCGAAGTCATGGTGCCGCCACCGCGTCCACCGCCGACCGTCGAACGGTCCCGGCGAGGATGCGCTCGATCTCACCACGGCGTACGCTGCCCGCGTGGCCGCGCCCCGCCGAGCCCGGGGCGAACGCCGGGCGCGCAGGCGGAAGGGAACGGCGGATATGGCGCAGATCGATGTCGGTGACGGGCTCAGGCTCGGCTATCGCGTCTGGGGCGACGGTCCCGTCACCGTGGCCTTCATCCACGGCAACCTCGCCAGCAAGGCCTGGTTCGAGCTCGCCGCCCGCCACCTGCCACGCGATCTCCGGGTCGTCGGCCTCGACTGGCGCGGCTGCGGCGAGAGCGACCGGCCCGAGCCCGCGGCCGACTACGCCAACTACGCGCCGGAGGTTCACGCCCGCGACATGCTCGCGGCACTCGACCGCCTCGGCGTCGACCGCTGCCATCTGGCGACGCACTCGACCAGCGCGCTGATCGCCCTCCACATGGACCTGATGGCACCCGGTCGGTTCCCGCGGATGCTGGCGCTGGCCCCGGTGCCACCCGGCGGGCTCGCCTTCGACGACGCCGCGACGGCGGTGTTCCGTGCGATGCGGGCGGACAAGGAGGTCACCCGGCGGATCATGGCGAAGGTCGCGCCGAGCCTCTTCACCGAGGCGAGCCTCACCGGCGGCGGCGCGCCCGTCTTCGTCGCGCCCGGCTCGCCGCGAGCGGCGTTGTTCGAGCGTATCGTCGACGACGCCTACGGCGCCGGCGAAGGCGTGTGGCTCGGCACGCCCTTTCACCTCGACCGTGCCGCGCGGACCGGCGGGCTCACCGACCGCCTGGGCGAGATCACCGCCGAGCATCTGATCCTGCACGGCGAGCGCGACCTCTGGATCCGCGTCGAGGCCCTGGAAGCCATGGCGGCGGGGCTCGGGCGCGCCCGGCTCGCGTGCCTGTCGGACATCGGCCATGCGATGAACCTGGAGGCGCCGGCACTCTATGCCGGCTATGTCGGCGGGTTTTTCGCGGGCGTGGCGACGTGAGATCGTGCGGGCCGCCCGATCAGCGGGAGGTCGCGGCCGCGGACGGCCGGCGGCTTCGCCAGCCGATCGCCCCCTCCCGGCCGGCCTCCCAGCCGACCTCGACAAGCGCCGGCGGTCGGCGGGATCGCACGCGCTCGCCCGCGGTGCGCTGAAGTCCGACGGCAGAAAATCCACGCGAAAGGCGGCGCCGGCGGAGACGGCTCGTTCCGGCTTGCCGGACTCGAACCGCACCCGCGCGCAATGCCCCGCTTCGTCGGCGGCCCCGACACGCGGCCCTTGTCGGAATCCGGGTAGACGCCCCGGCGGCATCACCTTCTCGTGCGGAGGCCGTCGCGCGCCATCCCCGTCGCCCGCTCCACGGACCCGCGAACTGCGGTTCGGCGGGCCGGTCTCGCGCCGAGGGCCGCGTGCGCGGGAGCGACGGGGAAGGATCGTGAGGAAGCCCGTAAGGGGCGCTGGATCCCGGCGTCATCATGTCGTCACGCGGACCCTGGCGGCGGCGGCCGTGCTCGCGACCGTCGCCGCCTGCGACCAGGCGCCCGAGCCACGGGCGGAACCGGTGCGACCGGTTCGGGTGGTCACCGCGGCGGAACGGTCGGGCGCCGAGACCGTCCAGCTCACCGGCACCGTCCGCGCCGAGGAGGAGGCCCAGCTCGCCTTTCGCACCGACGGGCGGATCGTCGAGCTGGTGGTGCGCACGGGCGACCGGGTCGCGGCCGACCAGCTCGTCCGCCGGCTCGAGGACGAGACCCAGCGCAACGCGCTGCAGGCGGCGCGCGCCGAGCTCGCCGCCGCGATGGGCGAGCTCGACCGCACGACGATCGACTTCGAGCGTCAGCAGACGCTGATCGAGCGCGGCTTCACGACCCGGGTGCGCTATGATCAGGCGCGCCAGGCGATGCGGGTGGCGAGATCCTGGGTCGACAGCGCCGAGGCCCAGCTCGCCATCGCCGAGGAGCGCCTCGCCTTCACCGAGCTCTACGCCGACGCCCCCGGCGTGGTGACCACCCGCGGCGCCGAGCCGGGCGAGGTGGTGGCCGCGGGCCAGATGGTGGTGACGCTCGCCCGCCAAGGCGGCCGTGACGCCGTCTTCGACGTGCCCGAACGGGTGATCCAGGTGGCGCCGGCCTACCCGCGCATCACCGTGGCGCTCGCGAGCGACCCGACCGTGACGGCCGAGGGGCGGGTCCGCGAGGTCTCGCCGCGGGCGGACCCGGTCACCCGCACCTTCGAGATCAAGGTCGGGCTGATCGAGCCGCCGGCAGCGATGCGCCTCGGCTCGACGGTCAACGGGCGGATGCCGCTGGAGGAAGCGGGCGGGATCCCGTTGCCGGCGTCGGCGCTGAGCGAGCGCGACGGCGAGCCGGCGGTCTTCGTCGTCGACGTCGCGAGCGGTGTGGTCGAGCTGCGTCCGGTCGAGCTCGCCCGCCACGACCTCGCCGAGGTCGTCGTCGCGTCCGGTCTGGCCGAGGGTGACGTGGTCGTCACCGCCGGGGTGCCGGCGCTCCGCCCGGGCCAGGAGGTGCGCATGCTCGGGAGTGGCTCGTGAGCGGGTTCAACCTCTCGGGCTGGGCGCTGACGCACCGCGCGCTCACGATCTATCTCATGCTGGCGGTGTTGCTCGCGGGCACGCTGTCGTTCCTCAAGCTCGGCCGCGACGAGGACCCGCCCTTCACCATCCGCACCATGGTCGTCTTCGCCACCTGGCCGGGGGCCACCATCGACGAAACCCTGACCCAGGTGACCGAGCGGCTGGAGCGGACGCTGCAGGAGGTCGACAACCTCGACTACCTGGAGAGCTACACCCAGGCCGGGCGCACGACGATCTTCGTCCACCTCGAGGGCAGTACCTACGGTCGTGCGGTCGAGGACACCTGGTATCAGGTCCGAAAGCGCGTCGCCGACATGCGCCACCAGCTGCCCCAGGGCGTGGTGGGGCCCGGCTTCGACGACGAGTTCGGCGACACCTTCGGCATCATCTACGGCTTCACCGCCGCCGGCTTCTCGATGCGCGAGCTCCGCGATCGCGTCGAGGACATCCGCTCCGAGCTGTTGCTGATCGAGGACGTCCAGCAGATCGAGCTCCTGGGCGCGCAGGACGAGGCCGTCTACGTCGAGTTCGACGCCGCTCGACTGGCCGGGCTCGGGGTCACCCCGAGCCAGCTGATCCAGGCGCTGGAGGCCCAGAACCTGGTGCGGCCGGCCGGCGTGCTCCGCACCGGCCAGGAGAACATCGCGCTGCAGGTCTCTGGCGCGTTCCAGTCCGAGCGGGATCTCGTGAACGTCACCTTCAGCGTGGGCGAGCGGCGCCTCAGGCTCGACGACGTCGCCACCATCCGCCGTGGCTACGTCGACCCGCCGCAGCCGCTCTTCCACGTGAACGGCGAGCCGGCGATCGGGCTCGCGATCGCGATGCGCGAGGGCGGTGACATCCTCGCCCTCGGCGACAACGTCCGCGCCCGGATGGTCGATATCACCGCCGACCTGCCGATCGGCATCGAGCCGATGCTGGTGGCCGACCAGCCGGCAACGGTGGCGGTGGCCATCGGCGACTTCACCACCTCGCTCTGGCAGGCGGTGGCGATCGTGCTGGTGGTGAGCTTCGTGGCCCTCGGCGTCCGCGCCGGGCTCGTCGTGGCGATCGCCATCCCGCTGACGCTGGCGGCGGTGATGGTGACGATGGACGTGGTGAACATCGACCTGCAGCGGATCTCGCTGGGCGCCCTGATCATCGCGCTCGCCCTTCTGGTCGACGACGCGATGACGACGGTGGACGCGATGTCGCGAAGGCTCGCCGCCGGCGACGACATGCTGAGCGCCGGCAGCTACGCCTACGAGACGCTCGCCTTCGCCATGCTGACGGGCACGCTCGTGACCATCGCCGGCTTCGTACCGATCGGCTTCGCGCAGAGCTCGGCCGGCGAGTACACCTTCTCGATCTTCGCCGTCGTCGGCATCGCGCTCATCGCCTCGTGGCTGGTGGCGGTGCTGTTCGCGCCGTTGATCGGCACCCTCATCCTCAAGCCACCCAAGGAAGGCGCCAGCACCGGGCCCGGCGCGCTCCTGCGCGGCTATCGCGGCTTTCTCGGCGCGGCGATGCGGGCGCGCTGGCTCACCATCGCGGTGACGCTCGCCGCCTTCGTCGCGGCGGTGCTGGCGCTGCCGCTGGTGCCGCGGCAGTTCTTCCCGCCGTCCGACCGGGTCGAGCTGCTGGTCGATCTGCGCCTGCCGCAGAACGCCTCCATCCACCAGACCCGCCGGCTGACCGAGCGCTTCGAGGACCGCCTCGGCGGGCAGGAGGGGATCGCGCACTGGTCGACCTATATCGGCCGCGGCGCCATC
>JAAAPF010000270.1 GCA_009908425.1 Alphaproteobacteria bacterium
GCTCGCCCGCACCCTCGACAAGCACGTCGACTTCCAGCGCCTGGCCGACCCGGAGCTCCGCCCGCGCCTGTTGTTGACCGCGACCAACCTCGACACCGGCGCGGGCGAGGTGTTCGACAGCGCGGTGCAGGCGCTCACGGTCGAGCACGTGCTGGCGGCGAGCGCCCTGCCCCCGACCTTCCCGCCGGTGCAGGCCGCCGACGCGGCCGGCGTCCCGCACCAGTACTGGGACGGCAGCCTCGCCGGCCCACCACCGCTGGAGGCGGCGCTGGAGCGGGTCGATGCGGACGACGTCGCGCTGGCGGTGGTGGTCGATCTGTTCCCGCGCCGGGGCGGGGTGCCCCGCCACATGGGCGAGGTCGGCGGCCGGGTGCTGGAGCTGGTCGCCGCCGACCGCAACGACGGCGCCGCCCGACGCCTCGCTGACCGCGCCGTGTTCGTGCGCCCGCGCGAGCCGGAAAGCGCCGCCAACGCCGCCGATTTCGGCCGCGACGCCATCCGCCGGCGGCGCGACGCCGGCTACCGCGACGCCCGCGACGCCCTGGCGGCGCGCGGCGGCTGAGCCGCGACCTTGCGCGCGGGCGGCGCGGCCTGCACATAGACGGTTGCGCGCGAGATCCCACGGACCGAGGCCATGCAGCCCTTCACGACCCTCACCGGCGTCGCCGCCCCGTTGGCGATGGACAACGTCGACACCGACGCCATCATCCCCAAGCAGCACTTGAAGACCATCAAGCGCACCGGCCTCGGCCGCGCGCTCTTCGAGGAGCTCCGCTACGACCTCGACGGCCGCGCGATTCCCGACTTCGTCCTCAACCAGCCGAAATACCGCGACGCCTCGATCCTGATCGCCGGCGCCAATTTCGGCTGCGGCAGCTCGCGCGAGCACGCGCCGTGGGCGCTGTTGGATTTCGGCATCCGGTGCGTGATCGCGCCGAGCTTCGCCGACATCTTCTACAACAACTGCTTCAACAACGGCATCCTGCCGATCGTGCTGCCGCCGGAGGACGTCGAGACCTTGAGGCGCGAGGCCACCGACGCCGCGGATCCGACCTTCACGGTCGACCTGGAGCGCCGGGTGATCGTGCGGCCCGAGGGCAACCGCGAGCTCCCCTTCGAGCTCGACGACTTCGGCCGCCACCGCCTGCTCGAGGGCCTCGACCAGGTCGGGCTGACGCTCGAGAAGCAGGCCGCGATCAAAGGCTTCGAGGAGCGGCAGCGACTGTCGCAGCCCTGGCTGTATCCGGGCGGCTGACGGCCAGCGCGTGGGCCCGCGGGGGTCGTCACGCGCGTGTCACCCACCCTCGCGATCCTGCAACGAACGGGCGACGTCGAACGAGGGTGCGGATGCGGTCACTGCCAGGGGTGTTGGCACTCGGCTCGCTGGTCGTCGCGGCCCCGGCCCAGGCCGAGCGTTTCGTGGTGTTCGGTGATCTCCAGGACGCCAGCCCGTCCGGCCGCCAGCGCGACGCCGCCTTGATCGAGCGGATCAACGCGGTGGCGCCGGCGTTTTCCGTCTTCGTCGGCGACGTCAAAGGTGGCGGCGAGCCCTGCACCGACGCCGTCTACGCCGACATGCGCGAGGTGTTCGCGAGCCACGTTCCGCCGTTGGTCTACACGCCGGGCGACAACGAGTGGACGGACTGCTGGCGCGAGGCGGCCGGCGGCTTCGACCCGGCCGAGCGCAAGGCCGCGGTCGTCGCCACGTTCACGCGGGACGGCCGGAGCCTCGGCCGCGAGACCATGGCGCTGGCGCAGCAGGAAGGCCAACGCGAGAACGCGCGCTGGCGCTGGAACGACGTCGTCTTCGCGACGCTGCACATGCCCGGCTCCAACAACAATCTGCAGCAGCGCGAAGACGCGATCGCCGAGCATGGGGAGCGCGACGCCCGCAACGCGGCCTGGCTCGACGACACCTTCGCCGCCGCGACGGAGGCGGCGGGCGTGGTCCTGTTCCTCCACGGCAATCCACAATGGGACGCGCCGTGGTGGGAGCCGACCGGTTTCGACCGCTTCCGCGCGCAGCTCGCCGAGGCGGCGGCGGCGTTCGGCGGCCCCGTGGTCGTGGCCCACGGCGACACCCACACCTTCCGGATCGACAAGCCGTTCGCCGCGGCGCCGAACGTCACCCGGCTGGAAGTGTTCGGGCCGCCGCAACGCGGCGCCGTCGTCGTCGACGTCGACCCCGACGGCACGTCCGTCTTTCGCTTCGCGCCGCTCCTGCTCGATCCGTGATCGGCCCCGGCGTCGCCGGCAGCCGGGACCGACGCCGCGGCACGCGCGATGCGCGCGCCCGGGCCGGGCGCGCGCGGCGCGACGCTCCGGCACTTCGGAACGCCGCGCGGCCTACTCCTCGCGCCAGTAGTCGTTGGCGGCGGCGACGGTCGCGAAGAACTCCGCCACCACGCTGGTCGACTCGATGAGCAGGCCGGGATCGCGGGCGTAGGCGCTGCGCAGTTCGTTGACCACTTCCGGATCGGGCTGGACCGTGGTGACGCTCTTGCGGGCGAGCTCGACGGCGAGCTGGAAGCCTTCGTCCGGCGTCTCGGTCTGCAGATCGAGGGGCTCCTGCGCGGCGGCCGGCGCGGCCAAGACGAGGCTCAGGGCGACCACGCCGGGTAGGGCGGCGAGCCGGCGGTGGCGGGCGGGTGCGGACATGGTTCGCGTCTCCGGTGAACCGACGGCGGGATTGCCGCGCGAGCGCCGGCGCAGCGAACCGGCTCCCGGGCGCCCTCGTCAAGAGCGCCGGCGCGAACCGCGCCGCGACCACGGCACGGGCGCCGGCCTGGACCGTCGTCGCGGCGCGCGCTATCGGTCCGCGTCGCCCTACCCGCCGCCGGAGTACGCCGATGACGCCCTCGATCCTTCTGCTGCCGGGTGACGGCATCGGCCCGGAGGTGATGCGGGAGGTCCGGCGCGTGCTCGACTGGTTCGCCCGCACCCGCGGGCTCGAGTTCCACGTCGACGAGGACCTGGTCGGCGGGGTCGCCATCGACACCCACGGCGTGCCCTTGACGGACGCCGCACTGGCCAAGGCCCAGGCCGCCGACGCGGTGCTGCTCGGCGCGGTGGGCGGGCCGAAATGGGCCGAGCTGCCGTTCGAGAACCAGCCCGAGCGCGGCCTGTTGCGCCTGCGCAAGGATCTCGGTCTCTTCGCCAACCTGCGCCCGGCGCTGGTCTTCGACGCGCTGGTCGAGGCGTCCTCGCTCAAGCCCGAGCTCGTGCGCGGGCTGGATCTGATGATCGTGCGCGAGCTCACCGGCGGGGTCTATTTCGGCGAGCCGCGCGGCATCACCGAGCTCGCGAACGGCGAACGCCGCGGCGTCAACACCCAGGTCTACGACACCCACGAGATCGTCCGCATCGGCCGCGTCGCCTTCGAGCTCGCCCGCAAGCGCCACCAC
The DNA here is from genome assembly GCA_009908425.1 of Alphaproteobacteria bacterium. GTDB lineage: Bacteria > Pseudomonadota > Alphaproteobacteria > Geminicoccales > Geminicoccaceae > JAAAPF01. The sequence continues at coordinate 3,405 of JAAAPF010000270.1, forward strand.
AAGCTGTGCTCGGTCGAGAAGGCCAACGTCATGGAATCCGGCGTGCTCTGGCGCGAGGAGATCACCAAGCTCAAAGCCGACTACGCCGACGTCGAGCTCTCCCACATGTACGCCGACAACTGCGCGATGCAGCTGGTGCGCCAGCCCAAGCAGTTCGACGTCGTCGTCACCGACAACCTCTTCGGCGACCTCCTCTCGGACTGCGCGGCGATGCTCACGGGCTCGCTCGGCATGCTGCCCTCGGCCTCGCTCGGCGACGCCGACGCCGAGGGCCGACGCAAGGCGCTCTACGAGCCGGTACACGGTTCGGCCCCCGACATCGCCGGCAAGGGGCTCGCCAACCCGCTGGCGATGATCCTCTCGGTGGCGATGATGCTGCGCTACTCCTTCGACGAGCCCGAGGAGGCCGAGCTCCTCGAAAAGGCCGTCCAGCGCGTGCTCGCCACCGGCAAGCGCACCCGCGACCTCGCCGGCGCGGGCACGACCGAAGTCTCCACCGCCGAGATGGGCGAGGCGCTGATCTACGAGCTTTCCTCGTCGCAGTAATCCGCGGCGGCGGCCGGCCGTCTCGACCACGAAAAGGGCCCCTTGCGCTTTTCCAGTGGTTGCGCAGGTTGGCGCAAGCGCCACCTGTACGGCGTTCGAGACCAGAAGGCTGCCTTCCATGACCTACCGCGTCGCCGTCGTCGGCGCCACCGGCGCCGTCGGGGCCGAGATCCTCAACATCCTGGACGAGCGCGATTTTCCCGCCGACGAGGTGATCGCCGTCGCCTCGGAGCGCTCCGCCGGCAAGGAGGTCAGCTTCGGCGAGCGCGGCACGCTGCGGGTGAACCCGATCGAGGACGTCGACTTCGACGGCATCGACCTCGCGCTCTTTTCCCCCGGCGCCACGGTGTCGGCCGAGCACGCCCCGCGCGCCGCGCGCGAGGGCTGCATCGTCATCGACAACACCTCGCAGTTCCGCATGGAGCCGGACGTGCCGCTGGTGGTGCCGGAGGTGAACCCCGAGGCGCTGGAAGGTTTCCGCGAGCGCGGCATCGTCGCCAACCCCAACTGCTCGACCATCCAGATGGTCATGGCGTTGAAGCCCCTGCACGACCTCGCCCGCATCAAGCGGGTCGTGGTCGCGACCTACCAGTCGGTGTCGGGCGGCGGGACCGAGGCGATGGACGAGCTGTTCGAGCACACCAAGTCCATCTACATGCACGACCGCAAGGAGCCCGAGAACTTCAAGCGGCCGATCCCCTTCAACGTCATCCCGCAGATCGACGTGCCGGTCGCCGACGGGCTCTACAAAGAAGAGTGGAAGATGATCGTCGAGACCCAGAAGATCATGGATCCAGCGATCAACGTCGCGCCGACCTGCGTGCGCGTTCCCGTCTTCGTCGGCCACGGCGAGGCGGTCAACGTCGAGTTCCACGAGCCGCTGAGCGTGGCGGAGGCCCGCGACGCCCTCAAGGAGTTCAGCGGCATCGTGGTCATCGACGACTACGAGAACTACGAGTACGTCACACCGGTCGAGTGCGTCGGCGAGTTCGCCGTCTTCGTCTCGCGGCTGAGGGCGGATCCGAGCGTCGAGCACGGCCTCAACTTCTGGTGCGTCAGCGACAACCTGCGCAAGGGGGCCGCGCTCAACGCCGTGCAGATCGCCGAGGCGCTGATCCAGGACGGCCATCTCTGAGCGGGTGAGCGCGGCGCCGAGCGACGCGGCGCCCGACGACGACGCGGTCGTCCCGCCCGCAGCGGTCGCCGCGGCGATGACCCACCTCGCCGCCCAGGAGCAGCACGCCTTCAACCGCCAGGGCACGGCCGACCGCTATCGCCTGCTGGTGACCCTGACCGGCGGCACCGCCGCCTTCCTGGTGCCGTCGGACCTGCTCGCGGGCGACCCGACGACGGCCTATCGCATCTCGACCAGCCTGATGCTGTTCGTCACCGTGCTCGGCTTCTACTACCGCTGGCAGACCAACGTCTGGCGGCTCGTGGTGGTGCATCTGCAGCGCCAGCGCCGGCGCCTCCTGACCGGCCCGAACGTCCCCGAACGGCTGCACGACAACGACTGGCTCTACGCCGCCTACGCGGCGAGCGGCTGGCGCGAGATGTGGCTGCCCGACCCGCTGCAGCTCTTGACCCTGGTGGTGTTTTTGCTGGTCGCCGTCGGTCCCTGGGTCGCGCTCGCGTGCGACGGCACGGCCCTGGAGGCGTGCGCGCGCGACGCCGTCACCGCCGCCTGGCGGGCGCTCAGTACGGCGTTCCGACGCTGAAGATGACGGCGAGGCCCACCACGAACACCGCCAGCACCACCAGCCCGGCGCGGAATTCCTGGCGCGCGCGCGGGGCGTGCGCTCGGATCGTGGCGCGGATGTCGTCCCCGTCGTGGTCGTCGTCGCGTCGGCGCGGCATCGTGGCCATGGCTCGACCTCCCGCTGGCGACGGCTCGCCGCCGTCTCCCACCTTCATATAACCACCTCGGCCGCCGGGGCCAAGACGCGGCACACCCGCCGGCGCGCCCGGCGCGGCGGCACCGCCTCACGCCTCCGGCTCGAGGGTCACCGTCACCCGCCGGCTCACCTCGGCCGGGAAGTCGGCGAGGGCGGCGGCGACCAGGCCGTCGAACGCGCCGCGGAGCGAACGCCGGCGGCCGACGCTGAAGGCGCTGGCGCGCCAGACCTCCTCGCCGCTCGCCGCCTCGACCAGCACCAGCACCAGATGGCGGCCGTAGACGGTGTAGGTCACCACGTCGTAGCCGCCGAAGAAGAACGGATCGTCGAACAGCGGGTCGTAGCCGCGCGCGGTGCGGCGGCCGTGGCGCGGGTAGCGGTAGGCCGGCGGCGGCCCGATGGTCTCCACCACCTGGCGGCCGTCGCCGACGCGCCAGCCCAGCCGCAGCCGCCAGGGGGGATTCGCCGCCGCCGGCACCACCTGGAAGCCGCGCGCTTCGAGCGCCGCCGCCAGCCGCTCGCGATAGCGCGCGAACTCCAGGCCGTCGCCGTCGATGCCGGTGAACGGCACGATCGCGACCGCCGCCGGCGCCGGCGAGCGGGCGAGCGTCGAGAAGCTCTCGACTTCGGCCGTCAGCCGCGGCGTCGACGCGCAGCCGGCCAGGGCCGCCGCCACCACCGCGATCAGGAGCCACCCGCGCCGTCTCATGGCCGCGAGCTTGCGCCCCTTCGCGCCCGCGCTCAAGCGCGCGTGCGGCCGGCGCGCACCCGGCGGCCCCGGTGCGGTGGCGTTGCCGGCACGCGCGCGGCCCGGGTATCGTCGCCGGTAACAGCGGAGGACACGCCATGGGCGACGGGACGGCGATCGGCTGGCAGGAGGCGACGGCGCGGCTCACCGCCGAGAAGGAGCGCGCCGAGGCGGCGACGCGCATCGTCAAGCGCTTCGGCGACCCCGCCGACCGCGCCTCCGCCGAGATCACCTACGCCGAGGGCAAGGCCGAGAGCGACGCCGTCGTCGCCGCCCTCGCCGTCGCCCTCGCCCAGCGCGAGCCGCCGGAGAGCCTGGAGAGCCTGCAGCAGCGCCTCGCCCGGGCGCTGGCGGCGCGCGAGACCCTGACCGCGCTCGCCCGCGACCAGATCGAGGCCGCCGCCGCCCGCGAGGGCGCCAAGGACCTGGACTGGGCGGCGGTCACCGCGGTCGCCGCCAACCTGCTGCCCGCGCTTCAGGCCGCCGTCGCCGCGCTCTGGAACCGCCGCGAGGAGGCCGACGCGCTCGCCCGCAAGACCACCGCCACCCAGCTCGACGCCGCCCGCTGGGCCGACTTCGCCAGCCTGGAGGCGACGTGACCGACGCGCCCGACGGCCTTTTCGACCGCCCCACCCTCGTCCTCGACCCGGGCTTCCACACCGCCCCGATCAACCGCGCCGATGCGGCGGCGGGTGTCGCGGTCACCGCCTCGGACGACAAGACCGTGCGCGTCTTCGACCTCGACGACGGCCGGCACCTCCGCACGATCCGCCTGCCCGCCGGGCCGGGCAATGTCGGCAAGGCCTACGCCGTGGCGATCAGCCCCGACGGCGCGCTGATCGCCGTCGGCGGTTGGATGCGCGACCCGCCAGCCTCGGAGCAGATTTACTTGTTTGATCGCGTCAGCGGCGCGCTAATCCACAGCGTCGAAGGTTCGCCGGAAGTGGTCAACCACCTCGCCTTCTCGCCCACGGGCGACGGCCGCTTCCTCGCCGCGGCCCTGGGCACCGGTGGCCTGCGCATCTTTGACCGCGAGCGGAGCTGGGCCGAGGTCGCGCGCGATGAGGCCTACGGCGATCGCAGCTACGGCGCCACCTTCGCGCCCGGCGGGGGCGCCTGCCTCGCCACTTCGAGCTTAGACGGCGGCATCCGCCTCTACCCGCCGCTCACCGAGCTGCCCGCGGGCGGCCACATCACCCCCGCCGCCGAGGTGGCGGCCCCCGGCGGCAGCATGCCCTTCGGCCTCGCCTTCCGCCCCGAAGGCGCCGTCCTCGCCGTCGGCTACGCCGACACCACGGCGGTGAGCCTTCTCGACGCCCGCACCTTGGCCACGCTCGACGCGCCCGACACCGCCGGGCTCGCCGGCGGGGACCTCGCGGAGGTCGTCTGGTCGGCCGACGGCGCCACGCTCTTCGCCGGCGGGCGATACACGGATCAAGCTGGATCTCCCGTCATCGCCTGGGCCGACGGCGGCGCCGGCGCGCGGCGCATCCTGCCGGCGAGCGCGAGCACGATCATGAGCTTCGTGCTGCTGGCGCCCCGATCCGGGGGTTACATCGGCGACCTGCTGGTGGCCGCCGGCGACCCCTACCTCGCCCGCCTCGACCCCTTCGAAGACGGCGGCACGCCCCGCTGGCGCCGCGGTCCGCCCCAGGCCGACCTGCGCGGCCAGCGCTCGACCCTCGCCGTCGGCGCCGACGGCGGCGTCGTCGACTTCGAGTACGACATTGACGGACCCCATCTCACCCGCTTCGACGTCGCCGCCCTCGCGCAGACCGTGGCGCCGCTCGCCAACGACCGCACCGCCAAGCCGGTGCAGGACACGCTGCCGGTGACGGATTGGGTCAACCACACCCGCCC
>JAAAPF010000201.1 GCA_009908425.1 Alphaproteobacteria bacterium
GCGACGATCGCCGCTTAGTGGTGCGAGTTCAGCGGCGGCATCCCGCGGTGGACCCATCCGTGAGGACCAGTTGACGTTCTACATACTTCTCAATTCGGTGTGGTCGGCGGTGCTGCTCCCACCGCCGCTGGTCGTCGCACGCTCGAACGCGCCGTAGGTGACGCCGTCGACCGTGACCTCGAAGCCCGCGGTGGCGGTGTCGATCGAGCCCGAGCGCGGTTCCATCCAGACCTGTACGCCCCAAACCCACCACCGCGCGTCGCTGGTGCCCTGCTCGGCGTTGAAGAGTGCGCGGCATTGGTTGACGAGGCCGAGAACGTCAAAGTCGACGATCTCGTCGACGTAATTTTCGGTAAGCGACGTCCACGCCCCATTGGCGCCGCGGCTTTGAAGGCTCGGCCGGTATCGTGAAGCTGCTCCCGCTTCGAGCGGGAGGGCGACATGACGAAGAAGCGGACGGCGGCGGCGAACGGCGCGGGCTGGAGCTCGGGTTTCGTCGGGCGTCTGGAGGTGCACGCGGATCGCTCCGGTCGGCGGAACTGGCCGCCCGAAGCGAAGGGCCGGCTCGTGCGCGAGAGCCTGGCGCCGGGGGCGACGGTGAGCGGCGTGGCGCGGCGGCACGGGCTGATGCCGCAGCAGCTGACGCGGTGGCGGCGGCTGGCGCGGCAGGGTCGGCTGGCGTTGCCCGAAGCGCCGGAGACGGCGGGCGCGGCCGACGCCGGCGCCTTCGCGGCACTCGTGGTCGCCGAGGATCCGCCGCCGGAACCGGCGACGGCGGCCGAACGGTCGATCGAGCTCGTGGTCGGCACGGTGGTGGTGCGGCTGCCGGCGACGACGCCGGCCGTGCGCCTCGCCGAGATCGCGGCGGCGTTGGAGGTGCGGCGGTGATCGTACCGGGGCAGCGCACACCGATCGTGATCGCGACCCGGCCGGTGGACTTCCGCCGCGGTCACGCCGCCCTCGCGGCGACGGTGCAGAACGAGCTCGGTCTCGACCCGCATTCCGGGCTGACGGTGGTGTTCCGCTCGAAGCGGCTCGACCGGGTCAAGATCCTGGTCTGGGACGGGTCCGGCCTGGTGCTGACCTACAAGCGGCTCGATGCCGGCGCCTTCGTCTGGCCGCGGGTGAAGGACGGGGTGATGCGGCTCACGCGGGCGCAGTTCGAGGCGTTGTTCGAGGGGCTCGACTGGCGGCGGGTGACGCCGCGACGGGTGCGAGCGCCGGCTGCGGCGGATTGATTCACCCTCGTCTTCGGCATTGGCGCGGACGACTTCGCCGGCTACAGTCGTCGCATGTCCGAGGTGCCCGCCGGTCCCGATCCGAGCGCGCTGCCGCCCGAGCTGCGGGTCTATGTCGAGGCCCAGGCGGTGGCCCGCGCGGAAGCCGAAGAGCGCGCGGCCGCAGCCCAAGCCCGCGCGCAGGCGGAAGCGGCGGCGCGCGGCCACGTCGAGGCCGAGCTCGCCGACACCAAGAGCTACGTCGAGCGGCTCGAGCATCTGGTCCAGGAGTATCGCCGCGCCCGCTTCGGGCCGCGCTCGGAGAAGCTGCACCCCGACCAGCTGGCGCTGGCGCTCGAGGACCTCGAGACCGCCGTCGCCGAGACCGAGACCGGGGCGGCGCGGAGCTCGCCCGAGGCCGAGCAGGCGGTGCGGCGGGCCAAGCAACCGCGCGCACCCCGCGCCCCGCGCGCCCTGCCCAAGGAGCTGCCGCGCATCGAGCGGGTGATCGAGCCCGACGACATCCGCTGCCCCTGCGGCTGCGGCGACATGATGAAGCCCACCCCACGCGATCAGGATCGCGTGGGGGCCCCGGGAGATCGGTGAGGACCGCAGCGAGCGCCTCGACATCGTGCCGGCGCAGTTCCGGGTGATCGCCACGATCCGCCCGCGCTACGCCTGCCCGAAGAGCCACGCCGGCGTGGTCCAGGCGTCGGCGCCGGCGCACCTGATCGAGGGTGGCCTTCCCACCGAAGGGCTGCTCGCCCACGTCCTCGTCGGCAAGTTCGCGGACTACTTGCCGCTCTACCGCCAGAGCCAGGTCTTCGCCCGCCACGGCGTCGAGCTCGACCGCTCGACGCTCGCCGACTGGGTCGGGCAAGCCGCTTGGCACCTGGCGCCGATCGTCGACCGCATGGCCCAGCTCTTGAAGCGCTCCGGCAAGCTGTTCATGGACGAGACCACGGTGCCGGTGCTCGCCCCGGGCCGCGGCCGCACCAAGACGGGATACCTGTGGGCGATGGCCCGCGACGACCGACCATGGAACGGTCCCGACCCGCCGGGCGTGGTCTTCGCCTACGCGCCCGGCCGCAGCGGCCATCACGGCGAGCGGATGTTGGCGGGCTTCGAGGGTGTGCTGCAGGTCGACGGCTACGGTGGCTATCGCCGGCTGACCCGGCCCGAACGGCAGGGCGGTCCGCCGCTCACCCTCGCGCTGTGCGTCGCTCATCTGCGGCGCAAGATCCTCGACGCCAAGCCCAAGGCCGGCTCGCCGATCGCCGACGACCTGCTGGCGCGCCTCGCCGAGCTCTACCGCATCGAGGCCGAGATCCGCGGCCATGACGCCGACGCCCGCCGGGCCGTCCGCGGGCGACGCAGCGCGCCGCTCGTCGACGCCCTCGGCGAGACCATGCGCACCCAGCGCGCCCGCCTGGCGCGGTCGAGCCCGATGGCGCAGGCCCTCGACTACGGCCTCGACCACTGGGACGGTTTCCGTGTCTTCCTCGACGACGGAAGGGTCGAGCTGGACTCGAACCGGGTCGAGAACCTGATCCGCCCCCAGGCCCTCACCCGCAAGAACAGCCTCTTTGCCGGTCACGACGAGGGCGCCGCCAACTGGGCCCGCATCGCCTCGCTCATCGCCACCTGCAAGATGAACGGCGTCGAGCCCTTCGCCTACCTGAAGACCACCCTCGAGCGCCTCGCCGCCGGGCATCCCCACAGCCGCCTCGACGAGCTCCTGCCCTGGCGCGTCGAGGCCGCCGCCGGCGACGTCGCCGGCTGACCCTACCGCCGACACCCTCCTCAAACCCCGCCGAGTGCGCAAACCAGACTGCAGTCTGGTTCGACAACGAACCGGCGCAGCCCCGCGACGACGGCGGCGTCAAGCGCTCGCCGTCATGGGGCGTCGGCATCGCTTACCTTCATCCGCGTCTTGAAGGAGAACCTGCTTTGGGTCCGGCGCTTCGACACCGTCGAGGAACTCCGCCGCGCCCTCCACGCCTTCAAGGACGCCTACAACCGGCGCTGGATCCTCCAACGCCACGGCTATCGAACACCCGCCCAAGTGCGGGCCGATCAGACCGCCCCACCGATGGCGGCCTGATACAAGCGCGGTGTCTCAAAACCGTGGACCGCTACAGTACCGGCAGCCGGGTGACGGTGGAGAATGGCCGCAAGCGCGTCAGTCGCGGCCATTGCCGCGAGCGCGAGGACTGGGACGTCTTGCTCGTCGATCACCACGAGGGCTCCGTCTCGTGGGCGGAGTTCGAGAGGAATCAGCGCCTGATCGCCGACAACGCCAACTCCCGGGGCCTGCTGGCGCGTGGCTCGGTGCGCCGCGGCGAGGCGCTGCTCGCCGGGCTGTTGCGTTGTGGGCACTGTGGTCGGCGACTGCACGTCCACGACAGCGGCACCTGTAGAGCGTCAAACTCGTTGGCCGCCGTGTTGCCTCATCACGGTGGTTGTCGCTGAACAAGACGACCGACGCGCAACATGCCTCAGTAGTGGGCGTTGTTACTCCCGCCGCCGCTGGTCGTCGCTCGATCGAAGGTGCCGTAGACCATGCCGTCGACTGTGACCTCGAAGCCCGCGGTAGCGGTGTCGATCACGCCCGACCGCGGCTCCATCCAGACCTGTACGCCCCACAACCACCACCGGCCGTCATGGGAACCCTGTTGAACGTTGAAGAGCGTGCGGCACTGGTTGACGAAGCCGAGCACGTCGAAGTCGACGATCTCATCGACATAAAGCTCATCGGCGGGCCAGCACAGCATGATCCACGTGCCTTTGCCGTTGTAATTCGCTTTGAGGCCGATGTTCCAGGTGATGCGGGCGCTCGTGAACTGCCCCACCTTGCTGTCTTTATCGCTTTTGAAAAGATACATGTTGTTGCTGCGGAACCGCAGCTGAATGTCGATGCCGTCGGTACCGGCACCGGTGTAGTCGTCGCCGAGATATTGCGTCCGGAAGGCATAAAGCTGAATGGCGTTCCAGAAAGTGATGCCCGGATCGCTGTGATCCTTGAAATCCTGGGTGCCGGTCGAGACCCGCACCTCGCTCGGCCCGTCGCTCCAATAGCCGTCCTGACCGCCGGTAACGAACGGGTTGATGGCGCTCGTGACGTTGTTGTGCTTGCCGAGCCAGATAGCGGGCGCGCCCTTGACCATCCCACTGCCCATCGACAGCTCGGCCATCGTGCGCAGCCGCGGCCAACCGGAGACGTCACCCGCGCTGATGGTCGACACCATCGGCTCGCCCGCTGCGGCGTCCCACATACCCCAGGGAAGCTGATGCGATGCGAACGGCCCGACGTTGATCGGATAGCCCGACCAGTCCTGCGCGCCCCGCTCCGATGCCCAGGTGTAAAACTCGGTCAGATTTTCATCTCTCGGCGTACCAGAGGTGGCGACATTCTGGTAGGGAGCGTGATCCGGCCACTCGACACTGCGCGGCGTTACCTCGCTGCGCGCGTCGTCATCGAATACCCGCGCCTCGGCGAGATAGACGGTCGCGGCCCCGTCGGTGGTCGGGCCGATCTGCAATTCCTCGCCGGCTACCGCCAGCGACAGCCCTGTCACCTCGGCGAGCGGGTTCGCGCTCCCGTGTTCGTAGAGCCGCACGGCGCTATCCGTCATCTGGACCCAGTGCCGGAGCCAGGTGTCGGCGCCCGCGCCGGGGCGCTCGAGCGCGCCGTAGGTGACGCCGTCGACCGTGACCTCGAAGCCGTGGGTGGCGGTGTCGATCGAGCCGGACCGCGGCTCCATCCAGACCTGTACGCCCCAAACCCACCACCGCGCGTCGCCGGTGCCCTGATCGGCGTTGAAGAGTGTGCGACACTGGTTGATGAGGCCGAGAACGTCAAAATCGACGATCTCGTCGACGTAATTCTCGCCGTCGGGCCAGCACAGCATCATCCATGTTCCGCGACCGTTGTAATCGGGCTTAAGGCCGATATTCCAAGTGATCCCGGCGCTCGTGAACGTACCAATCTGCTGATTCAGTTCGCTCTGGAAAATCGAAAAGTTATTCGAGCGGAACCGCAACTGAATGTCGATCCCGTCTGTCCCGGCGTCGGTGTAGTTGTCGCCGAGGAACTGGGTGCGATAGGCGTAGAGCTGGATCGCGTGCCAGAACGTGATGCCGGGATCGCTGTGATCCTTGAAATCACGGGTACCGGTCGACACCCGCACCTCGCTCGACCCGTCGCTCCAATAGCCGGGGTTGCCGCCGGTGACGAACGGGTTGACGGGGCTCACGACGTTGTTATGCTTGCCGAGCCAGATGGCGGGCGCCCCTTTAACCATACCGGAACCCTTCGACAGATCCGTTAGGGTCCGCATCTGCGGCAAGCCCGAAGCGACGCCCTCGCTGATGGTCGAGACCATCTGCTCGCCAGCAGCGGCATCCCACATAGCCCACGGCATCTGATGGGAGGCGAACGGGCCGACGTCGATCGTATAACCCGACCAGTCCTGTGCGCCCGGCTCCGATGTCCAGGTGTAAAGTTCGGTCATCCCCTCTTCGCCCAACGTGCCGGCGCCTGCGCCCAGCGTCACGGCGCCGTCGCTTGCGCCGCCGGCCTTGACCTTGATGGTGTCGACATCGACTTCAAAATTAGCGATGACGGTGCCGTCGGTGCGGTCGAACAACCGGACCATCTGCGCGACGGTCGCAGCACTCGCCCGCGCCGCGTACCGCCATTCCAGCAGCGTCCAGATTTCGCTGGCATCGCCCGGCAGGTCAGCGACGAGCTGGTACCAGCGGGTCGTGCCGGCGGCCTGCGTCGTCTCGATCCGGCGCAGGATGTCGGCGCCGCCGTCGGTGCGCCGCCAGAGTTCGGCGGTGACGTCGGAGGGAGAGGTTTCGATCGACCAGGAGAGCGAGCCCGTCGTGTCCAGACCGCCCTCGCTGTACGACAGCTTCGACAATTCAGTCGTCGGGCCGGTGGTGTCGCCGGCGCTTGTGTCGGTTTCCTCGTCGGGCAAGGACCTGGTACCGCCGAAATCGATGGTGCCGGTGTCGGTCGTGCCAAGCTGGATCACCTCGCCGGCATAGTTGTTCGGGTCGCGCGCATAAGCGCCGGCTTGGTAGATGCGGGTGAGGGCCTCGCCGCCGTCGTCCGTGGCGTCGACACGGTCGACGTAGGCCCCGCAACCGACACGCTCGACGGTGGCCGTCTCGTCGTGAGTGAGCGCTGCCACCAATGAGCCGGCGATGTAGAGTCCGAGCATGCCTCTGTTCGCGCCGTCGCTGGCGCGCCAGTGGAGGTCGAACCGTTCGAGGCTCTCACTCGCCGCGAAGGCGGCACCGCTCGCACTGTCGACGACGCTGCCGCCCGACCAGCGGTCTACCCGCCAATCGACGCCGTCGGTGGCGACCGCGCCGATGGCTTGGCCCTGCGAGTCCTGGAAGACGACCAGATGCCGTAGATCGCAGCCGGCATCGAGCCGCGGTACACAGGCCAGAACGCGCATCCAGACCTCGGCGACACCCTCGCCCATCAGGAACGATCGCTGCGCCCACTGCCCTTGTTCGGCGCTGCGACCGGCGACGCGGTATTCCGCCACCGACGTACCGTCGCCGAGCGTGCCGACGTACTCGGCGCCGTAGCTCGTGACGTGCAGAGACCAATCCGCCGGTGGCGGATCGGCGAAGCCCATCTCGGCGAAAACGCCGACATCGATGCTCGGAAAGCCCAGGACGTCGTTGCCGTCGCTGGAGAGCGCCACCGGCTGCACTGCTTTGCCGTCGGACGACCACCACAGCCCCTCGACCTCGATGACCTCGACGCCGTCCGGCGAGTAGTAGAGCTGGCCCGCCATCTACGCCCCCTGCACCACGTAGAAGCCGGCGGCGGTGATCTCGCTGATGTCGTTGATCACCGTCGGCTCTGGCGCCGGGCCGGTCGCCCCCACCGGTCCTTGCGGCCCCTCTTTCCCCCGCGGACCCGCAGGGCCCGGCATACCCTTGGCGCCGTCCGCGCCGGTGGGCCCCGCCGGGCCTTCGGGACCGAGGATGCTAAACTTGAGAGCCCATGTACCGTTCGTTTTGGTGTAGAGGTCGCCATTCGACTGAACGGCCATGTCACCGTCGGCACCGAGTTGCGGGGAGGGTGGTTGGTCGACGACGTGGATTCGCGGGGCGTCGAGCGCGGTGGTGGCACTGCCGTCGCGCGAGTGGATCGAGAACACGTTGGTGTTGAGCATCGGGCATCTCCAATGGCCGCGGGACGGTGAGCTGGGTCCACGATATTAAAGGATTTTTGTCCTATATCTATTGTCGGAAAGTCGTGCGGTAGGTGGCTCGCCGCGACAGCCCGTCAGCGTCTACTGGGTTGGGGCACGGATGGATTGGACACCTCCGAGACGTTACGGACGTAGGAGGAGGTACCCATGCCCGATACCCGGAAGTGCGACGAGCAGGGTCGTGAGCCGGAGGCCGTCTCGCGCGATCTCGGTGTGCCGGTCGCCCGCCTGTCCGAGTGGCGCGATTAGGCGCTGGCGGCCGCGGAGAGCAGCCTGAAGGCCCAGCCGTGCGACCAGCGGGACGACGAGATCGAGCGCCTTCAGAGCAAGCTTGGCGAGATCACCATGGACAAGGAGCTTCTGGAGGAGAAGGTACGCCGCCTGGAGGCGCGCTCGTCCCCTTCACGCGGGCGGAGGTCGAAGCCATGAGCGAGAACGTGTCGTCCTCCGCGAACCGCGCCTAACAGCCCGTTGAACGGTACCGGGTTTCTCGGAGGCGATGTCGTTTGGTTCCTACGCCGCCAGGGCGGTGTCCTCCAGGTTGTCGTAGTAGCGGGCTTCGGCCTCCGCCGGTGGGATGTGGCCGATGGGCTCGAGGAGGCGTCGATGGTTGTACCAGTCGACCCATGGCGAGCAGCAGCGAAGCCATCCGACAGCGAAGCTGCGGCCTTCAGCAGAAGGCCGAGGGCGAGGGTGGCCCATTCGACCGCCTCGAGCGAACGCCAGGGCCCGAGACGGCGGATCACCTCGGTCTCGAGCAGCCCGATGACGGTCTCGGCGAGGGCGTTGTCGAAACTGTCGCCGACGCTGCCGACCGACGGCTCGATGCCGGCGTCGGCGAGGCGCCGGGTGTAGGTGATCGACACATATTGCACACCGCGATCGCTGTGATGAACGAGGCCGCCCTCGACGGGACGGCGGGCGTGCAGGGCCTGCTCCAGGGCGTCGAGCACGAAGGCGGTCTGGGCGCTGCGCG
>JAAAPF010000355.1 GCA_009908425.1 Alphaproteobacteria bacterium
GGCGTCCGGCAGCGGCTGATGGACCAGCTCGCCGCCGACGGCGATCTCGAGTGGGTGATGCTCGACAGCACCGTGGTGCGCGCGCACAGCTGCGCCGCCGGCGCAAAAAAAGCGAGGGGGACCAAGACCTTGGGCGTTCACGCGGCGGGTTCTCCACGAAGCTCCACGGCCTCGCCGACGGCCTCGGCAACCCGCTTCGCTTCGCGCTGACCGCGGGCCAGGCGGGTGACGCGCCCGTCGCCCTTCCCTTGCTCGGCACGGTGGAGATACTCGCCGTCGAGGCGGTGCTCGCCGATCGCGCCGACGACAGCGACGTCCTCCTCGTTTGGATCGTTTCGCAAGGTGCCGTGCCGGTCATCCCACCGCATCCGGGCCGCAGCGCCCCGCGCCCGACCGACTGGTACCTCTACAAGGAACGCGCCAGGATCGAATGCCTCTTCGGCAAGCTCGAGCACTTCCGCCGCGTCTTCAGCCGCTTCGACGAGCTCGTCCGCCGCTATCTCGCCTTCGTTCATCTCGCCGCGGTCTGCATACTCCTTCGGTAGAACGTCGACAGAACCAGCGGAGCGCGCGGCGGCTGTCGCCGCGCGCGTGATGCTGGCGCGCGCGGTATAAGACGGTTATCCTATGAGCGCTCGGTGCGAAGATGCGCGTGGCGGCGCGGACTGCCGGCGGCCCGTTTTGCGAAACGAACCCAAAGAGCGGTTTTCTCGTTGGTCGACAAGGGCTTATCGGCAAGTTTCTTCGGCGCCGAGCGGCCCGGCGCCGTACCGTCCGAGCACGACCCGCCCGCGCCTCGCCTGGCTCACCGCGTCACCGCCGGGGTCGCCGCGTGACGGGCACGAGCGCTCCCGTGGTCGAGGCGCACGCCGTCCCCATCACCGCGAGTGCCGATCGCTCGACCAGCGGACGGCGGAATTGGACGTCGATTGAAGCCGGGTGAAACCCGAGAGCGACCAGAGGCCGATGCCGAACGCCGCGGAAAGGCTGGTGGGCGCGGCTGGGATCGAACCAGCGACCCCTACGATGTCAACGTAGTGCTCTCCCGCTGAGCTACGCGCCCTTGACCGCGCCTCGTAGAAGAGCGCGGCGCGGGGTGCAAGGGGATTTGCGCGCGCCGACGCCGCCGGGACTGGTCAACCGCGCACCGGCGGGTTAGCTCCCCATCCGCCCGTCGTCGCCGGAGGTCGTGTGTCCGCCATCGTCGTCCGCCCGCCCGAGGTCGCCCCCGTCCCGCTGCTCGTCACCGTGCCGCACGCCGGTACGACGCTGGCGCCGGGCATGGCCGCGACGCTCGGGCTCGCGCCCGAGCAGCTCCGTCAGCTCGAGGACCCCTGGGTCGACCGCCTCCTCGATGCGGTACCGGCCCACGGCGGCTGGCTGCTGGCGACCGGCTGGGCGCGGGCGGTGGCCGACGTCAACCGCGCGGCGGACGAGTTCGCCTTCGCCGGGCCGGTGGCGGGCTGGCGCGCCACCGGCAAGGCGCGCATCGGCCTCGGCGTGGTGCCGACCCGGCTCGCCGGCGCGCCGATCTACGCCACCCCGCTTGACGCCGCGGCGATCGCGGCGCGGGTGGCCTGCGCGCACGCGCCCTATCACACCGCGCTCGCCGGCCTCGTCGACGAGCTGCGCGCGCGCTTCGGCGAGGTGTTCGTGCTCGACGGGCACTCGATGCCGGACAATGCCCAGAGCGCCGCGCTCACCACCGCCGACGTCGTGCTCGGCGACCGCTGGGGCCAAGCGGCCGAGCCCGGCTGGACCGCGGCGGTCGAGGCGGTGCTGGCGGCGGAGGGCCTCGCCACCGTCCGCAACCGGCCCTATGCCGGCGGTTACATCGCCCGGCGCTACGGCCGTCCGGCGGACGGCGTCCACGTCGTCCAGGTGGAGTTCCGCCGGGGTCTCTACATGGACGAAGCCCGATTCGCGCCGCTCGCCACCTTCGACGGCTTCCACCGGCGGCTGTCTCGTGTCATCGCGTGTCTGGCGGCGCGGCTCGCCGCGAGGCCGTCCGACGCCTTCGCGCTGGCCGGGGAATAGCGTCGCCCGTCGTTAACGCCGCCTTGAAGCGCTGCCGGTAAGTCGTGGACATGATCAGATCGCTCGCCCTCCTCGTCGTCGCCGTCGCCCCGGTCGTCACCGCGGTCGTCGCCGCCGCGGCGCCGGCGAGCGCGCGGACCACGGCGTCGCTGTGCGTCGAAGCCATCCGCGACGTCGAGGCCCGGCACCGCCGCCTGCCCGACGGGCTGTTGCACGCCATCGCGCTCACCGAGAGCGCCTACCGGCCCGACGGCCTGCGCACCACCGTGCCGTGGCCGTGGACGATCAACTCGCCCAAGGGCTCGTTCTATCTGGCGTCGCGGCGCGAGGCGGTGGCCAAGGTCGAAGAGCTGCGCGCGCTCGGCGTCAGCAACATCGACGTCGGTTGCATGCAGGTGAACCTGCACTACCACCCCGACGCCTTCCGGTCGCTCGACGACGCCTTCCATCCGGCCAGCAACGTCGGCTACGCGGCGCGCTTTCTGCGCGACCTCGACCGCGATCTGCCGACGCTGTTCGACGCCGTCGGCCGCTACCACAGCGGCACGCCGTGGCGCGGCCAGGCCTATGCCCGCAAGGTGTTCGCCCGCTGGGGCAAGGACGGCGAGATCACCCCGCCGTCGAAACACGGCCTCGGCCGCCCCGACAGCGCGCGACTGGTGGACCGCCGGAGCGACGCCTCCGACGGCACGGCGGCGACGGGGCCCGGCCGCTGGCAACGGGTCTACGGCACCACCACGCCGAGCGCGCCCGCCGACACCCGGGTGCTCGGCCGCTCCGGCACCGGCAGTTGGCTGCGCCGCGACGACGACGACACCCGCGACGTCCCCGGCGGTGCCGGCCAGATCCGGTTCCGCTGACCCCGGCGGGTTGCGCCCGGCGGGGCGGCTACAGCACCAGGTCGATGTTCCACAGCCGCCGGATCTGCGCCTCGCAGCGCGCGCGCTGCTCGGGCGTGGCGCCGACGATGCGTTCGACCCGGAAACCGAACCGTTCGAGCCCGACATGGTCGGCGTGGGCGAGCACGACGACCTCGACGTCGCGTTCCGCCGCGAAGGCGGCGAGGCGCATGGCGCGATCGGCGGCGTCCGCCAACGGCCCCTCGACCCGCAGGCCGATGCACACCGCATCGCCCCGCTTGAGCGCCGCCTGCGGCATCAAGACGGCGTCGATCTCCGGCATGAGGTCGCGCCCGGTCGGGGCATAGCGCGGGTCGAAGGCGCTGGTGAGGCCGCCGAGGTCGTCGGCGTCATCGGCGACGATCCGCGCCAGCAGCGCGTTCCAGCGGTGGGTCTGCATCGGTCACCTCCGTGATCAGGCGGGCGGCGGCGGCATTGCCGGGTGCCGGCAGGTCGAGCGCGGCGATCCGCCCGCGCACCGCCTCGGCCTCGCCGCCGTCGAGATGGCGCGCGATCTGCCGTTCGAGAGTCATCAGCTGATGGGGCTCGACGAACCCGGCGAGGCCGCGGTCGTGGGCCGCGAGTGCGCGCGCCCGCTGGTCGTCCATGAAGGCGCCGGTCTGGGGGATGAAGATGGCGGCGCGCGCGCCGTAGAGCACCTCGTGAAAGGCGTTGTAGCCGGCGGCGGTGATGCCGAGATCGGCCGCGGCCGCCAGCACGCCGGCGTGGTGGGTCTTGACCACCCGCGTCCGCGTCCACCGGAACCAGCCGGGCTCGAGGACCGCCGTCGGCCAGGCGAGCACCAGGTGCAACACCTCCGTGCGGCGCTCCAACACGCCGCAGATCGCCTGGATCTGGGCGCCGCGGTCGGCGGCGACGCCGCCACCCAGCTGGGTCACCACGAGCCGTTCGAAGGCGACGCCGTAGCGCTCCGCCAGCCGGGCCCGCAACGTCCCGCGGCGCTCGGCGTCGAGCGCATCGCGCCGCACGATCGGCCCCACCGCGTGGACGTGGTCGCCGTAGGAGAACGCGACGTTGAGTTCGTCGAACGCCTCGTTCGGCACGATCACGCGCGTGAACGCCTTCTCGCGGTCGAGCGTCGCGGTGTTGTCCTGTTCGGCCTGCCACAGACCGCGGCGGATCCACACTCCCTGGAGGCGACGTTCGAGGATGGTGCGGTAGACCGAATCGAAGATGTAGCCGCCGTCGAAGACCAGCGCCCGCGCGTCGCGCGCCAGCGAGCGCAGCCGCAGGTAGTTCGCCAGGTCGTTCTCGTGGCTCTGGGCGTGCAGCGGGCTGCGCGGGACCAGCGGCATGCTGTCGAAGCCGTAGGTCTTCACCAGACCGGCGCAGCTCGGAAACACCGCGAACACCGGGTCGAGCCGGGCGCGGTCGCACTCGTCGGCGATCAGGACGCAGCGCTGGGCGTGGCCCAACCCCACCCCGTTGGTCGGCATGATCACCAGCTTCGCGGGCCCGCTCGCGGTGGGCCGGCGGCGCGGTGGCGCCGGCCCCGCCGCCGAGCGCTCGCCCGCGGGGGCACCGCGCAACCGCGCCCGCAGGCTCTCGGCGCCGAAGCGGGCGGCGGTCGTCGACCCCCGGACGTGATCGCCGAGCGCGGCGAGGTTGGGCAGGACCTCCGTCGTCAGGAACGGCAACAGGGTCGCGAGTTCCGCCGGGCCGGGCAGGAAGGCGTCGTTGGTGCGAACCAGGGCGTGCTCGGCGGTGCAGTCCAGCAGCGGCACCCCGGAGACGGCGAGGTCCGCGACCAGGCACTGCAGGCGGTAGTTCTTCTGGAGCGGCACGAACAGCGCGCAGACGTCGACGCGCGCGGCCAGGCTCGCCGGTAGGATCTCGCCGTAGTGGTAGAACGGGGGCAGACCTCGGCCGCGGGCGGCGAGCCGGTCGCGTTTGGCTTGGCCGTCGGTGAGCACGGCGGCGCGCAGCGAGCGCGCCAGCGCCAGCGCCCCGAGCCCGGCGAGTTGCCGGCCGTCGCCACCGCCCGCGCCGACGACCAGCAGCCGTGGGGGCGTCGCGGACGCCGGCGCGGCGCGACGGGCGACGCCGAACACCGGCGCCGACGCCCCGACGTCACCGGGGATCGCGCCCGCCTCGCCCAGATCGACCACTTCGGGGTCGCGGCCCAGCACGTAGGAGAGCTTGGCGGTGGCCGACACGATCGCCTGACGCCGGGCAAAACTGCCGAAAGCGAGGCACCGCCGGGGCTCACCACCCGCCAGCCGGCGCAGATCCGCGAGCTTTTGGTCCTCGAGCCGGTGCGCCCCGAGGACGACCAGCCCGTCGTCGGCGGCCATCGGCTCGTCGCGCAGGTACGGCGCGAGGTCGAACTGGGCGTTGCGGTTCAGACCGCCGGGCACCGAGCGTACGTGGACGGCGCCGGCGATGTCCAAGCCGTCGAGCTGGCTCAAGAACACCGCCAGGTCTTCGAGGTCGCGGGCGTCGCCGCCCGCGGTCTCACACCACAGCACGGTGCGACGCGTCGGCGGGCGGGAGCTGCTCGAGCACCCGGGTGACGAACGCCTCCGGGCGAAACGCGGTGAGCCCCTCCTGCGCCCGGGCGACGATCTCGGCGTAACGTGCGGGCGCGGCGACCAGCTCGGCGATGATCCGGTCGACGTCGTCGCCGGCGCCGTCGCAGGCGATCACCGCGTCGCCGAAGCTGGTCGCGGTCGCGGGATCGGTGATCACCACCTTGCCGGCGGCGATGGCCTCGGCGACGACACGGCCGAAGCTCTCCCGCCACAGCGGGTTGGTGAAGTACACGAAGAAGTCGATCTCGCCCAGGAACCCGGCGACCTCACCGACGCCGAAGCGGCGGACGTCCCAGTGCGGCGGGATCGCGGCCGGCTCCAGCAGCAGGCCGTCGCCGCCGAGGATGATGCAGGCCTCGGCGTGCGGCGGAAAATGCGCCCGCATGACCTCGAAGGACGGGAACTTCTCGAAGCCGGGGCGCGAATGACGGCCGCGGCGGTCGCGCGGAACAGGCGTCGGCGGTCGCGGCTCGAGGTCGACGATGTTGAACCAGTCGTACGGCGCCAGCGCCCATTCCCGCTCCTCCCGTGCGAGCCAATCCGCCACGGTGCGGCGGTTGTACGGGGACACGGGCGCGAGCACCCGCTCGGCGCAGACCAGCGTCGTCTCCAGCAGCGCGAGGCAGGCCGCGACGTCGAAGGCCTCCGCGCCGTTCGGACGCAGGAAGTTCTCGTGGGTGACGACCACCGCTCGCGCGCAGCTCATCCGCACGTTCAAGGCGTCGTCGAAGCGCAGACAGGACGGGTTGTGCACGACGATGGTGTCGGCGTGGACCACCGCCGGCTGCCGGTCGAGGTCGAGACCGTGATCCGCGAGCGCGGCCTCGATCGACGGATGGACCGCGCGGCCGCCGAACATCGCCGTCTCGAGCGCCACCACGCGCAGATCGACGACCTCGGCGAGAGCCCGCATCTCCGCCGCCGCCGCGACGCTGGTGCCGCCCGGAAAGCGCGGATCCACTACCAGTGCCAGCCGATGGCGGGCTTGGCGGCGCGTCGGTTCCGCCGGCGCGGGGCGCGCGACCGCCCGGCTCATCGCCGCCGTCCCCGGGCGTGGCGACGCCGGCCCCGGGCGCGGCTCAGTAGATGCCCGCCCCCGGTGCGAGTTCGTCGAGCTGGGCGCCCGGCTCGCTCACGCCCGGCGCGTCGTCCCGATAGCCCAGATAGCCCGGCAGCTCGCCCGATTCCCGCAGGAACTCCCGCAGCAGGCGCGCCATTTCGGTGTCGCCCTCCAGCAGTTCGGGGTTGCGGTCGATATAGGCCCGTAGGCCGGCGACATCGTTGTCCGCCAGGAAAGCCTCGATCCGGCCGAGCTGTTCGACGGTCGGTTCCGCCGCCGCCAGCGGGCTGCCGAGTTGGGCGGCGAGGATCAAGGCCGATATCGACGACGCGAACTTCCGACTTTTCATTCAGGTTTCTCACAAACCGACCTCCCTCGGTCGACGCGCCGCGAGCCCGCGGCATTCCATCGCCCTTTTGCGGCCCGGCTCCACGCCGGCGGGCCCCGTGGCGGCACCTCGCGCCGGCGAGCGAGCCTCAGCGCTGTTGAAGCTCCTGCAGCCGCGAGCGCAACATCCGGGTGACCTCGTCCTCCAAGCGCTCCCGCTCGGCGGCGTCCGCGGTCGCCGTCGTCGCGCCCGCCGGCGGCGACGCCGACGGCGGCGCATCGATGGAACCGGCCAGCCAAACCTCGATCGTGCCGGGCGACGGCAGCGGGCGGAAGTCGGTAAAATCCCGCGTCGCCACCGGCGGGCCGGCGAGGTGACGGCCCACCAGTTGGGCGACGCCGCGGGCGACCTCGCCGTATTCCGGGCGGTAGTAGCGGACGTTGGTCCGGCTGACGTTGAACCGTGCCGGTGCCGTCGTGGCTTCGCCGACGCCGGCGGACCGCAAGCTCGCCGCCGCGCGCCCGGCGACGGCGGCAGCGCTCGGCGGAAAATGCAGGACGACGCGGGTGTCGGCGGCGCCGGGCCCGAGAGGCCCCGCCTGGTCCGCCGCCGCGGTTCCGGGTTCACCACCCGCGGCTGCGGCCGGTACCGTCCGCGCGTCGGATCCACGCTCCGGTTCGGTGACGGCGGCGAGGCGCGGGGGCTCGGGTCGCGCGACCGTGGGCGCGGACGCGACGGCCTCGGCGCCGCGCGACACCGGCTCGCCGCCGCCACCGGAGGCGGGTGGCGAAGGGGCGGTGTCCGGGGCGGTTTCGGCGCCGGCTGGATCGGCCGCGGACGTCGATGCGATGCCGGCGTCGTCTTGGCGGGGCTCGGTGGAGACGTCGCCGTGCGGCGACGCGGCGGAGACCTCGCCGTCCGGCGCCGCGGCGTCGCCGACAGTGGCGGCCGCGGGCAGCGCCGCAGCGGGGCCCTCGCGGCGCTCGGGCCCGCTCGGCTCCAGCGCCGGGGTGACGGCGGCGGGGTCGGACGAGGCGTCGCCGCCGGTGGCTTCCCCTGCCGCCGGCGATGCCTCGCCCGACGGCCGCGGCGCCTCGCCCGGCGATGCCTCGGGCGCAGCCACCGACGGCGACGTCTCGACCGTGATCGGGCGGTCGGCCGCCGCCTCGGCTTCGCCCCTGCCGGTCGGCCCGAATTCGGAGGCCGGCGGGGCGCCGCCGGCGACCGTAGGGTCCGGTGGCGCGGCGGTGTCGGGCGCGATGACGTCGGCGATCCGCTGGCGTAGCGGCGCCGGCGCCACCACCAGGGCGGCTGCCAGGGCGCCGCCGACGACCAACGTCCCGAGCGGCAGCGCCCAGGCGATCAAACGGACCCGTCGGGACGGCTCCGGCGACGTCGACGCCGTCGCCACGGCGGGAGCCGGCCGGCGGCGTGGG
>JAAAPF010000143.1 GCA_009908425.1 Alphaproteobacteria bacterium
GAGCATCAAGCCCTCACCCGCGCCCGCGCGGTGGCCGGCGACGCCGGTCTCCGCCGCGAGCTCGAGGCGATCATCGACGACGTTCTCAGCACCGCGCGCGAGCCGGATGCGCTCGCCCGCGACGTCGCGGCGATGCGGGCGCGGGTCTTCCGCGAGCACGGCCGGCGGGAACCCTTCGAGCTCAAGCATCATCCGGGTGGGGTGGTGACCATGGAGTTCCTCGCCCAGTACCTCGTCCTCGCCCACGCCCGCGCCCACCGTGAACTCCTGCACCGCACCACCGAGGACGTCTTCCGCGAGGCCGGCCGCCTCGGGCTGCTCGACGGCGCCGAGGCGGCGCGCCTGGTGCGGGCGCTGCGGTTGAACCACGCGCTCGCCGCGGTGGTGCGCGTCACCGTCGACGCCCGCTTCGACCCCGCCGCCGCCCCCGAAGCGCTGCAGGCGGCGCTGTTGGCCGCCGCGCAGGCCGCGCTCGAGGACGATCAGGCCTGCATCGACATCACCACGCTGACCCGCGAGCTCGAGGCCGACGAGGCGGAGGTGGCGGCCCTCTTCGCCCGCCGCGTCGGTCCCTTCCTGCCCGAGGAAACCGCGCCCGCGACCTCTTGACCCGGGCGGCGGCCGCGCGATCTGAGCCGGGTCAGGATGCGAGCTGGAGGATGTGCGATGACCGTGGCCGTGGGTGACCCGCTTCCCGATTTCGACCTGCCGAGCGACGGCGGCGGCCGGATGACCAAGGCCGACCTCGCCGGCAAACCTTTCGTCCTCTACCTCTATCCCAAGGACGACACCTCCGGCTGCACCAAGGAGGCCAACGCCTTCAAGGCCCTGATGGGCGAGTTCGAGGCGGCGGGCGTGCCGGTGGTCGGCCTCTCCAAGGACCCGGTCGCCAGCCACGACAAGTTCAAGGCCAAGCACGAGCTCAACTTCCCGCTGCTCTCCGACGAGGAGGGCGGCCTGGTCGAAGCGCTCGGCGCCTGGGTCGAGAAGGCGATGTACGGCAAGAAATACATGGGGGTCGACCGCTCGACCTTCCTGGTCGGAGCGGACGGCACCATCCGGGAGGTCTGGCGCAAGGTGAAGGTGCCCGGCCACGCCGAGGCCGTGCTGGACGCGGCCAAGACGCTCGCCCAGCCGGCCTGAACATCGCGTCGCGGCGGGCGACGCGATAGGCTCGCGGCGTCACCGACGCGCCGGAGCCCCCGCGATGCCCGAAGACCTGCTCAGCCTACCGCCCGCCGTCGAGCGCTGGCGCCGGGCGGAGGCCTCGCGCCGCCACCCGGTGCTCGACCGCCTGGAGGAGGCCACCCAGGCGCTCGCCGAGCGGACGATGCAGACCGCGGCGGGTCAGGCCGAGCTCCTGGCCTTTCTGGTCGAGCTCACCGGCGCCCGGCTGGTGGTCGAGGTCGGCACCTTCACCGGCTACGGCGCGCTCGCGATGGCGCTGGCGCTGCCCGACGACGGCCGGCTGATCACCCTCGACACCACCGACTGGGACGGCCTCGGCGACCGCTACTGGGCCGAGGCCGGCGTCGCCCGCAGGATCGAGCGTCGCCTCGGTCTCGCCGCGGACAGCCTCGACGGCCTGCTCGCCGGACCGGAGGCGGGCGCGGTCGATCTGGTCTACGTCGACGCCGACAAGAAGCTCTACCCGCGCTATCTCGACCAGGCCCGCCGCCTGGTCCGCCCGGGCGGGCTGATCGCCATGGACAACCTGTTCTGGGGCGGCGCGGTGGCGGCGGACGGCGACGACGACGCGCGCCAGGTCGAGGCGCTACGCCGGACCGCGCGCGCGGCGCGCGACGACGCGGACTGCGCGATGACGCTGGTGCCGATCGCCGACGGGCTGTTGCTGTTGCGCAAGCGCTGAGGCTCAGCCGATCAGCTGATGGCCGACCATGCCGACGAGGAAGCCGAGGACGGCGCCGAGCGGCGGGCCCCAGTCGCAGTCGAGCTTGGCCTGCGGCGCGATGTCCTGGAAGGTGAGGTAGAGGATGCCGCCGGCGGCGGCGAGCATGACGACGCCGAGCGCCGCCGGGGCGTCGGCCAGCACGGCGAGGCCGATCACGGCGGCGAGCGGGCCGAGGAGCACGGCCGCGGTCAGCCCGGCGAGCACGCGCCCGGACGCGATGCCGGCGCCGTCGCGCAGCTCGCAATAGGCGTTGAAGCCCTCGGGGTAGTTCTGCAGCGCGATCAACAGCGCCAACAGCAGGCCGAGAGCGGGGTCGGTCGCCAGTGCCGCCCCCAGCGCCATCGCTTCCGGGACGTAGTCCAAGAGCAGCGCCATCAGCTGCGCGCCGGCGCCGCCGCGGCGTTCGATCGCCCGGTCGGCGAGCATGGCGACGACGCCGCCGAGGCCGAGCGCCGCCGCACTCGCCCCGGGGGAGAGGTGATGGGTGCCCTCCGGCACCAGCACCAGCGCCACGGCCGCGAGCAGCACGCCGCCGCCGAAGGCGATGACGCCGTGGCGGAACTCGCGCTCCAGCCATTCCCGGCGGAAGTGCTCGACCCGCGCGGTGAGGCCGCCGAGCGGGATCGTCGCCCCGGCGAGCGTGGCGTAGAGCAGCGCCAGCGTCAGCGTGTTCATGGCGTCGAGGTCGCGGCGCCCGGCGCGAGCGTCAAGGCACGAGCTCGCCGAGCGTCAGCGGCGCCAGGCCGCGGCGGCGCAGTGTCGGCACCAGCCGGCCGAGGATGGCGCGCGCCCGCACCCCGCGCGCGCCGGCGTCGTGGACGGTGAGGATGGCGCCGGGCTTGGCCATGCGGGCGGTGTAGGCGGCGACGAGGCGAGGGAAGGGGACGTGGGTGTCGAGCGGCGGGACGTCGCCCACCACCACCCGCATCCCGCGCGCCTCGGCTTCGGCCACCAGCCGCTCGGTCGGCGCGCCCAGCCCCGGCCGCAGCCAGCGCGGCCGCGCGACCGGGGCGAGGGCGGCGAGCGTGCGGTCCATGGCGGCGACCAGCTCGGCCGGCTCCAGCCGCGCGCTCGCCCGGTCCTTCCACATGTGGTGGCCGATCTCGTGGCCGCGTGCGGCGATCTCGGCGACCAGCTCGGGGGCGGCGGCGGCGCGCTCGCCGATCAGGAAGAACGTCGCGCGGACGGCGAGCCGATCCAGCGTGTCGAGGAGCGCGGGGGTGGTCGCGGGGTCGGGGCCGTCGTCGAGGGTGAGCGCGACCGCGGGGCGCTCGTCGGGGCCGTGGAAGACGACGGTCGGAAACAGCCGGGCGGCGAGGGCGGGGCGGAGGATCGCGGTCTCCTTGGCGACGGCGCGCGATCTTGCTTGAACCGGTAGGGCCGCCGTGTCGAGGGAGGCCGCCATGTCCGCGCCGCTGCACGTGCGCCCGGCCACCGCGGCCGACGGCGACGCCCTGTGGGCGCTGCTCGAGCCCGTCCTGCGGGCCGGCGAGACCTACGCCCTGCCGACCGACTGGCGCCGCGACGAGGCGCTGGCGTTCTGGTGCCGCGGCGAGCACGCGGTGTTCGTCGCCGAGGCGGCGGCGGGCGTCGTCGGCACCTACTACCTCGCCGCCAACAAGCTCGGCCCCGGCGATCACGTCGCCAATTGCGGCTACGTCACGGCACCCTGGGCCGAGGGCCGGGGAATCGGACGCGCGATGTGCCGGCACTCGCTGGAGCAGGCACGCGCCCGCGGCTTCCGGGCGATGCAGTTCAACCTCGTGGTCGTCACCAACGGCCGTGCGCTGCGGGCGTGGCAGAGCCTCGGCTTCGCCGTCGTCGGGCGGCTGCCGGGCGCCTTTCGCCACCCGCGGGCGGGCTACGTCGACGCGTTCGTGATGTTCAAGGACCTCACGCGAGAGTGAACCGACCGGACGCGTCGAGCGGGAGCAAGGGGTTGTGCGCGACCTCCCAGAGATGGCCGTCGGGATCGGCGAAGTAGCCGGAATAGCCGCCCCAGGTCGCCGGCTCGCCCGCCTTCACGAGGGTGCCGCCGGCGGCCGCCGCCTCGGCCAGGGTGGCGTCGACGGCGGCGCGGGTGCGGACGTTGTGGGCGAAGGTCACCGCGCGAAAGCCGTCGCCGGCGGCGGGCACCCGGGCGTCGGCGGCGAGCGCCGCGCGCGCGTGCAGCGCGAGGGCGAAGCCGCCGAGGTCGAAGAAGGCGATGGCGTCGTCGCTCGCCGCCGCCTCGCGCCAGCCCAGCCGGGCGTAGAAGGCGCGGGCGGCGGCGAGGTCGGCCACGCCCAGGGTGACGAGGCTCAAACGCTGCTCCATGGCCGGCCCCTTCGCGCGCCACCCTCAGCCGATCAGCCGCCACCATACGATCGACAAGGGCCAGGTGACGACGACGGAGACCGCGGCGAGGGTCAGCGTCGCCCGCGCCGCGGTGGCGACCGGGACGCCGGCGAGGCCGAGGCCGACGATCATCGGCGGCACCTGATAGGGCAGAAAGGCGGTGGCGTAGCCCAGGACGTAGGCGCGGAAGACGGCGTCGAGGGTCATCTCGGTGGCGGCGGCGACGTCGCCGGCCAGCGGCACCAGCACGGCGGCGATCCCGGGCATGGTGGCGAGCGCGCCGGTGGCGAGCGCGCCGGCGGCGAGGACCAGGGTGTTGGCGCCGTCGCGCCCGGGCGCGAGCCAGCCCGCGGCGGTGAGCGCGCGCACCGCGTCGCCGCCCGCACCGGTGTCCGCCACCACCGCGCCGACGCCGAGGATGGCGGCGACGTAGAACACCGGGCGCAGGTTGACCTTCTGCTGCAGGTCCGCGGGCGCGAGCACGCCCACGCCCGGCAGCACGCAGATCAGGCCGAGCCCGAGCGCGACCCACGCCGGCGAGACGCCGTGGACCGCGTCGGTGACCCACAGCGCCAGGCCCGCCACCATGAGCGCCGCCAGCCGGCGCCGGCGGGGGTCGGCCGCGACCGGGCGCGGCGGCGCCGGCGCCGGCGGGCCGGCGGGGAACAGGCGGACCAGCACCGCCACGATCAGCCCCGCCTTGAGCACGCCGAGGACGGGGCCGTGGGTGGCGAGGAAGGCGGCGTAGGTCAGCCGCTCGCCGTGCAGCGCTTCGGCCGCGCCGACCAGGGTGACGGTGGGCACCGCCGCCGGCAGGATGGTCACCGCCGGGTAGTAGCTGGCGAAGATCGCGGCGAGCGCGAGACCGGTGTAGCCCCGCTCGCCGCGGGCGTAGCCGAGCTCGCGGGCGAGGGCGGTCACCACCGGCGCCAGCAGCACGACCCGCGTCATCGTCGACGGCACCAGGAACGCCAGGGCGAGGGCGAGCGCGACGGTGAGGGCGACGCAGCGGGCGTAGGAGCCTTGAAAGAGCGGGCGAAAGCGCGCCGCGATGACCCGGTCGAGCCCGGTGTCGCCCACCGCGGCGCCGATCACCAGCCCGCCGAAGACGAGCCACACGGCGGCGCTCGCGAAGCCGGCGAAGACCACCTCGGCGGGCGCGATCGCCAGCACCATCGCGGCGGTGAAGAAGGCGAGGCCGGTGAGGTCCTCGGGCAGCAGCGCCGTCGCCCAGAAGGCGATGGCGGTGAGCACGGTCACCAGCGCGCGCCAGTCCGCGGGCTCCCAGCCGGCCGGCACCGCGAACATCGCCGCCGCGGCGACGGCGAGCAACGCGGCGGCGAGGGCGGTCTTGGCGGGGGGCGGCTGCGGCACGGTCGGCTCTCCGGTGGAGGTCGCGGCGTCGGTAGCGCGCGTCCCACTTAGGCGAACCCACCCGCACACCCCGCCCGGCCGCCCATGAGCACGATAACCTGGGTGGCCGGGCGGGGTGTGCGGGTGGCTCGGTCAACTTGAACGGGACGCGCTCTAGCGCGCCCTGCCGGCGGGCGCACGGCTTCACGCTGCAGGGCCGGCATGCTAGCGCTGCTTCCCTTTGTGGCTCTCGGGAGCGAGCTCATGGCGACGGTGCTCGACCACGACACCGATCTGAACCGACGGATGGAGGAGCTCGGCCGGCGCGCCCGTGCCGCCGCGCGCCGGCTCGCGCTCGCGCCGCGGGCGCAGAAGGATCGCGCGCTCCGCGCCGCCGCCGGCGCCATCCGGGCCCGGGCCGACGCCATCGTGGCCGCCAACGCCGGCGACCTCGCCGACGCCCAGCGCAAGGGGCTCGCCGGCGCCCTGCTCGACCGCCTCCGACTCGACCCCGCGCGCGTCGAGGCGATGGCCCGCGGTCTCGACGACATCGCCGAGCTCGACGATCCGGTCGGCCGCGTGCTGGCGGCCTGGAAGCGCCCCAACGGCCTGACGATCGAGCGCGTGGCGGTACCGCTGGGCGTGGTCGGGGTGATCTACGAGAGCCGTCCCAACGTCACCGCCGACGCCGGCGGGCTGTGTCTGAAGGCCGGCAACGCCGCGATCCTCCGCGGCGGCTCGGAGAGCTTCCACAGCGCGCAGGCGATCGCCGCGGCCCTGGCCGAGGGGCTGGCGGCGGCCGGGCTGCCGGGCGACGCCATCCAGCTGGTGCCGACCACCGACCGCGCCGCGGTCGGGGCCATGCTGGCGATGGACGAGTTCATCGACGTCGTGGTGCCGCGGGGTGGGCGCTCGCTGGTCGAACGCGTCAAGACCGAGGCCCGCATGCCGGTCTTCGCCCATCTCGACGGCGTCTGCCACGTCTACCTGCACGAGGGCGCCGAGCCCGCGATGGCCGAGGCCATCGCCGTCAACGCCAAGATGCGCCGCACCGGCATCTGCGGCGCGGCGGAGACGCTCCTGGTCGACCGCGCGGCCGCGCAGACGCTCCTGCCCCGGGTCCTCACCGCGCTCGAGAAAGCCGGCTGCGCCCTCAGGGGCTGCGAGGCGACCCGGGCGATCCACCCGTCGGCGGCGCCGGCGAGCGAGGAGGACTGGTCCGCCGAGTACCTCGACGCCATCCTGGCGGTGAAGGTGGTGGACGGCCTCGACGCCGCCATCGCCCACGTCGACGCCTACGGCTCGCACCACACCGACGCCATCGTCACCGGCGACGACGCCGCGGCGGAGCGCTTCCTCGCCGAGATCGACAGCGCGATCGTGCTCCACAACGCCTCGACCCAGTTCGCCGACGGCGGCGAGTTCGGCATGGGCGCGGAGATCGGCATCGCCACCGGGCGGATGCACGCGCGCGGACCCGTCGGGGTCGAGCAGCTCACCAGCTTCAACTATCGCGTGCGCGGCACCGGTCAGACCCGGCCGGCCTGACGACCACGATGATCCCGGGCGTGCGACCGCTCAGGCGACCGGTGGTGCGCCAGCGGTTGGTGCCGCCGCCGCCGGGCGCGCCCGCCGCCGTGCCCCGGCGGCTGCGGGTGGGGCTGCTCGGCGGCTCGTTCAACCCCGCGCACGGCGGGCACCTGCGGATCTCGCGCGAAGCGCTGAAGCGGCTCGGGCTCGATCAGGTGTGGTGGCTGGTCGCGCCGCAGAACCCGCTCAAGCCGAAGCGCGACACCGCGCCGTTCGACAAGCGGCTGGCGCGCGCCGAAGCGGTCGCCACCGACCCGCGGATCCGGGTCACCGACCTGGAGGCCCGCCTCGGGACCCACTACACCGTCGACACCGTCGCGCGGCTGCAGGCGCGTTTCGCCGAGATCGGCTTCGTCTGGATGATGGGCGCCGACAACCTGGTGACGCTGCACCGCTGGCGCCGCTGGGAGCAGCTGGTCCGCCGGCTGCCGATTGCGGTTTTCGATCGCGACCCTTATCTCTACAGTGCGTTGGCGAGTGTCGCCGCCCACCGGTTCGCCGGTGCCCGCTGGACCGGTGAGGACCTGTCGGGGCTGGTGAGCGCGGCGCCGCCCGCTTGGTGCCTGTTGCGTTTGCGGACGCATCCGGCCGCGAGTTCCGCCATCAGGGCGGAAGGCCGGTGGTGTCCGGAGCGCATGACGGAGGAAGATTGACGAACCAGGCTGACAGCGTGCCGTTGCCCGAGCGCACGCTTTTGGACCTCATCGAACGCTCGCTCGATGACGACAAAGCGGTCGACCCGGTCACCATCGATCTCGCCGGCAAGACCGCCTTCGCGGACGCGATGATCGTCGCCTCCGGAACCTCCCAGCGCCATATCGCCGCGATGGCCGACAAGCTGCTCGAGCGCCTGAAGGCGGCCGGCTACCGCGGCGTCGCCGCCGAAGGGGGCGGCGACGCCGACTGGGTGCTGATCGACACCGGTGACGTCATCGTCCATCTGTTCAAGCCGGAAACCCGGGACTTCTACAACCTGGAGAAGCTCTGGACCGCGCCGGTGCGCGAGCCGGTGGAGCCGCAGCGCGCGCTCGGCTGAGCCGGCGTGCACGTCGTCGTCGTCAGTCCCGGCCGCTTCAAGGC
>JAAAPF010000033.1 GCA_009908425.1 Alphaproteobacteria bacterium
GCGCCGTGGCGCGGCTCGGCCGCCGGCGCGGCGGTGGCGACGGTCGCGGCGACGAGCGCGAGCGCGGATAGGCGGACGACGCGCAGCATGGACGGCTCCCCCGGTGTGACGCGCGAGAAGTGACACCGCGACGCCCGCAAGGAAAGGGCAGCCCGCCTGAACGGCGGTTCAACCGGCGAGGCGCGCCAAGGTCGCGGCGTGCAGGTCGGCGTCGCCGCCGGCGCAGATGCGGCCGTCGCTCGCGAGGCCGAGCGGCCGGCCGCGCCAGTCGGTGATCCGCCCGCCGGCGCCCTCGACGATCGGGGCCAGCGGGCCGAGATCGAACGGCTTGAGCTGCATCTCGACGATCAGGTCGACGCAGCCCATGGCCAGGAGGCCGTAGGCGTAGGCGTCGCCGCCCCAGCTCAGATAGGCCACCTCCCGCTCCACCCGCGCGAAGGCGGCACGGTCGGCTTCGGCCTCGAACAGCTCGGGCGCGGTCGAGGAAACGACGGCGCGGGCGAGCGGCGTGCCGCGGCGGGTGGCGAGCGGGCGGCCGTTGAACCACGCTCCGCCGTCGTGGCCGACCCAGCGCTCGCGGTTGTAGGGCTGATCGATCACGCCCAGCACCGGCGCGCCGTCCTCGAACAGCGCGATCAGCGTGGTGAAGGTCGGCTTGCCGGCGGTGAAGGCCTTGGTGCCGTCGATCGGGTCGAGCACCCAGAGCCGGCCGTTGCGGGCGACGACGTCGTCGAACTCCTCGCCGAGCACCCCGTCGTCGGGACGTTCGGTGGCGAGCAGGCGACGGATCGCCGCCTCGGCGGCGTGATCGGCGGCGGTCACCGGGGTGGCGTCGGGCTTGACCTCGACGCCGTCGAGCCGGCGGAAATGCGGCAGGATGGCGGCGCCGGCGGCGTCGGCGAGGCGGTGGGCGAGCGCGACGTCCCGGCGGTCGACCACGGTGCGGGCTCAGTCGCCGCTGGCCGCCGCCTGCTCCAGCGGGACGGGCTCGTCGTCGAGCGAGCGCAGATAGGCGATCACCGCCGCGCGCGCCTCGGGATCCTGCAGGCCGGCGTAGGCCATCGTCGTGCCCTCGGCCCAGGCCATCGGGTTCTCCAGCCAGGCGTCGAGCTTGGCCAGCGTCCACTCGCCCTCCTTGCCGGCGAGCACGTCGGAATAGCCGAAGCCCTCCTTGGCGGCGATGTCGGCGCCGACGATCCCCCAGAGGTTCGGGCCGACGCGGTGGGGCCGGCCCTGCTCGACGGTGTGGCAGGCCGAGCACGCCCGAAAGGCGCTCTCGCCGTCGGCGACCGTCGCCGCCGCCACCCGCTCGACCAACGGATCGCCGCCGGTCTCGCCGGCCGCGTCCGCGCCGTCGGTGGCGGCCGCCGTCTCCGGGTCGCGCGCGTCGGCGCCGTCGGCCGCGGCCTCCGCCGGCTCGCCCGCCTCCGTCTCGGCGACCGCCTCGGCGGCACCGTCGGCACCGTCGGCACCGTCGGCCGCCCCGTCGGCGGTCGACGCGGCGTCCCCTGTCTCGACGGCGTCGTCGGTCGCCGCCGCCGTCGTGGTCTCGGCCTCCGGCGCCGTGGTGCGGTCGCCGTCGCCCTCGGCGGCGTCTTCGGCGGCCGCGGTCTCGGTCTCGCCCTCGGCCCCGGCCGCGGCCTCGCCGTCGGCGGCGCTCTCGGGTTCGGGCAGGGGCTCGGGCTGGTCGGCGAGCGAGCGCAGATAGGCGAGCATGTCGGCGCGATCCTGGGGATCCTTGATGCCGGCGTAGCTCATCGAGGTCCCCGGCGCCCACTCGCTCGGGTTTTCGAGCCAGGCGTCCATCTTGTCGTAGGTCCACTCGCCGTCCTTGCCGGCGAGCGCGTCGGAATAGCCGAAGCCGTCCTTCGCCGCGATCTCGGCGCCGATGATGTCCCAGAGGTTGGGGCCGACCAGGTGGGCGCCGCCCTGCTCGACGTTGTGGCAGGCCGCGCAGGCGCGAAAGGCGCCCTCGCCGTCGGCCGCGGAGGCCGACGCCAGCCGCACCGGCAGCGGCTCCACTTGCGGTTCCGCCTCGGCCTCGGCGACGTCGGTCGCCTCTTCGGTGACGACGGGATAGGCCGGCTCGGCCAGCTCGGTCGGGTGGTACAACAGATCGGACAGCACGCTCGCACCGACGAAGATCACCCCGGCGGTAAGCACCGCGGCGATGACTTTGTTCGTTTCGAGCGCTCCCGCCATGCCGTCTCTCTCGTCTCGTTCGCGACGCCGCGCCGCCGCCCGCGTTCGCCCGCGGGGTCGTTTGCGGACCGCCATGCGACGTGTCAAGTTGGGACATCGTCCCGTCGTCCGGGCGGCGCCAGCCCACCAGGTCGGTCACGAAGCCGCATGTCCGCCGAACCGCGAGCCCTCGTCGTCATCCCGTCGCGCCTCGCCGCGACCCGCTTGCCGCGGAAACCGCTGTTGGAGATCGCGGGCGTGGCGATGATCCTCCACGTCCTGCAGCGCGGGCTGGAGGCCGACCTGGGCCCGGTCGTGGTCGCCGCCGCCGACCCCGAGATCGCCTTCACCGTCGAGAACGCCGGCGGTCGCGCCGTTCTCACCGACCCGGCGCTGCCCTCGGGCACCGACCGGGTGCTGGCGGCCGCCGACGAGATCGACCCGGTCCGCGCCTTCGACGTCGTCGTCAACCTGCAGGGCGACATGCCGGAGGCGATCCCGGCCGACCTCGTCCGCGCCATCGAGCCGGTGGTGGCGGACGGCTGCGACATCGGCACGCTGGTCGTGCCCACCGACGACGCCCGCGAGCGCGACGACCCGCACGTGGTGAAGGCCGTCGTCAGCTTCGTCGACACCGCCGAGACCCGCGGCCGCGCGCTCTACTTCACCCGCGCCCCGGCGCCGGCGGGGCGCGGCCCGCTCCAGCACCATGTCGGCATCTACGCTTACCGCCGCGACGCGCTCGAACGCTTCTGCGATCTGGAGCCGAGCCCGCTCGAGCGGCGCGAGCGGCTGGAACAGCTGCGCGCGCTCGAGGCCGGGATGAGCATCGGGGTCCGCCGCATCGACCACGCCCCGCCGGGGGTCGACACCCCCGAGGACCTCGAGGCCGCGCGGCGCCGCCTCGCCCGGCGGCCCGCCGGAGAACGGCGGTGAGCCCGCTGGAGCAGGCCCGCAAGGTGGCGTTTCAGGGCACCGCCGGGGCCTATTCGCACCTCGCCTGCCGCGAGACCTTCCCGACCCTCGAAGCGGTGGCGCAGGCCTCCTTCGAGGACGCCTTCGCCGCCGTGCGCGAGGGCGACGTCGATCTCGCCATGATCCCGATCGAGAACTCGGTGGCCGGCCGCGTCGCCGACATCCACACCCTGATGCCGCAGGGCAACCTGCACATCGTCGGCGAAACCTTCCTGCGGGTGAACCACCAGCTGGTGGCGCCGCACGGCACCCGGCTCGCCCAGCTCACCCACGTCCACAGCCACGAGCAGGCGCTCGGTCAGTGCCGGCGCTACCTCCACAGCCGTGGGCTCGAGCCCGTGGTCCACGCCGACACCGCCGGCGCGGCGCGGATGGTGGCCGCGGAGCGCCGGCCGGGGCACGGCGCCATCGCCTCGGTCCTCGCCGCCGAGATCTACGCCCTCGACGTCATCGACAGCGACGTCGAGGACGCCGAGCACAACACCACCCGCTTCGTCATCCTCGCCGCCGAGCCCTGGCTGCCGCCGCTCGACGTCGGGCCCTGCGTCACCACCTTCGTCTTTCGCGTCCGCAACGTGCCGGCGGCGCTCTACAAGGGGCTCGGCGGCTTCGCCACCAACGGCGTCAACATGACCAAGCTGGAGAGCTACGTCGAAGCCGACTTCAACCAGGCCCGGTTCTACGCCGACGTCATCGGCCACCCGCACCAGACGCCGCTCGCCAACGCCCTGGAGGAGCTGGGCTTCTTCTCCGACGAGCTGCGCGTGCTCGGCACCTACCCGGCGCATCCCTTCCGCCGGCTCGGCTGACCGCGGGGCGACGGCGTCCCCCTACCCCACCGCTACCCGCCTCACTCCAGCGGCTCGGTCGTCGAGATCTCGATGCCGAAGCCGCCGAGCCCGACGTACTGGCGTTGGCTGGTGGTCAACAGCCGGATCGCGTGCACCCCCAGATCGCGCAGGATCTGGGCGCCGACGCCGACCTCGCGCCAGCGGTCGCGCCGGGCCTGGGCGCTGCCGTGGCCCTCGTCGTCGTGGTCGCCGGCGGGCTCGGGCTCGCGCGGCGGCACGGCGAGGCCGTCCCTGAGATAGACCAGCACGCCGCGGCCCTCCTTGGCGATGCGGGCGAGCGCGCGGCGCGCCGGCCCGCCCGCGACCTCGGCGGTGAAGAGATCGGCGATCACCTGCTCGCGGTGGATGCGCGCCAGCACCGGCGAGCCGTTGACGACGTCGCCGAAGACCAGCGCCACCTGCTGCAGCGGGTCGAACGGGGTCTGGTAGACGTAGGCGGTCGCCGGGCCGTGGGCGGTCTGGACGTCGAACTGGGTCACCCGCTCGACCAGGTGCTCGCGGCGTTGGCGGTAGTCGATCAGATCGGCGATCGAGACGATCGCGAGGTCGTGCTCGGCGGCGAAGGCGCGGCAGTCGCCGAGCCGCTTGACGCTGCCGTCGTCGTTGACGAGCTCGCCGATGACGCCCACCGGCGCGGCCCCGGCGAGGCGGGCGAGGTCGACCGCGGCCTCGGTGTGGCCCGAGCGGATCAGCACGCCGCCGTCCCGCGCCAACAGCGGGAAGACGTGGCCCGGGCGGACGAAGTCCTCCGCCCCGCAGTTGTTGTTGGCGAGCGCGCGCACGGTGGCGCTGCGCTCCTCCGCCGAGATGCCGGTGGTGAGCCCGTGGCGGTAGTCGACCGAGACCGTGAAGGCGGTGCCCAAGGGCGCGTCGTTGGCGTTGACCATCGGCTCGAGCCTGAGCCGCTTGGCGTGGTCGGTGGTCAAGGGCGTGCACAGGATGCCGCTGGTGTGGCGGATCATGAAGGCGATCTGCTCGGGCGTCGCGCGCTCGGCGGCGAGGATCAGATCGCCCTCGTTCTCGCGGTCGTCGTCGTCGACGACGATCACCATGCGGCCCCGGGCGAGGGCCTTGATCGCGTCGTCGATGCGGTCGAGGTCGGACATCGGTTCCCCGCGGCGGTGGCGCCGCTGACATATGCGGCACGTGGGCGTTTTGCCAGCACCGCCGGCGGGTGCGGCGCCGGTTACGGCGCGATGGTGTCGGCACGGGTGGTGGCGATGAGCCAGTCGACCACGGCGCGCAGCGCTTCGGGTTCGCTCGAACCGGCGTCGAGGTGCTCCTGGTAGACCCGCAGCTGGTGATCCGCCGAGGTGCCGGCGGCGGCGATCGCCCGGGCGCGCCGCACCTCCTCGGCGCAGCCGAGCCGCTCGGCCTCCGCCTCCACCAGCTCCACCAGTTCCTCGACCAGCTCGGCGAAGGGCTTGAGGCGCCGGCAGCCGAAGTCGGCGAGCGCGCCGCCGACGCCGTAGCGCTGCGCCCGCCACTTGTTCTCCTCGATCAGGAGGCGGCGGTAGCACCGCCAGGACTGGTTGTTGCGCTTGAGGCGGTGCAGCGTCGCGATCAGCGCCTGGAACACCGCGGCGATGGTGACGGCGTCGTCCACCCGGGTGCAGATGTCGCAGATGCGCATCTCCAGGGTCGGAAAGTGGATCGAGGGCCGGAGGTCCCACCAGACCTTCGAGCCGTCCTTGCAGAGGCCGGTGTCGGCGAGCGTCGCCAACAGCTCCTGCCAGTGGCGGTGGTTCTCGAGCGGCTCGGGGATGCCGCTGCGCGGCAGGTCGCGGAAGATGGTCGGGCGGTAGGCCATCAGCCCGCTCGGCTCGCCCTGCCAGAACGGCGAGCTGGTCGACAGCGTCAACAGATGCGGCAGGAAGTACGTCGCCTGGTTCATCAGGTCGACGCGCTCGTCGGCGTCGTCGACGCCGACATGGACGTGCATGCCGCAGATCGCCAGCCGGTCGGCGAGGATGCGCAGGTCGCGCGCCAGCTCGTCGTAGCGCTCGCGGGCGACCCGGCGCAGCGCCCGCCAGCGCGCGAACGGGTGGGTCGAGCAGGCGATGACCGCCATGCCGTGGGCTTCGGCGGCGGCCACCACCCCGCCGCGCAGCCGCTTGAGCCGGTCGGCGACCTCGGCGATGTCGGCGCAGGGGGGCGTGTCGATCTCGACCTGGGCCTGCAGCAGCTCGTGGGCGACGCAGTCGCCGAGGGCGGCGCGGCAGGACTCCATGAAGCCGGGATCCGGCGCCGCGACCAGATCGCGGGTCGCCGGGTCGACCAGGAGATACTCCTCCTCGATCCCGAGGCTGAACTGGCTCATACGGTCTCGGGCCTCCCCGGCTCGCGCCCCGGCGGTGGTGGCACCCGCGCCCGGTCGTTGACAAGCCGCGCGCCGACGGTAGGTTGCGCTCTCGCCGCCGGCCCCGGCGGCGCACCCGAAATGATGTTCGGTCCAGTGATGTACGCAGTGGTCAAGACGGGCGGCAAGCAGTACCGCGTCGCCGCGAACGACGTCATTCAGGTCGAGCGGCTCGACGCCGACGCCGGCGACGAGGTCACGTTCGACGACGTGTTGATGGTCGGCGGCGACGGCACGGTGACGGTCGGCAGCCCGCGGGTCGACGGCGCCGCCGTGAAGGCCGAGGTGCTCGAGCAGGCGAAGGGGCCCAAGCTCGTCATCTTCAAAAAGCGCCGCCGCAAGAACTCGCGGCGCAAGACCGGCCACCGCCAGCAGCTGACCGTGCTGCGCATCAAGGACATCGCCGTCGCCTCGGCGTGACGGCGCGAGCTTAGGAGCGGATCATGGCGCACAAGAAGGCGGGCGGCAGTTCGCGCAACGGCCGCGACAGCGCGGGCAAGCGCCTCGGCGTCAAGAAGTTCGGCGGCGAGGCGGTCATCCCCGGCAACATCCTCGTCCGGCAGCGCGGCACCAAGTTCCATCCCGGCGCGGGCGTCGGCATGGGCCGCGATTTCACCATCTTCGCGAAGACGCCGGGCCGGGTCGTCTTCAAGCGCGGCTTCAAGGGCCGGACCTTCGTCGGCGTCCAGCCCGCGACCGAGGCGGCCGAGTAACGATCGAAGCCCGAGCCGCGCGGTGCCGGCCGCCGCGCCGGCCGGCACGGTAAGAGGCGTGCGTGCGCTTTCTCGACGAAGCCAAGATCTTCGTGAAGTCGGGCGACGGCGGCCAGGGCTGCGTGAGCTTCCGGCGGGAGAAGTTCGTCCCCGACGGCGGGCCCAACGGCGGCGACGGCGGCCGTGGCGGCGACGTCCGGGTGCGCGCCGACCCGTCGCTCAACACCCTGATCGACTTCCGCTACCGCCAGCACTTCAAGGCCGAGCGCGGCCGCCACGGCATGGGCTCCGACCGCACCGGCAAGAGCGGCGCGCCCCTGGTCCTCGACGTCCCGGTCGGCACCCAGGTCCTCGCCGACGACCGCGAGACCCTCCTGTTCGACCTCACCGAGCCCGGCCGCGAGGTGCGGCTCTTGAAGGGCGGCGACGGCGGCTTCGGCAACGCGCGGTTCAAGACCTCGACCAACCGCGCCCCGCGCCGCGCCGATCCCGGCTGGCCGGGCGAGGAGATGTGGATCTGGCTGCGGCTCAAGCTGTTGGCCGACGTCGGCCTCGTCGGCCGGCCCAACGCCGGCAAGTCGACGCTGCTCGCCGCCTGCACCAACGCCAAGCCCAAGATCGCCGATTATCCCTTCACCACCCTCACCCCGCAGCTCGGCGTGGTGGAGCTGGACCACGACGCCCTCGTCCTCGCCGACATCCCCGGCCTGATCGAGGGCGCGAGCGCGGGCACCGGGCTCGGTGACCGCTTCTTGGGCCATGTCGAGCGCTGCGCGGTCCTGATCCACCTGGTCGACGCCACCGCCGCCGACGTCGTCGCCGACTACCGCACCGTGCGCGACGAGCTCGCCGCCTACGGCCACGGCCTCGCCGCCAAGCCCGAGCTGGTGGCGCTCTCCAAGATCGACGCCCTCGGCGAGGACGAGGTCGACGCCCGCGCCGCCGAACTCGCGGCCGCGGGCGTGGCGCGCCTCTTTCGCCTGTCCTCGATCGTCAAGACCGGCCTGCCGGCACTCCTGCGCGCCGCCCGCCACGAGGTGGACCGCGCCCGCGCCGCGCGGGCGACGGAGCCCGCCCCGGAGTCCGTCGAGTGAGCGACGTCCTGCGCGGGGCCGAGCGCATCGTCGTCAAGATCGGCTCCTCGCTCCTGGTCGGCGCGGACGGGCTCTTCCGCTCGA
>JAAAPF010000111.1 GCA_009908425.1 Alphaproteobacteria bacterium
GATGACCGGCACGGCACCTTGCGAAGCGATCCAAGCGAGGAGGGCGTCGCCGTCGTCGGCGCGATCGGCGAGCACCGCCTCGACGGCGAGCATCTCCACCGTGCCGAGCAAGGGAAGGGCGACGGGCGCGTCACCCGCCCGGCCCGCGGTCAGCGCGAAGCGAAGCGGGTTGCCGAGGCCGTCGGCGAGGCCGTGGAGCTTCGTGGAGAACCGGCCGCGTGAACGCCCAAGGTCTTGGTCCCCCTCGCTTTTTTTGCGCCGGCGGCGCAGCTGTGCGCGCGCACCACGGTGCTGTCGAGCATCACCCACTCGAGATCGCCGTCGGCGGCGAGCTGGTCCATCAGCCGCTGCCGGACGCCTTTCTCCTGCCAGCGGGCGAACCGCTCGAGACGCTCTTCCACGGGCCGAACTCGGTCGGCAGCATCCGCCACGCCGCTCCGGCGCGGGGCATCCAGAGCACCGCCTCGACGAACCGCCGCGTCGGCGCCTCCTGTTTGACATAGAGGCCGGGATGCTCCGCGAGGCACGCCCAGAGGCGCCGCCACGCCTCGTCCGAAAGTCCTGCATTCGCCATCTTCCCGGAACCCTACCTCAGCCGACATCAACGGCTTGTCAGAACTATTTCATCCGCAAAGCAAACAGAACTTAGCGCACCCGGCGCGCGCCGTTCCAGGTCCGCTTCCGGCATCCGTAGCGGCCTGCGGGGTTGTCGCCGAACGCCACCGCCGCCCGGGGCCACCGGTCGCGCGCTCCGCTACGCCTGACGGTTCCGCGCGCAGCCTCTTACACCACCCGGTGAGGCACGATCCCGCCGGTCGCACGTCGAAGCCAAAGATTATCAACCAAAGGTTATTGTGTTAGATGGGATTTGTCGCGTATAGCGTGCGACCGCTGGTTGCATCTTCCTCGATCGTGAAGGCCGAGCGACCCGATGGCTCACGGATGCCCGCCGCTGTCGCCGACAGAGTGCCGTCCGACTACGTTGGAAGGGCTCGCGAAGGAGAGGGTCCCGCTCGAAGCGCTGGGGGCGGCCGCGGAAACGCGGACCGGCGACGCCGGCGCGGGTGCGAGGCGTTTGAACCCGCGGCTCCTTCGGAGCGTGGTCGCTGCCGCCGGTGGCGCCAAGGTCGGCCCGGACGGCGCCGCGGCCGCGCCCACCAAGCGTGAGCTGCTCTCCTTCACCCTCAATTTCACCATGGAGGAGGCCGAAGCGCGGGCTCAGGCCGCCGCCCTCCTCGACCGCTTCGGCTCCTTCGGCGCGCTGCTCGCGGCACCCTTCCGGCGGCTGCAGGGGCATCTGCGCTCGCAGGATGCCGCGGCGTTGCTCAAGGCGGTCAGCCTCCTCGCCGCCCAGACGGCGCGCGAGCCCGTCGAAGACCGGCCCGTCATCGACTGTTACGAGGCCGTGATCGCGTATCTGCGGACGACGATGCGCCATGAGCCGTGCGAACTCGTGCGTCTGCTTTTGCTCGACGTCCGCAACAAGCTGGTCGCGGACGAGATCCACAGTCGCGGCACGATCGACCATTGCAGCCTTTATCCGCGCGAAGTCATTCGTCGGGCGATCGAAATGGACGCCGGGGCGCTGATCGTGGTGCACAACCACCCGAGCGGCGACCCGCGGCCGTCGGCGGAAGACACCAGGCTCACCAACGTTTTGAGGGAAACCCTGACGCAGATCGGCGTGTCGCTCCACGACCACATCATCGTCGGCCAGAGCGATTGCTTCAGCTATCGCGAGAATCAGCTCTTGGACGCGACGCCGTGACCAGCACCCGCCACTCATCCCGCCAGGGGTCGAAGGCCCGCGGTGTTCGCGTGCTCGACACCCCGCGGCTCGGTCGGTGGCGGAACCATGGTGGAGCCGTTCCTCATGGCGGATGATGCCGCTCGCTCGAACACCCCGTTTGGACCTTCCACGCCGCGCGAGAGCAGCACGGCGACTGCCGACGGAAGCACGGCCGCCGCGCTCGCGACGCCGGACGAAGCGGCGCTCGCCGCTGGCGTCGACGACCCCGAGGGTCTCGGCGAGCTCGGATCGCCGGCCGGCGAGACGTCGGCGCACGCGTCCCCTGGCGCGGCCGACGGCGATGACTGGTGGGCCGCAGCCTCCGACGGGCACCCCGATGGTCGAACCGAAGAGGGCGAAGACCCCGCCTCCTCCGACGCCGTCGACTACGGCATCGAGGAAAGCTCGTCGGCGGGCGGTCTCAGCGACGGCCGCTCGCCGAACATGCCGGCGACGTCGACGGCGCCGCCCGAGCGAGGCCCTTTCCTCGACGGTTTCACCGACGCGCCTCCCGCTGTGGATCGGCCCGCGGTGACCGCGGGGGAGCCGTCGTCGAGCCTGTCCTCCGGCGAGGATCGGGCGAGCGAAGCGCGCGCGCTCGTCGAGCGTCTCCCCGAGTCCTGGAGCCTCAATACCGGCGACGGTAACAGTTGGATGGTCCCCGAAACCGCCGAGCTCGACCGTGTGGAGCGAGCGGCCCCGCCGGTTCCGCCGGTTACCACGCTGAGCGCGACGCTCGCCACGGCGGTTGCGGCCGAGACGGCGGCCTTCATCGAGAACGAGACGGCGTCGCTGCCAGGCGGGCCGCCGGACGACGCGTTTCTCCAAACTCTCGGGTTGGAGGCCGCCGAGGAGGTCGCACCGACCGTCACGGCACCGACGCCAGCGGAGGAGCCGGTCGAAGCCGACGAGCCGACGCTCGAACGCGAGCGGGTGCTCGCGGGCGAACCCACGGCGCGCAACACCGAGCGGCTCGGCGCGATCCCGGAGAGCGAAGCGGCTGGGCACATCGCCTCGGCGATGCCCGAGGAGACGACCAAGCCCGAGGCTGCGGCGGCCGAGCCCGAGCCCGAGCCCGAGGCTCCCGCATCTTCGGGGCCCGACGGGCACGACGACGGCGAGACCGCCGCCGAGCCCGCGACCGTCGGGGTCGCCTCCGCCACCGAGAGCGAGGCGGACGAAGCGACGTCGGGAGCGAGCGAACCGTCGACCGTCGCACCCGAACGACCTGCGGCACCGCCGACCGAGGGCGCCGACGCGCCGTCGTCGGCCGACGGGCTGGTCACGCCGTCCTCGCTCGCCGACGCGGCCGAGCAGGCCCCTGCCGCAC
Source organism: Alphaproteobacteria bacterium (assembly GCA_009908425.1). Taxonomy (GTDB): domain Bacteria; phylum Pseudomonadota; class Alphaproteobacteria; order Geminicoccales; family Geminicoccaceae; genus JAAAPF01. The sequence continues at coordinate 3,120 of JAAAPF010000111.1, forward strand.
CGGCCGCGAGCGGGGATCCGGCCCCCTCGGGCGCCGGGGCGAACGACGACGACGCGACGGGCGCCGGCGCCGACACGGCCGCCGCGACGGACGAGGACGCGGCGGACCCGAGCTCGGACGGCGGTGGGAACGACACCACGCTCGCACCCGGCGATGCGACTTCTGCCGATGGTGCCACCCCCGGCACGGGCCCGCCGGCATCGGTCGGCGCGGACGACGGGCCGCAGGGCGACGGCACCGGTGCGGACGGCATCGCTGCTGACGGCACCGCTGCTGACGGCACCGCTGCGGACGGCACCGCTGCTGACGGCACCGCTGCTGACGGCACCACTGCTGACGGCACCGGATCGTCGGAGGACGAGGCCGCCGGGATCGCCGGCGATGCGGCGTCGGGCGGTGACAGTGTCGACGCCGGGAGCGACGCACCGCCGGACTCCGCCGCCACCGTCGACGACGGGTCGGACGGCCCCGCCACGGGCGAAGCACCCGCGGAAGACGACGGCACCGCTGCGGACGGCATCGGTTCGTCGGAGGACGAGGCCGCCGGGATCGCCGGCGATGCCGCGTCGGGCGGTGACAGCGCCGACGGCGAGAGCGATGCGCCGCAGGAACCCGCCGCCACCGTGGACGACGGGTCGGACGGCCCCGGCGCGGGCGAAGGCCCCGCGGAAGACGCGGGTGCCTCGGGCGGCGAGCCCGTGGCCGACCCGCCGGCCGAGGCCGAGCCGCCGGCCGAGGCCGACCCGCCGGAAGCGGCCGCCGGGCTGGTCACGCCGTCATCGCCCGGCGACACGGCCGAGCAGGCCCCTGACGCACCGCCCGCGAGCGGGGATCCGGCCTCCTCCGGCGCGGGGTCGAACGACGACGACGCGACGGGCGCCGGCGCCGACACGGCCGCCGCGACGGACGAGGAGGCGGCGGACCCGAGCTCGGGCGGCGGTGGGAACGACACCACGGTCGAACCCGGCGATGCGAGTTCCGCCGACGGTGCCACCCCCGGCACGGGCCCGCCGGCATCGGGCGGCTCGCAGGAGCCCGCGGCCGGGTCTTCCGCGGAACCGATCGGGGATCACGACGCTTCGCAGGCGGACGAGCGACCGGGCTCGGACGACGGGCCGCAGGGCGACGGCACCGCTGCGGACAGCGCCGGTTCGTCGGAGGACGAGGCCGCGGGGATCGCCGGCGATGCCGCGTCGGGCGGGGACAGCGCCGACGCCGGGATCGATGCGCCGCCGGAACCCGCCGCCACCGTCGACGACGGGTCGGACGGTCCCGCCGCGAGCGAAGGACTCGCGGAAGATGCGGCGGCTTACGGCGGCGAGCCCGTGGCCTACCCGCCGGCCGGCCCGGGCCCGGATCGCGCACTCGGTGACCAACTCCTGGAGCTGCTCGCGCCACTCGACACCGTGGGCCTCGACGAGCTCGAAGCGGCATTCGACGACGGGTCGTCGGCCGAGGCGCTCGACGCCGACCTGCTCGACGAGGGCCCGCGGGAGGACGAGCAGCACGTCGTCGAGGCTCGGGACGGATGGCCCTCGTCGAGGCTCGGGACGGATGGCCCGACCCGGCCGATGACGATCAGGACGTCGAGGACGGGCACGCCGAGTTCGACCCGAGCTCGGATCTCGATGGCACATGAGGGCGACCCCGTCGCCGGCTGGGCCGGCTCCGACGACGCCCCCGGTGCGGCCGGGCTCGGGGCGCTCCTCCGCAAGCACTGGGGCTTCGTCGCACCGGTCGCGGCGTTCAGCGTCGGCACCAATCTCATCATGCTGGCCGCGCCGCTGTTCTCGATGCAGATCTACGACCGCGTGCTCCCGACCCGAAGCGGCGCGACACTGCTGGTGCTGACGGGTCTGATCCTGGGATTGTCGCTCGCCAACGCCCTGCTCGACGCCGTTCGGGGCCGGTTGATGGTGCAGCTGGCCACCGCCGTCGCGAGTTCGTTCGAACGCCGAACGCTGCCGTTGAGCCTGGTGCCGGCCGCCGCGGGTGGTAGCGATCCGCGCTCCGACGTCGACAGCGTGCGGCGGCTGCTCGCCGGGCCGGTCATGCTCGGGGTGTTCGATGCGCCTTGGTCGTTGCTGTTCCTCGCCGTGATCTGGACGCTGCATCCGTTCCTCGGCGTCCTCGCCTGCTGCGGGGCGGTGGTCATCCTGATCGTTTCGGGTGTCTTGGGAGCCCGTGCCCACCGCGTCGCGCGCGCGGCGCGTCGGCTGCAGCGTCGGGAGAGCGAGCAGATCCAAGAGCTCCGCGCGGACAGCGGCGCCGCACTGGCGATGGGCGGGGCACTCGCGATCGAGCGTCGCCTTCTCAGCTCACAGGCGGACCGGTGTCTGCAGGAGCTCCGCGCCGGCTACGCCGCGGTCAATGTCCGCTCGGCTCGTTCGGCCGCAATCTCCGCTCGGCGATGCAGCTCGGCGCACTCGCCGTCGCGGCTTGGCTCGCCATCGGCCAGGAGGTTCCGCCGGGCGCCATCATCGCCGTCTCGCTTCTGCTCACCCGGACCTTGTCACCGATCGAGCGGGTGGCGGGCAGCTGGCCGCAGCTGGCGGAAGGCCGCGCGGCGCTGCGGCGGCTGTCCCGTCTGGAACAGAGCGCGGACGCCGGGTCCCGCACCACCCTGCCGGCCGTCCGCGGCCGGCTCTCGATCTCGGGCCTCGCCTTTCGGCACCAGAGCCGGGACCGTTTCCTGTTCAAGGGCCTCGGCCTGACGATGGAGCCGGGGGAGGCGCTCGCGGTGGTCGGAGCGACGGCCGCGGGCAAGAGCTCCTTCTGCCGCATGCTCGCCGGCCTCGAGACCCCGTCCACCGGCGAGATACGCGTCGACGGTGCGTCGCTGGCGGCTTGGTCGCGCGAGCAATGGGGGGCTTCGATCGGCTTCGTGCCGCAGGAGTTCGTCTTGCTGGGCGGCACCGTCGCCGAAAACATCGCCCGCTACGGCCGGGTCGACAGTGAGGCCGTGATCGGCGCGGCTCAACTCGTCGGTGCGCACGAGCAGATTCTGCAGCTACCCGACGCCTACGAGACCCGGCTCGGTTCCGGCGGTGTTCGGCTCTCGCGCGGCGAGCAGCAACTCATCGGGCTGGCGCGCGCCTTCTACGGTCGTCCCTCCTTCATCATTTTGGACGAGCCCGCCTACCACCTCGACGACGCCGGGGAACGGGCGCTGGTCCATGCCCTGCACCGCTTGAAGGGAGACGGTGCCACGATCGTGCTGGCGTCGCGGGTCGCGGGCCTCCTGCACGTCGCCGATCACCTGCTGATGCTGCGCCGCGGTCAACCGCCGGCGTTCAAGGCGCATGCCGGGGTCGCGAACCTGCTCCGCCCCCGCGTCGCCGCAAGCGAGCCGGAGGGCGCGGCAGGAGCGCCCGCGGCGGCCGAGGCCTGAGCGAGGACCGGAGGCGCGAGCGGTGTTCCGTGCGGATGTCCAACCGTTGGCGATGGTAGCTTCGGAAAAGCGAGCATGAGCGACGCCGTCGAGCCGACCGACGAGCACCCGGCTTTGCGCCGGGGGACCTCTGCCCTGATCGACCCGGTGCGACATGTCGCGATCGGCGTGGCGGTGCTGGGATGCAGCCTCGGCGGTCTGTTCTTCTGGTCGGCGGCCGCCCCCCTCAGCTCGGCGGTGATCGCACCGGGTACGGTCGTCGTGGACAGCAACCGAAAGATGCTCCAGCCGGCGCGTTCGGGCGTGGTGAACGCGATCCACGTCCGCGACGGCGACGTCGTCGAAGCGGGTGAACTGCTGATCTCGTTGGAGGACGAGGACCTGCGCGCCGCCGACTACAGCAATCGCCGGCTGCTCTTGATGGCGGAGGCCAAGCGGGTCCGGCTGCACGCCGAACGGCGAGGCGCCGAGACGATCAGCTTTCCCGAGGCGGTCACCGACTCCGAGCTGGAGGAGGCGCCGCGGATCGTCGCGGACCAAGCCAGCATCTTTCGGGCCCGGCGCGCCGCGTTCCGCACCCGGGTCGCGACGCTGGAGAGCAAGCGCGCGCAAGCCCGCGACGCCGTCGTCGGGCTGGAGCGCCAGCTCGCCCAACAGCGCGAGCGGGTGCGCCTGACCCAACGCGAGATCGACGACACGCAGACCCTCGCCACGAAAGGCTACGCGCCGCGGCGCCGCTTGCTGGAACTCGGGCGCGCGATGGCGCAGCTCGAAGGTCGAACCGCCGAGCTCGAGCTCGCCCTCCAGGACGCGAGGCGGGCGGCCCGGCACCAGGAGCTCGAGATCGAGCGGACGGAAGCGGCGTATCAAGAAGCCGTCGAGAGTGAGTTGCAGGCCGTCGAGAAGGAACTCTACGGGTTGAGGGAAAGCCGTCGCAGCATCGTGCACCGGCGGGCGGAGCTGCAGCTGCGCGCCCCCACGGACGGCACCGTCGTGAACCTCGCCGTGCACACGATCGGCGGCGTGGTGGCCCAGGGCGCGGTGTTGATGGAGATCGTGCCCTTGGACGATCCGCTCGTCGTCGATGCCCGGATCAATCCCGAGGACGTCGACTACGTCGCGGTGGACATGCCCGCCGACGTCCACGTGCTGGGGCTGGAGCGCCGAAACCGGCCGCCCGTGCGCGGGCGCGTCGCCAACGTGTCGGCGGATCTCGTCGCCGATCCCGAGGGGCGGGCGGGCTTCTACCTCGGCCGCATCGAGCTTCCCACCGACGTCGGCAACCCCGGTAGCCTCTTTCGCCCGGGCCTGCCCGTCGAGGTGGTGGTCGTGCGCGGTGAGCGGACGCTGATGTCGTTCTTGCTCGAGCCCCTCACCCGAACGCTCGACCACGCCTTCAAGGAATAGGCCGTGGTGCGGCTCGCCGTGTCTTCGTAACCAAGAGCCCCGCCCCGGATCCCGCGTCGACCGGTCGCGTTCGATCAGGGCGCACCGTAGCCGGTTCATCTCGAGGTCGACGCCGAGCGCGTTCTACTCCCGCGTGTGTGCGGATTCGCCGAAACGGGTGGGCGAACTCCACCGAAACAGGTGGGCGGATTGGACCGAAACAGGTGGGCGCTTTCAGCCGAAACGCGCCAAGGACGTGGTGAGCCGTGCCCGGCGCAAGGTGA
>JAAAPF010000195.1 GCA_009908425.1 Alphaproteobacteria bacterium
CCTTCTCGTGAAGCAGCGCGAGATCGGCCATCTCGCCGGCGCCGAGCAGCTCGCCGCCGATCATGACCCGGAAGCCGTTGTACTTGGGCGGATGGTGGGAACCGGTGACCATCACGCCGCAGCCTTCGGCCAGCTCGGCGGCGGCGAACCACAGCAGCGGCGTCGGCACCGCGCCGACCTCGATGACGTCGAGGCCACTGTTGCGCAGGCCCCGGATCAGTCCGGACAACAGGATGGGGCCGCTGAAGCGTCCGTCGCGGGCCACCGCCACGCGGCCGTAGCCGCGCTGGATGGCGACCGTTCCGATCGCCTGCCCGACGTCGGTGGCGGTGCGGGCAGTGAGATCCTCGTCGACCACGCCCAGGATATCGCCGCGGCGGAAGATGCCGCAGGGCAGCGCGATGCCGGCCTCCGCGGCGGCATCGCCGGGCGATTCCCCGGCCGCCGCCGCGACCCGGTCCTTCTGCCCGGGTTCCGGCCGGGCGGGTGATGCCGGTTCGGGTTCTGGCTCGGGTTCCGGTTCGGGTTCTGGCTCCGGCTCTGGTTCGGGCTCTGGTTCGGGCTCAGGCTCAGGCTCAGGCTCCGGTTCGGGTTCGGGTTCGGGTTCGGGTTCGGGTTCGGGTTCGGGTTCGGGCTCAGGTTCGGGTTCGGGTGCGGGCTCTGGTTCCGGTTCTGGTTCTGGTTCCGGTTCCGGTTCGGGCTCCGGTTCAGGTTCCGGCTCAAGCGCCGGCTCGGGTTCCAGCTCGAGTTCGGGCTCCGATTTCGCGCCGGACTCCTCTCCGGAAGACGCTTCGGACTCATCCAAGGCGAGCGCCTCGTCGAGTTCGTCGTCCGATTCGTCGCTGAAAGCGAAATCGAGGTCCAGATCCGCTTCACTGGAACCGGACTGATCGTCCTGGACCTCCGGCTGGTCGATCTCGGGCAGTTCGTCGACCTCCTCGAACGCGTCCTCGGCGAAATCGACCTGCTCGGCTTCTTCGGGCTCGGGTTCGGTTTCCCGCGATCGAGGCGTTTCCGCCTCCGGCGGGTTCGTCTCGGCAGCCGCTTCTTCCTGCGCCCGGCGGGCGCGCACTTCGGCCGGCGGCGGCTTTTCTTCCGCGGCCTCCTCGGACTCGATCTGTTCGAGAATCTCGTCGAGATCGGGCACCTTGAAGCCCAGGTCGGCCTTGGGCCGTTCGGGGCGCTTCCCGGACGCCTTCGGCGCCTGCTCGGCGGGCCGGGCGCCCGGCGGGCTCGCGAAAGGCTGGTCGCCGTCACCGGCCTGCTTGTCGTCGAGCATCCAGTCGGGCAGGTCCTGGCGAACTTCTTCGGCCGGCGCCTCCGCTTCGCCGCTCGAGGCCTCGGGCGCTTCCCCGGAGCGGGGCGCACGGTCCGGCGCCTCCCCGGGCGCGGCCTCTGCGCCCGCTTCGACCTGGCGGCGCTTGACCAGGCCGCCGGCGAGCAGAAGCAGGCCGATCATCGCCACCCCGCCGGCCACCGGCAGGGACGGGCCTTCCGCGCTCTCGCGCTGTCCCCAGAGCAACTCGAGCTGGGTGCCGGCCACGCCGAGCCGGCCCGCGGGTGCCTGGTCTTCGGGAACGGATCCGACCACATCGGCCTCGCCCTGGCGCATCGCCAGCCAGCCCTCGGCATCGGGCCGGCCGACGCGACGCGTCACCACGCTCGCGGGCAGGCGCACGAACAGGTAGCCGGCCGGCGCGGCGTTCTCGCCGCCGCCGGCGGCCGGAATCACGCGGGCCAGGGCCAGGTTCTCGTTGGCGGTGCCGGGGTAATGCAGTTCGGCCGGCACCTCGCCGGCGCGGCGCGCGGCCAGCAACAGCTCGACGACCGTGAAATCGGGATCGGGATACTCGCCCAGTTCGATGTCCTCGACGTTGGGCGGGAAGGTCCGCGCGTCGAGCAGGTTGGTCACCCCGGCCGACTGCAGCGCGCGGCGCAGCGCCTCGAAGCCGGCGCCCTGGTCGGACAGCGTGGCGCGGGCGGCTTCCTCGACCGCCGGCGCGGCCAGTGCGCTGCGCAGGTCCTCGACCGCGGCCTCGATCTCGGCCGCGCTGCCGCGCGCGGCCTGCTCCACCGCGCTCTGTCCGCCAGCGGAAAACGCGCTCCAGAGCAGCCACAGCCCGGCCAGGAGCACGAGGCCGCCGGCGCCGAGCAGGATCACCCCGATCTGCTCGGCACCCGGAATCCTGAACTTGCTCGCCGCCATGTCAGTGCGCCCCCGTGTGGCCGATCCCCCCCTCGGCACGCTCGGTGGCCTCGAAGGCGTCGACGACGTCGAGGCGGACCTGGACGACCGGCACCACCACGAGCTGGCAGACGCGCTGTCCGGGCTCGATGCGGATGGGCTCCCGGCCACGGTTCCAGCAGGAGATCCGCACCTCGCCCTGGTAGTCGCTGTCGATCAGGCCCACGAGGTTGCCCAGCACCAGTCCCTGCTTGTGACCCAGGCCGGAGCGCGGCAGGAGCACCGCCGCCAGTCCGGGATCGTCGAGGTGGATCGCCATGCCCGAGGGCAGCAGCGCCGTTTCCCCCGCGGCGAGCGTACGGGGCTCTTCGAGGCAGGCCCGCAGGTCCATGCCGGCCGATCCGGAGGTGGCGTATTCCGGCAGCGGCCATTCGCGCCCCAGGCGGGGATCGAGAATCCTGACTTTCAGGTCTTTCATCGGCTCGGCTTTCCCTCGTCCAGCAGTCCCTCGGAGATGATAGCAACCAGTTCGCGCGCCAGGGCGGTCTTGGGCTTCGGCGACAAGGTCCAGTGCGCGTCGGCGCCGAACACCTCCAGTGCGTTGTCTTCGGCGTCGAAGCCCAGCCCGTCGCCGACGCGGTTGGCGGCGATCAGGTCGAGCTTCTTCGCCCGGAGCTTGCCGCGGGCCGCGTTCTCCAGGTCGCGGGTTTCGGCGGCGAAACCGACGACCAGGCCCGGCCGGTCGTCGAGGGCGGCCACCTCGGCCAGGATATCCGGATTGGGGACCAGCTCGACCGCCATCGACGCTTCGGACTTCTTGATCTTGTCGCCGGCGGCCTTCGCCGGACGATAGTCGGCCACGGCGGCCACGCCGACGAAGCCGTCGGCGCCGCCGATCCGGCCCATGACCGCCTCGCGCATGGCCAGGGCCGTCTGCACGTCGTGGCGGCGAACGCCCGGCGGCGTGGACAGATGCACCGGGCCGGCGACGAGGTCCACCTCGGCCCCGGCTTCGGCCAGCGCCGCGGCCAGCGCGAAGCCCATGCGCCCGCTCGATCGGTTGCCGATGAAACGCACCGGGTCGAGCGGTTCGTGGGTGGGGCCGGCGGTGACGACGAAACGACGCCCGGCCAGCGGCCCGCCGCCGGCCAGCGCGGCGACCAGCTCCTCGGGCTCGAGCATGCGGCCCTGGCCCTGCTCCCCGCAGGCCTGCGACCCCGAGCCGGGACCGAGGATGCGCACCCCCCGGGACTCGAGCAAGGCGCAGTTGTCGCGCACCGAAGGGGCGGCCCACATGACGCGGTTCATCGCCGGCGCGAGCCACACGCGCGCCTCGGTAGCCAGCAGCAGGGTCCCGAGCAGGTCGTCGGCCAGGCCGGCGGCGAAGCGCGCGATGGCGTGCGCCGTGGCCGGGGCCACGAGGATCTCGTCGGCCCAGCGCGCCAGCTCGATATGGCCCATGCCGGCCTCGGCTTCGGGATCGAGGAGATGCTGCCGCACGCGATGTCCGCTCACGGCCTGCAGGGTCAGCGGCGTGATGAACGCCTCGGCGCCCGCCGTCATGACCACGCGCACCTGCGATCCGGCGTCGCGCAGGCGGCGAACAAGTTCGGGCGCCTTGTAGGCGGCGATGCCCCCGGTCACGCCGACCAGCACCTTCTTTCCTTCGAGCGCGCTCATGACTTGTCGAGTCGATTTCCTACGCGGAAGCGGGAGAGGGGCCGATATCCGGAGCCCATGCTTGGCGACCAGAATAACGCCCCGGTGACCAGACTTGAAGAAATCCGATGAGAATTGCCGACTGGCCCATGACCGAACGACCGCGCGAGCGCCTGCTGGCCGGCGGTCCCGGCGGACTGAGCGACGCCGAACTGCTGGCGATCCTGCTGCGCACCGGCGCCCGCGGCCTGTCCGCGCTCGACCTGGCGCGCAGCCTGATCAACCGGCACGGTGGCCTCAGGGGCCTGCTGGAGGCCGACCTCGACGCCTTCTGCGACACGCCCGGACTGGGGCCGGCCAAGTACGCCCAGCTGCAGGCCGCCCTCGAACTGGCGCGCCGGCAGCTGCGCGAGAACCTCGAACGCGGACAGCCGCTGACCAGCCCCCAGGCCACCCGCGAGTTCCTGCGCGCCGCGCTGCGGGACCGGCCGCACGAGGCGTTCTGCGCGCTCCACCTGGATACCCGCCATCGCGTCATCGCCTTCGACGAGCTGTTCGCCGGCACCATCGATGCGGCCCACGTGCACCCGCGCGTGGTCGTCGAGAAGGCGCTGGCGCGCCGGGCGGCCGCGCTGATCGTCGCCCACAACCACCCCTCCGGCATCGCCGAACCCAGCCAGGCCGACCTGGCCATCACGCGGCGGCTGCGCGACGCCCTGGCCCTGGTCGATATCCGCCTGCTCGACCATTTCATCGTCGGCGACGGCGAGGTCGTGTCGCTGGCCGAGCGGGGACTGGTCTGACGCGGCGGACCTCCTGATTCGCCGTCGATGGCACCGACGATGAGCCGACCGGGCGCGTTCCTGCGATAGACGATGCAGGACCGGTTTTTCCAGGAGCAAGCCCATGCCATCGTCATCCTCGATCCAGAATGCCCGTCACGGCGCCCGCCGCGACCCTTCCAGCAGCCGTCGCCCGGGCGGTTTCCTGCTGCCCTGGCTGCTTTGCCTGCTCGCGGCCGCGGTGGCGGCGCCCGTCCCGGCCCAGGTCGGGACCGCCTTCACCTACCAGGGCCAGCTCGAGCAGGACGGCAGTCCGGCCAACGGAACCTACGACTTCCAGTTCCAGCTGTTCGACGCCGAAACCGACGGCAGCTCGCTGGCGCCGGCCGTCACCGTCACCGCGGTCGAGGTGACCGACGGCCTGTTCGCCGCCGAAATCGACTTCGGAGCGGGCGCGTTCGGCGGGCAGGACGCCTGGCTGGAAGTGAGCGTGCGCGAGGGCGGCGGAGGCAGCACCCCCTTCACGCCGCTCTCGCCGCGCCAGGCGGTCACGCCAACGCCCATGGCACAGCGCGCCCTGAGCGTCGAAGCCGATTCGATCGGCACGCTGGCCATCATCGACGGCAGTATCAGCAACAGTGACATCGCCGACGACAGCATCGACTCGACCAAGCTGCAGAACGACAGCGTCGGGGCGGACGAAATCATCGACGGCAGTGTGGGCGCCGCCGAGATCGCCGACGGTAGCATCGGCCAGGACCAACTCGCGCCCGACAGTGTCGGCTCGGCCCAGATCATCGACGGAAGCGTCGGTGGCGGTGAGCTCGCCGATGACAGCGTCGACTCGACCAAGCTACAGAACGACAGCGTCGGCGCCGCGCAGATCATCGACGGCAGCGTCGGCACCGGCGAAATCGCCGATGGCAGCATCGGCTCGACCAAGCTACAGAACAACAGTGTGGGTTCGGCCGCGATCACCGACGACAGCGTCGGGGCCGTCGACATTGACGACGCCCAGGTCCAGCGGCGCGTGGGCGGGAGCTGCCCGGCCGGCGAGTCCATCCGCGTGGTCAACGCCGACGGCAGCGTGGTCTGCGAGGTCGACGACAGCGGGGACTCGACCGGCCTGTGGTCGACCTCGGGCAACGCCCCCGGCGCCGGCGCCTTCCTGGGCACGACCAATACCGAGCCGCTCGAGCTGCGGGCGAACGACCGGACCGTTATGCGACTGATCGACACGCAGGACTTCGACGGCAACCATGCACCCAACGTGGTCCTCGGCTCCGAGCTCAACCTGCTCGACGAAGTGTTCGATCCCATCCACGGCGCCGCCATCCTCGGCGGCGGGGGCGACCCGACCGTCACGACCTGCGGAGCGAGCGGCACCAGCCCCTGCGTCAACACGGTGCACTCGCCATTCGCGACCGTGCTCGGCGGTTCGGGCAATTACGCCCAGGCCCCTTGGGCGACCGCGATGGGCGAGCATTCGACGGCCGCCGGTGCCTGGGCGACGGCGATCGGGTTGGAGAACGTGGCCATCGGCAACGGTTCGGTCGCGATGGGGAGAGAGAACGTCGCCAGCGGCGACCGGTCGGTCGCTCTCGGCTTCAACGCCGCTGCCACCGGCGTCGACTCGATGGCGCTGGGCCGGTCCACGATCGCCAGTGGCTTGATCTCGGTCGCCATGGGCAACCAGACCACCGCCAGCGGAGACTACTCGACGGCCACGGGCTTCGGCTCGACCGCCACCGGGGACTACTCGACGGCCATGGGATGGGGCTCGCAGGCGACTGACTTTTACGCGACGGCCCTTGGGGCCCAGGGCCAGGCCACCGGGCCGTATTCAACTGTGATGGGCCGAGGCAGCGTAGCGAGCGGCCAATCATCCACGGCCATGGGATTCAATTCGGCCGCGCGCGGGTTCGTCGCCACGGCCATGGGCTTCGGTTCAATCGCCGAGGGCCGGATGTCGCTTGCGGTGGGTGAGAACGCCGAGTCCGGCGGCGCGTTCAGCCTGGCAGCAGGGCACCGCGCCGTGGTTCGCGACGCCGCAGCCACCGGAGAAGCGGACGGCAGCGGCGAGTGCGACGTGCCCGGCGATGAATGCGGCGATGAAGGCACCTTCGTCTGGGCCGACAGCGAAAACGCCGTCTTTGAGTCCACCGGCACCGACCAGTTCCTGGTCCGCGCCGCCGGCGGTGTGGGCATCGGCACCAACTCGCCGACCGCGCCGCTGAGCGTCCGCGGCGCGAACAAGTTTTCCTGGACGGCCGGCAACGGCGAAGGCGACTTCTTTGTCGGCAACGATACCTACGGCCTGGCCCTGGGCGTGGCGCTCGCCGGCGGCGGCGCCGGCATTACCAGAATCTGGCCCACCGGCGGGCTGAAGCAGGTACGCATCGGCAACTCCGACGACGGCGACATCATCGTCGTGCGCGACGACGGCGTGGCCATCAACGCCAACGACCCGGGCGCCTTCGACCTGGCCGTCAACGGCAGCGCCGCCAAGCCCGGCGGCGGCTCCTGGTCGGTCTTCTCCGATCGTCGGCTCAAGCACGATCTGCAGCCGATCGAAGGCGACGTGCTGGCACGCCTGCTCTCGCTGCGCGGCTACCAGTTCCGCTACGACGACGAGGCCATCGAGCGCGGCTGGGGACTGCCCGGGCAACAGATCGGACTGATTGCCCAGGAAGTGGCCCGGGTATTTCCCGACTGGGTCGACGAAAGCGAGGAGGGCTTTCTCTACGTCACCGAGCGCGGCGTGACGGCGATCATGGTGGAGGCCCTGCGCGAGATGAAACAGGACAACGACCACCTGCGCCGGCGCCTGGCGGAACAGGCCGCGACCATCGAGCGGCTTGAGACCGATTTCCAGCAGCGCCTGGCCCGCCTGGAAGCGGCCAGCCGGGACGACAGGCAGCTCGCCGCGGACCCTTGAGCGCGCGCAATGCGCTCAGCGCGCCGCGTCGCCGACCGAGCAGCCAAGGTTTTTGAGCAGGCCGTCCTGCAAGCCGTACATCAGGCCGTGGATCTCGATGTGCATGCCGCGCTGCCAGGCACGCTGCAGGATCGGGGACTCGGACACGCGGCCGACGCCGTCGACGACGTTGAGCTCCGCCAGTCGGTCCAGGCGGGCATGGCCCTCATCCAGCGCATCGAGTTCGTCGCGCTTGCGGCGGGCAATGCGCCGGATCGGCTCGAGCCAGTGATCGGCCAGGCCGTGCACGACGTCCTCGGACGCGGCCTTCACCCCGGCGCAGCCGTAGTGCCCGCAGACGATGATCTTGCCGATGCCGAGCACCTCGACCGCGAATTCCAGGGTCGAGACGAAATTGAGGTCGGCCGGGTGCACCACGTTGGCCACGTTTCGGTGCACGAAGATCTCGCCCGGATTGCGGCCGGTGATGACGTTGGCCGGTACGCGCGA
>JAAAPF010000074.1 GCA_009908425.1 Alphaproteobacteria bacterium
TGTGGCGCACCGCGACGCCACGCACCATGCCGCCCATGACCTCGCGACCCGATCTCCGCCGCGCCTGCGCGCCGACCCCGGACGACCTCGCCGCCATCGGCGCCGAGGTGCTGCGCGAGCTGCCCGAGCCCTTCCGCGACCTGGTCGGCGACGTGCCGGTGCGGGTGCAGGACTTCCCCGACGACGCCACCCTCGCCGATCTGGAGCTCGACGAGCCCTTCGATCTGCTGGGGCTCTACCACGGCGTGCCCCTCGGCGAGCGACTCGGCCGCGACGTCGCCCACGACGTCGACATGATCTTCCTCTACCGACGGCCGCTCTTGGACTTCTGGTGCGCCGAGCCGGAGATGACGTTGGAGCACATCGTCCGCCACGTGCTGATCCACGAGATCGGGCACCATTTCGGGCTCTCCGACGCCGACATGGAACGCATCGAAGCCGAGGCCGACTGAACGCCGGCGGGGGAGCTGACGACGATGCCCGACGGGCTGGAACACCGCGGCCGCGAGCGCGCGCTCGCCCTGTTGGCGGAGCGCTTCGGGCCCCGCTTCTCCCGCGCTCCGGCGGTCCGCGCGCAGCACGGCAGGGGCGAGGCCTGGCATCCCGCGCAGCCGCCCGACGCGGTCGTGTGGTGCGCACGCACCGAGGAGGTCGCCGCGGTCGTGACCGTCTGCGCCGAGCACCGGGTGCCGGTGGTGCCCTTCGGCGCCGGCACCTCGCTCGAGGGCCAGCTCTGCTGCGTCGACGGCGGCGTCTCGGTCGACCTCGCTTCCATGAACCGGGTGCTGGAGATCAACGCCGCCGACCTCGACGTCGCGGTCGAGGCCGGTGTGACCCGGACGCAACTCAACAGCGACCTGCGCGACCAGGGCCTCTTCTTTCCGATCGATCCCGGCGCCGACGCCACCCTCGGCGGCATGGCGGCGACGCGCGCCTCGGGCACCAACGCGGTGCGCTACGGCACCATGCGCGACAACGTCCTGGGCGTCACCGCGGTCATGCCCGACGGCCGGGTCGCCCGCTTCGGCGGCCGGGCGCGCAAGTCGGCGGCGGGCTACGACCTCACCCGTCTGCTCGTGGGCTCGGAAGGCACCCTCGGCGTCGTCACCGAACTGCGCCTCCAGGTCCACGGCATCCCCGAGGCGATCGCCGCCGCCGTCTGCGGCTTCGCCTCGCTGGAAGGCGCGGTCACCACCGCCATCGAGACCGTTCAGGCCGGCGTTCCGGTCGCCCGCGTCGAACTCCTCGACGAGCTGCAGATGCGGGCCTGCATCGCGTTCTCCGAGCTCGAGGGCTACGCCGCCGCCCCGACGCTCTTCTTCGAGTTCCACGGCACGCCCGCGGCGGTGGCCGAGCAGGCCGCGACCGTCGGCGGCCTCGCCGCGGCCAACGGCGGCGGCGCCTTCGCCTGGGCGACGCTGGCGGAGGAGCGCAACCGGCTGTGGCGGGCGCGCCACGACGTCTACTACGCCGCGCTCGCCCTGCGGCCGGGCGCGCAGGCCATCGCCACCGACGTCTGCGTGCCGATCTCGACGCTCGCCGAGGTGGTGTCGGCGACCCGGCGCGACATCGCGGCGAGCGGGCTGATCGCCCCGGTCGTCGGCCATGTCGGCGACGGCAACTTCCACCTCCAGCTCCTGGTCGACCCCGCCGACCCCGACGAGATGCGCCGCGCCGAGGCGCTCCACGCCGCCATGGTGGACCGCGCGCTGGCCGTGGGCGGCACCTGCACCGGCGAGCACGGCGTCGGCATCGGCAAGCTCGCCAAGGTGGCGAAGGAACACCCCACCGCCATCCCCTACTGGCGCGCGCTCAAGCGCGCCCTCGACCCCGACGGCATCATGAACCCGGGCAAGATCTTCGCGGCCGACTGAGCCCGTGCCCGCGCGCGGCTCCGACCAAGGTCGTAGGTCGCGACCCTCTCATGTCGTCACAACCCGTTGCGCAAAAACGAGGAAATCCGTCTCTCGGTTCGTTTCGCAGCGGCGCGTTTAGAGTCCCCTCGCCACCGGGAAGCCGGCACCGACGCTACGGATTCGATCCGTGCACCTTCTTAGATGACGCCCGCGGCGTCCACCCCGCCCGCGCCTGGCGGCCGCGCCACCGCGGGCCGCCAAACGGGTGGCCCCGGTCTCGGGCGCCGCCGCACCTTCGAGAGCGCCCGGGCCGGCCGACAGCGCGCCCGCGTGCCGACGCGGATGATGGGAACATTGGCGGAGGGGATGGGATTCGAACCCACGAAGCGGGGATTACCCGCTTAACGGTTTAGCAAACCGTCGCCTTCAGCCACTCGGCCACCCCTCCGCGCGGGATCCGTTGGTTATCGGAGCGTGCCGGCGGCGTCAATCGGCGTGGGCCGGGGTCGCGCCGGGTTGCGGCTCGCCTTTCTCGGCCTTGTCCGCCTTGTCGGTCTTCTTCGCCTCCTTGGCTTCCTTGACCTCCTTGCGGGCCGGGATCGAGGCCTTGGCGAGCTGCTCGACCGCGCGCGAGGCGACGACCTTGCGCTCGTTGACGAAGGTCTCGTGGTTCCGCTCGACCTGATCGAGGCGGTAGAGGTAGTTCACCATCAACCCGCAGGCGCCGCGCACGCCCTTGGCCGAGACGTCGCCGCGCCAGTTGACGCGCTCCAGCCGGGCCCCGTTGCCGAGGTGGAAGCGCGCCACCGGATCGAGCGGCAGCCGGCCGGACTTGACGCGGGTGAGGTACCAGGCGCCGAGCTGGGTCAGCGGCTCCTTGAGGTGGGCGACGCCGCCCTCGTCCTGCCAGTCGGCGAGGCCGAGCTCCTCCACCGCGGCGTGGACCTGGGCGACGTCGGCGTCGCGCTTGGCCTCCTGGTCGAGCCAGCGGCGAAAGCCCGGCACCGGCGACAGCGTCACGAAGGTCTTGATGTTGGGGAGCTCGTCTTGGAGCTCGGCCGCCACCTGCTTGATCAGGAAGTTGCCGAAGGAGATCCCCTTCAGCCCCGACTGGCAGTTCGAGATCGAGTAGAACACCGCGGTGTCCGCCTGCTTGGGGTCCTTGACCTCGGCGTGGCGGGCGATCAGCGGCTGCACCCGGTCGGCCATGCCTTTGACCAGCGCCACCTGGACGAAGATCAACGGCTCGTCGGGCAGTGCCGGATGGAAGAAGGCGAAACAGCGCCGGTCCGCGGCGAGCCGACGGCGCAGGTCTTCCCAGCCGTCGATCTCGTGGACGGCCTCGTACGCGATCAGCTTCTCCAACACCACCGCCGGGGTGTGCCAGTCGATCCGGCGCAACTCCAAAAAGCCGCGGTTGAACCACGACACGAACAGGTGCTGCAGGTCCTCGTCGAGCGCGTTGAGCTCGGGACGCTCTTTCATCTGCGCCAGCACCTCTTGGCGCATCGCCACCAGCGCGGCGGTCCCGCCCGGCGCCATGTTGAGCCGGCGCAGCAGCTCGCGGCGCGGCGGCTCGCTGGCGCGCACCAGCGCCGCCAGGTTGGCCGGTGTCGGCGCCGCGCGATAGGCGTCGGCGGCCTTCGTCACCTCGATCTCCGGCGGGCAGAACTCCACCACGAGGCGATAGAACAGCTTGGGCTTTTCCGCGTCCTCCAGCGCCGCGTAGGCCTCGAGCGCCTCGCGCGCCAGCACCGCGCCGGCGGCCTCGCCGCGGGACGTCAGCAGGGCGCGGCACAGCTCGACCACCCGATCCGCGCCCGAGCGGTCCGACTTGCGGACGTTGCGCGCGATCAGGTCGCGCCCGCCGTCGGCGATGGAATTGAACAGCGACTGGAAGTACGATTGTGCCATGCCCTCGACCGTGTCCGCTGCGGTCGCGCCCTCCCGGCGCGTCGTCGGGGTCTGCGCCCCGCTGTTGTCCAGAAGTGTAATGCACCCCTCGCCGGCCGTCGACGGCCGTGGTCGCCGCTCAGGCCGCCAACGCCCCGCCCGCGGCGCGCTCCAGCGCCGGCGTCAGGGGGCCGAGCGCGCACAGGCTCGGTCGCGGCCGGGCCAGGAGCCGGTGCCCGACCCGGGCCACCGCCGCGGCGTCGACGGCGTCGATCTTCGCCGCGATCGCCTCCGGCGCCAGGTACTCGCCGAAGATCAGGTGCTGGCGGGCGAGGTCCTCGCACACCGCGGTCGAACTCTCCAGCCCCATCAACAGGCTGGCCTTGAGCTGGGCGCGGGCGCGGGCGATCTCGGCCTCCGCCGGGGCCTCGACCAGGGTGCGGCTGGTGGCGTCGAGCACGCGCACCAGGTCGGCGGCGTCTTCGGGCGCGGCGGCGGCGTACATCCCGAACAGCCCGGTGTCGACGTAGCTCGCGGCGAAGGCGAAGACGTTGTAGGCCAGCCCCCGGCGCTCGCGAACTTCCTGGAACAGCCGCGACGACATCCCCCCACCCAGCGCCGTCGCCAGCACCTGCGCGGGGTAGAAGTCTGGATCGTCGTAGCGCAGCCCCTCGACCCCGAGCACCAGGTGGAGCTGCTCGCTGTCCTCGGCCTCGAGCCGGTGACCGCCGCGGTAGTGCGCGCGCGGCATCGCCGGCGCCGGGCGCGGCCGGAGGTCGCCCAGATGGGCCTCGGCCAGCGCGGTGAGGCGGGCGTGGTCGACCTTGCCGGCGGCGGCGACGACGAGGCGCTCCGGGGCGTAGTGCGTGGTCAGATAGCCGAGCACCTCGTCGCGCCCGAGCCGTTCGACGGTGGCCGCCGGGCCCAGGATCGAGCGCCCGAGCGGCTGGTCCGGATAGGCGGTGTCCTGCCACAGGTCGAAGACCCAGTCGTCCGGGGTGTCGAGGACCTGGCCGATCTCCTGCAGCACCACCGTCCGCTCGCGGGCGAGCTCCTCGGTGTCGATGCGAGCAAAGCGCACGATGTCGGCCAACAGGTCGACGGCGAGCGGGACGTCCTCGGCGAGCACGCGGGCGTAGAAGGCGGTGTGCTCGCGCGAGGTGTAGGCGTTGAGCTGGCCGCCGACGTCCTCGATCTCCTCGGCGATGGCCTGTGCCGAACGCCGCCCCGTCCCCTTGAACGCCATGTGTTCCAGGAGGTGGGCCACGCCGTTGAGCTCGACCGGCTCGTAGCGCGCGCCGACGTCGACCCAGATCCCGACCGAGGCGGTCGCCACCTGCGGCATGTCGATCGAGACGACCCGCACGCCGTTGGCGAGGCGCGAGAAACGGTAGCGGTCGGCGGTGGCGGTCATCGGGTCGCGGTCTCCAACAGCCGTGCGCTCGGCTCTTCGTCGGGATGGTCGGTGAGCGGGGTGGGATAGGCCCCGGTGAAGCAGGCGTCGCAGTAGGCCGGGCGGGTGGGGTCGCGGCCGCGCTCGCCGACGGCGCGGTAGAGCCCGTCCATGCTGATGAACGCCAGACTGTCGACCCCGATATGGGCGGCGATGTCGTCGACGGAACGCTGCGCCGCCAGGAGTTTCGAGCGCTCGGGCGTGTCGACGCCGTAGAAGCAGGAGTGCGTGATCGGCGGGCTCGCGATCCGCATGTGGACTTCGGCGGCGCCGGCGGCGCGCACCATCTGCACGATCTTCATCGAGGTGGTGCCGCGCACGATGCTGTCGTCGACGAGGACGACCCGCTTGCCTTCCAACGCCGCGCGGTTGGCGTTGTGCTTCAGCTTCACGCCCAGATGGCGGATCTGGTCGGTCGGCTCGATGAAGGTGCGGCCGACATAATGGTTGCGGATGATGCCGAGATCGAAGGGCAGCCCGGCCCGCTCGGCGTAGCCGAGCGCCGCCGGCACGCCGCTGTCGGGCACCGGCACCA
This sequence comes from Alphaproteobacteria bacterium, assembly GCA_009908425.1. Taxonomy (GTDB): domain Bacteria; phylum Pseudomonadota; class Alphaproteobacteria; order Geminicoccales; family Geminicoccaceae; genus JAAAPF01. Next base: position 5,738 of record JAAAPF010000074.1, read on the forward strand.
CGATGTCGGCGCCGGGGTGCGATTCCGCCGCCAGCTCGCGGCCGATGGCCTTGCGGGCGTCGTAGACTCCCTTGCCGTCGACCACGCTGTCGGGGCGCGCGAAGTAGACGTACTCGAAGATGCAAAAGCGCTTGCGCTTGGGCGGAAACGGCCGGTGGCTGATGAGCTCGCCGTTCTCGACCACGACGATCTCGCCGGGCTCGACGTCGCGCACGAAGGCGGCGCCGAGGATGTCCAGCGCGCAGGTCTCCGACGCCAGCACCGGCGCGCCGTCGAGATCGCCCACCACCAGCGGGCGGACCCCGAGCGGATCGCGCACGCCGATCAGCTTCTTGGCGGTCAGCGCCACCAGCGACCAGGCGCCCTCGAGCCGCGCAAGGCTCTCTACCAGCCGCTCCAGCACCGTGCGGCCGCGGCTACGGGCGATCAGGTGCACCAGCACCTCGGTGTCGGTGGTGCTCTGAAAGAGCGAGCCGGCCTCGACCAGCTCGCGCCTGAGCGCGCCGGCGTTGGTGAGGTTGCCGTTGTGGGCCAGGGCCAGCCCGCCGAAGACGAACTCGGCGAACAGCGGCTGGACGTTGCGGGTCATCGTCGCGCCGGTGGTGGCGTAGCGGACGTGGCCGATCGCCGAATCGCCCGGCAGCGCCTCGATGACCTCGGGCGCGGCGAAGCCGTCGCCCACCAGCCCGCGCGCCTTGTGGCTGTGGAAGGTGCCGTCGGCCATGGTGACGATGCCGGCGGCCTCCTGGCCACGGTGCTGCAGGGCGTGCAGCCCGAGCGCGGTGAACGCGGCCGCATCGCGGGTGCCGGCGATGCCGAAGATGCCGCATTCCTCGCGGGGACGGTCGTCGTCCTCGCCCACGGCTTGCGGCGGAACCTGATCGACCAAGGGCGTTCTCCCACGGCTCACGCGTCGTCGGCGCGTGCCGCACCGGATGTCGGCGTCGTGGCGTCGCTCGGCAAGGGCAACTCCGGCACCCAGGAATGGGCCAGCCGCAGGCCCCGGTCGAGCCAAGGGCGCGTCAGCGCCTCGGCGATCCAACTCGGCTGCGCCGGCGGGGGGAAGACGAACAACAGGACGAGATAGGTCACCAGCACCAGCACCGCCCCGCGCAGCGCTCCGAAGGCGACGCCGAGGGCGCGGTCGACGGGGGCGAGAAAACTGTTCTCGATCAAGCTGGCCACCATGGCGGCGACCAGGATCAGCACGATCAGCGGGACCAGAAAGGCGATCGCGATCGCGGCGATCATCCGAAAGGTGGCGTCGGCGACGTACGGCTCCAGGAGCGGTTCGACCTGCGGCCAGCCGAGCCACGCCGCCGCCGCCGCCCCGAGCCAGGCGGCGAGGTTGAGCGCCTCGCGACTCATGCCGCGAAACAGCGCCAGTAGGGTCGACAGCACCAGCACCATCAGCACGAACAGATCGAGGGCGGTGAGCCCCACCAACCGGAAACCGTCGAGCGCGTCGAGAACCCCGTTCATCGCTGTCTCCCCGGAGCCTCGGCTCCGCCGGCGTCGAGTTCGAACCATGCCACGAGATCGCCGAGCCGGGCGAGCGCGCCGGGCTCCAGGTCGTCCTCGCCGCGCCGGGGGCGCCAGGCCTCGGCGAAGCCGAGCTTGGCCGCCTCGCGCAGGCGCAACTCGGACTGCGCCACCGGCCTGAGCTCACCACCGAGGCCGATCTCGCCGAAGATCACCGTGTCGCGCGGGATCGCGCGCCCGGCCAGCGAGGACAGGAGCGCCGCGCCGACGGCGAGGTCGGCCGCCGGCTCCGCCACCCGCAAGCCGCCCGTCACGTTCAAGAAGACGTCGCGGCCCCCCAGCGCCACGCCGCAGCGCGCCTCCAGCACGGCCAACAGCATCGCCAGCCGGCCGCCGTCCCAGCCCACGACGGCGCGGCGCGCCGTGCCGTAGGCGCTGGTGCCGACGAGCGCCTGGATTTCCAAGAGGACCGGCCTGGAGCCCTCGAGCCCGGCGAAGACGGCCGTGCCGGGCAGCTTGGCGTCGTGGGCCTGCAGGAAGAGGGCGGACGGGTTGGCCACGGGCATGAGCCCGGTGTCCCGCATCTCGAAGACGCCGATCTCGTTGGCGGCGCCGAAGCGGTTCTTGACCGCGCGCAGGATGCGGAACTGATGGCCGCCGTCGCCTTCGAAATAGAGCACGGCGTCGACCAGGTGCTCGAGCACGCGCGGGCCGGCGAGCTGGCCCTCCTTGGTGACGTGGCCGACGAGGATGAGGGCGGCGTCGCGGCGCTTGGCCCAGCGCACCAACTCGTCGGCGACGGCGCGGAGCTGGC
>JAAAPF010000123.1 GCA_009908425.1 Alphaproteobacteria bacterium
GATGCTGGAGCGGCTGGGCGTTCCGGAAGCCATGCTGCCCGAGGTCAGGGACAACAGCGGGCTGTTCGGCGAGACCGACGCCCACCTCTTCGGTCGCCCGCTCGCGGTGACGGGCATGGCGGGCGACCAGCAGGCGGCGACCTTCGGTCAGGCCTGCTTTCGCCCGGGGATGATCAAGAGCACCTACGGCACCGGCTGCTTCGCGCTTTTGAACATCGGCGAGGAGGCGGTGGCGTCCGAGAACAAGCTCTTGACCACCGTCGCCTGGCAGCTCGAGGGGCGGCGCACCTATGCCATCGAGGGCAGCATCTTCGTCGCCGGCGCGGCGGTGCAGTGGCTCCGGGACAAGCTCGGCCTGGTCACCACGGCGGCCGAGACCGAAGCGCTCGCCCGCACCGTCGCGGACACCCGCGGGGTCTATCTGGTACCCGCCTTCACCGGCCTCGGCGCCCCCCATTGGGACCCCGAAGCCCGCGGCGCGATGATCGGGCTCGACCGCGACTGCTCGAAGGCGCACGTCATCCGCGCCACCCTGGAATCGGTGGCCTATCAGACCAGCGACCTGATGGCGGCGATGCTGGCCGACGCCGAGCACGCCGGCATCGACCGCGCCACCACCCTTCGGGTCGACGGCGGCATGGTGGCCAACGACTTCGTCTGCCAGAGCCTCGCCGACATCACCGGGCTCGAGGTCGAACGCCCCGAGGTGATCGAGACCACGGCGCTGGGCGCCGCCTACCACGCCGGCCTCGCCGCCGGCGTCTACGGCGGGCTCGGCGACATCGAGCAGGCCTGGAAGCTGGGGCGCCGCTTCGCGCCCGAGATGAGGGTCGCCGAGCGCGAGGAGAAGCTGGCCGGCTGGCGGGCGGCGGTGGCGCGGGTGACGAGTCGCGAGGCGTGACCACCAGCGCCGGCCGTCGTGACGAGATCCTGCAGCTGGCGCGGCGCGAGGGCTTCGTCTCCGTCGAGGCGCTCGCCGACCGCTTCCACGTCACCCCGCAGACCATCCGCCGCGACATCAACGCCCTCTGCGACGATGGCGAGCTGCGCCGCCACCACGGCGGCGCCGCGCCGCCGTCGAGCACCCGCAACCTCGACTACACCGCCCGGCAGGTCCTCAACCGCGAGGCCAAGCAGCGCATCGCCCGCGCCGTCGCCGCCTTCATCCCCGACGGCAGCTCCCTCTTCGTCAACATCGGCACCACCAACGAGGCGGTCGCCGAGGCGCTCCGGCACCATCAGGGCCTGCAGATCATCACCAACAACCTCAACGTCGCCGCCACCCTCGCCCCGGCGCCCGGGATCGAGGTCATCATCACCGGCGGGCTGGTGCGGGCGCGCGATCTCGGCATCGTCGGCGAGGCCACGTTGGACGTCATCCGCCAGTTCAGGGTCGACACCGCCGTCATCGGCGCCAGCGGCCTCGACCTCGACGGCGCGCTCCTCGACTTCGACTACCGCGAGGTGCGGGTCGCGCGCGAGCTCATGGCCAACGCGCGCGAGACCGTCCTCGCCGTCGACAAGAGCAAGATCGGGCGCCGCGCCATGGCCAAGATCGCCGACCTCGCCACCCTCGACCACGTCTTCTGCGACGCGCCGCCGCCGTCCGAACTGGCGGCGATCGTGGAGGCGGCGAAAGTGACCTGGCACGTCGCCGACGACGGGCGGTAACGTTCGCACCTGCACAAAACGAACGTGCGTTTTTTTCGTTTGTGAACAACTGCGAACTCGGCTATAGGTTGCCGTAACGAACCGTGGCGGCAGCCGAAACGAGGGGGGCACGTGGCCGCAGGACCGAACGCGTACGATCTCGTCGTGGTCGGCGGGGGGATCAACGGCGCCGGCATCGCCCGCGACGCGGCCGGCCGCGGCCTCGACGTGCTGCTGTGCGAGCAGGACGACCTGGCGAGCCACACCTCGAGCTGGTCCACCAAGCTCATCCACGGCGGGCTGCGCTATCTCGAATATTACGAGTTCCGGCTGGTGCGCGAGGCCCTGCTCGAGCGCGAGGTACTGCTGCGGGCGGCGCCGCACCTGGTCAAACCGATGACCTTCGTCCTGCCGCACAGCCCGGAGCAGCGGCCACGGTGGATGGTCCGCCTCGGCCTCTTCCTCTACGACCATCTCGGTGGCCGCAAGATGCTGGAGCCGTCGCGCGGCCTCGACCTGCGCGCGGGTGCCTACGGCGCGCCGCTGAAGGACGACTTCGCCTACGGCTTCAGCTACGCCGACGCCTGGGTCGACGACAGCCGCCTGGTCGTCGCCAACGCCCAGGCCGCCGCCGAACGCGGGGCGGAGATCCGCACCCGCACGCGCTGCGACCACGCCGAACGCGACGGCGCCGGGGGGTGGGCGATCACGCTGGTCGACGGCGACACCGGCCGGCCCGAGCGGGTTACCGCCCGCGCCCTGGTCAACGCCGCCGGCCCCTGGGTCTCGCGCTTCATCCAGGCCGGCCTCAAGGTGGCGAGCAAGCACCGGGTGCGGCTGGTCAAGGGCAGCCACATCGTCGTGCCCGCCCTCTACCCCGGCGAGCACGCCTACATCCTGCAGAACGACGACAAGCGGATCGTCTTCGCGATCCCCTACCAGCAGGGCCGGCTCACCATCATCGGCACCACCGATCTTGCCTGGGAGGGTGAGCCTGGCGAGGTCGCCATCGACGACGACGAGGTCGCCTATCTGTGCCGGGTGGTGAACCGCTACTTCACCAAACAGACCGGCGCCGACGACGTCGTCTGGAGCTATTCCGGGGTGCGGCCGCTCTACGACGACCAGTCCGGCAACCCCTCGGCGGTCACCCGCGACTACGTCTTCGACCTCGACGCCCCCGAGGGCGAGGGGCCGTTGCTCTCGGTCTTCGGCGGCAAGCTCACCACCTACCGCAAGCTCGCCGAACACGCGATGGCGAAGCTGGCGCCGGTGCTCGGGATCGACGGCGAGCCTTGGACCCACGACGCCCGTCTTCCCGGCGGCGAGATCGCCGACGCCGACTTCGCCGGCTTTCGGGACGCGCTCGCGGCCCGCTACCCGTTCCTGCCGCCGGCGATGTTGGAGCGGCTCGCCCGCGCCTACGGCACGCGCACCGAGCGCATCCTCGGCGACGCCGGCTCGCTCGCCGAGCTCGGCGAGCACATCGGCGGCGACCTCTACGCCGCCGAGCTCGACCACCTCGTCCGTGAGGAGTGGGCGCGGCGGCCCGAGGACGTCCTGTGGCGACGGACGAAGCTGGGCCTGTTCCTCGAGGACGACGCCGCGGCGCGGCTGCGCGCCTGGTTCGCCCGTAACGAGCAACCCGAACGGCTGGCGGCGGCGCGATGAGACTGGCCCTCGACGACGTCACCCGCCGCATCGGCGACGAGGTCCACATCCATCCGACCGACCTCGCCCTCGAACCGGGCCTCAACGTCCTGCTCGGTCCCACCACCGCCGGCAAGACGTCGCTGATGCGGCTGATGGCGGGGCTCGATCGGCCGACCACCGGCCGTGTCCTGGAGGACGGCGTCGACGTCACCGGCCGCGCGGTGCGCACCCGCTCGGTGGCGATGGTCTATCAGCAGTTCATCAACTACCCCTCCTTCACCGTCTACGAGAACATCGCCTCGCCGCTGCGCCTCGCCGGGTTCGATGCCGACACCATCGACGCCAAAGTGCGCGGCACCGCCGGCACGCTGCGGATCGACGGCCTGCTCGACCGGCTGCCGGCGCAGCTCTCCGGCGGGCAGCAGCAGCGCTGCGCGATCGCGCGGGCGCTGGTGAAGCAGGCCGACCTGCTGCTCCTCGACGAGCCGTTGGTGAACCTCGACTACAAGCTGCGCGAGGAGCTGCGCGCCGAACTGCGCGCGATCTTCGCGGCCCGCGACGCGGTGGTGGTCTACGCCACCACCGAGCCGCTGGAGGCGCTGATCATGGGGGGCAACGTCGTCGTGCTCGACGAAGGCCGGGTGCTGCAGTCCGGCCCGACGGTGGAGGTCTACCGCCGGCCGGCCTCGATGCGGGTGGCCCAGGTGTTCTCCGATCCGCCGATGAACCTGCTGAGCGGGCGGATCGACGACGGCCGCGTCCGGCTCGGGCGCGACGTCGGCTTCGACGCCACCGGCCACCTCGCGGAGCTGGCCGCCGGCGACTACACCTTCGGCGTCCGCGCCGCTCATCTGAGCCTCGCCCGCAACAACGGCCACGAGGTGGCGGTGCCGGCCGCCGTCGAGCTCGCGGAGATCTCCGGCTCGGAAACCTTCGTCCACGCCGAGCACGACGACACCCGGCTGGTGGTGCAGGAGGAGGGCGTGCATCTCCACGACATGGGGCGCACGATCGAGTTGTTCCTCGACCCCGCCCGTCTGTTCGCCTTCGCCGCCGACACCGGCGGTCTCGCCGCGGCGCCGACGCCGCCGGGAGGCTGAGCCGATGGCCCGTGTCCGGATGCACGAGCTCGCCCACAGCTACGTCGCGAAGCCGGCGGCCCCCGCCGACTACGCCCTCAAGCGCTTCGACTTCACCTGGCGCAACGGCGGTGCCTACGCCCTGTTGGGGCCGTCGGGCTGCGGCAAGACGACGATGCTCAACCTGATCTCGGGACTGGTGACGCCGTCGGAAGGCCGCATCACCTTCGACGACGTCGACGTCACCGCGCTGACGCCGGCGCAGCGCAACATCGCCCAAGTGTTCCAGTTCCCGGTCATCTACGACACGATGACCGTCGCGGACAACCTCGCCTTCCCCTTGCGCAACCGCAAGCTGCCGGACGCGCAGGTCCGCCGCCGTGTGCACGACGTCGCGGCGATGCTCGAGCTCGAGCCGCTGTTGGGTCGGCGCGCCGCCGGGCTGAGCGCCGACCAGAAGCAGAAGATCTCGATGGGCCGCGGCCTGGTGCGCCCCGACGTCGCCGCCATCCTCTTCGACGAGCCGCTCACCGTCATCGATCCGCACCTCAAGTGGCAACTCCGGCGCAAGCTCAAGCAGGTCCATCAGGAGTTCAACCACACCCTCATCTACGTCACCCACGACCAGAACGAGGCGCTCACCTTCGCCGAAGAGGTCGTGGTGATGTACGACGGCTACGTGGTGCAGGTCGGCACGCCGCAGGAACTGTTCGAAGCGCCGGCGCACACCTTCGTCGGCTATTTCATCGGCTCGCCGGGCATGAACCTGTTGCCGGCCGTGGTCGACGGCGGGCGGGTGCGGGTGCGGGTGCCGGGCACCGACGTCGCCGTCGAGGGCGTGGCACCACCGGCCGACGCGGACAAGCTCGAGCTCGGCATCCGCCCCGAGTTCCTGGAGATCGCCGACGACGGGCACGAGGCGGCGATCGAGCGCGTCGAAGATCTCGGCAATTACCGCCTCGCCACGGTGCGCCTCGGCGAGCACCGCCTGGTCGCCAAACTCGCCGAGGATCGCCCGCTCGCCGCCGACCGCTGCCATCTCCGCTTTCCGGAACGCTTCACCAAGCTCTACGCCGACAGCCGCCTCGTCGCTTGAACGGGCCCGTCAGGGAGGCCGAAAAGCAATGAACGCCACCTCCGCGCAGACCGCGACGACCCCGGTGCTGAGCGAGCCGGCCGCGGCGCGCCCCGCCCTGCCGGTGCCGATCCTCGCTCTGGTCGCCGTCGCCGCGCTGATCACCGCCGCCGCGCTCGGGCTCGCGCCCTTCACCGGCCGCAGCGTCGGCGGTGCCGCGATGGCCCTGGTCTTCGCCGCGGTGCACGGCGCGATCGCCTGGGGGGCGTACCGCGCGGTCAACGGGCTGCGGCTGATCTACCTGGCGAGCGCCCCCCTGGTGGCGGTGCTGGGGCTGTTGACCGGGCTCGAGCCGCGCCTGGCGCTGGCCGGGCTAGTGCTCTGGGGCGTCTATTTCGTGGTGCTGAACCAGGGCCAGGCGCTCAGGTGGTTCGGCATCACCGTGAGTGCGGTCAGCGTCGTCGACACCCGCCCGCTCGACAACCGCGCCTGGCTCCTGGTCCTGCCCGTCTTCGCCGTGGTCTCGATCAGCGCGATCATCCCGCTGATGACCGTGGTGAACTACTCGGTGCAGGACATCTTCGGCCCCGGCCAGGCCTATTTCGTCGGCGCCGAGTGGTTCCGCGAGATGCTGCACGACGATCGCCTCCACGGCGCGATGGTGCGCCAGATCCTGTTTTCGCTCACCGTGCTGGCGATCCAGATCCCGTTGGGGGTCGCCGTCGCGTTGGCGATGCCGGCGCGCGGCTGGCGGGCGTCGGTGGCGCTGGTGCTGGTCGCCCTGCCGCTGCTGATCCCTTGGAACGTGGTCGGCACGATCTGGCAGATCTTCGGCCGCCCCGACATCGGCCTCGGCGGCTGGGCCCTCAACAACATCGGCCTCGACTACAACTACACCGGTGATCCGATCGACGCCTGGATCACCGTGGTGGTGATGGACGTCTGGCACTGGACGCCGCTCGTGGTCCTCCTGGCCTACGCCGGGCTCAGGGCCATCCCCGACGCGTTCTACCAGGCCGCCGCCATCGACGGCGCCTCGCGCTGGGCGACCTTTCGCTATATCGAGCTCCCGAAGCTCGCCGGCGTGTTGATGATCGCGGTGCTGCTGCGGTTCATGGACAGCTTCATGATCTACACCGAGCCGTTCGTGCTCACCGGCGGCGGTCCCGGCAACGCCACGACCTTCCTGTCGATCCACCTGGCCAAGCTGGCGATCGGCCAGTTCGACCTCGGCCCGGCGGCCGCCTTCTCGCTGATCTACTTCCTGGTGATCCTGCTGTTCAGCTTCGTGTTCTACACCGTCCTCACCCGTGTCGGCCGGGGAGACGCCTGATGCGCAAGAGCACCGTCGGCCTCCTGCTCTATTTCGGCTTTCTGCTGATTCCGCTCTACTGGTTGGTCCTGATGTCTTTCAAGACCAACGAGGAGATCCTGGGCGGCATCACCTTTTGGCCGGAGACCATCACCTTCGCCAACTACCTGGAGATTTTCACCAACCCGGATTGGTACAGCGGCTACATCAACAGCGCGATCTACGTCGGGCTCAATACGGCGATCTCGCTGACGGTGGCGCTGCCGGCGGCCTACGCCTTCTCGCGCTATCGCTTCATCGGCGACAAGCACATGTTCTTCTGGCTGTTGACCAACCGGATGGCGCCGCCGGCGGTTTTCCTGCTGCCGTTCTTCCAGCTCTACCAGACCTTCGGCCTGTTCGACACGCACCTGGCGGTGGCGCTCGCTCACTGCCTGTTTAACGTGCCGCTCGCGGTCTGGATCCTCGAAGGCTTCATGCGCGGCGTGCCGCGCGAGATCGACGAGACCGCCTATCTCGACGGCTACACCTTCCCGCACTTCTTCGTGCGGGTGTTCATCCCGCTGATCAAGGCGGGGATCGGGGTCACCGCCTTCTTCTGCTTCATGTTCAGCTGGGTGGAACTGCTCCTGGCGCGCACCCTCACCAGCGTCGAGGCCAAGCCCATCGCCGCCACGATGACGCGCACGGTCTCCGCCGCCGGCATCGACTGGGGCCTGTTGGCCGCCGCCGGTGTGCTCACGATCATCCCCGGCGCGCTCGTGATCTACTTCGTGCGCAACTACATGGCCAAGGGCTTCGCCCTCGGCCGGGTGTGAGGAGAGGCGACGATGGAACTCCTCGACTGGATGCAGTGGACGCGCCCGACCGCGATCTTCTTCGCCGCGATCGCGACCATGCTCGCCGGCATGACGCTCTGGCAGGCCGTCCAACCCTCGGCGGAGCGCAAGGGGCTGTTGCCGATCGCGACGACCCGCGGCGACCGCCTCTTCATCGGCCTGTTGACCAACGCCTACTGGCACCTCGGCTACCTCGCCGCGGGCTTTCAGAACCTCTGGATCGCGCTCGCCGTCGGCGTCGCGTGGATGATCCTCGTCCTGCGCTTCGGCTGAGCGCTTCGTTTCGCGGCGGCGGGTTCGGGCCCTCGCCGTCGCGCCGCCGCCCGCCGGCGCGGCGTCCGTCATGGCCCGTCGCACAGGGAGGAAAACTGTGACCACCACCCTCACCAAGACCCTGCTGGCCGG
>JAAAPF010000153.1 GCA_009908425.1 Alphaproteobacteria bacterium
ACCGGTCCGGCGGCGAAGGCCGACGCGAACGGCGCTGAGGCGCGAGACGATTGTGCACAGCAGCGCACTGGCGCTAAAATAGGCGCCTTTTCAAAAGCTTGCCACCCCCATGCAGCATCCTGACCGATTCGAAGTGATCGTCATCGGCGGCGGTCACGCCGGCACGGAAGCCGCCCTCGCCGCGGCCCGCACGGGCGCGCGTGCGCTGTTGGTCACGCACAGTATCGAGACCATCGGCCAGATGAGCTGCAACCCGGCCATCGGCGGCATCGGCAAGGGCCACCTGGTGCGCGAGATCGACGCGCTGGGCGGCGTGATGGGCCGGGCGGCCGACGCGGCCGGCATCCAGTGGCGGCGGCTCAATGCCCGCAAGGGCCCGGCCGTTCGGGCCACGCGCTGCCAGGCCGACCGCACGCTCTACCGCAACGCGGTCCGCCGCGCGGTGGAGTCGCAGGCCGACCTGACCCTCTTCCAGCAGCCCGTCGACGACCTGATCGTCGAGGCCGGTCGCGTGCGCGGCGTTCGCACCGCCATGGGGCTCGAGTTTCTCGCCGACGCCGTCGTGCTCACCACCGGCACCTTCCTCGGTGGTCGCATCCACGTCGGCGACCGCCAGCTGGCCGGCGGCCGCGCCGGCGACGCCCCGGCCAATGCCCTGGCGGCCAGGCTGCGCGAGCTGCCGTTCAGCGTCGGGCGCCTCAAGACCGGCACGCCGCCGCGGCTGGACGGGCGCAGCATCGACTTCAGCCGCCTCGAAGAGCAGCGCGGCGACGAACCCAGGCCGGTGTTTTCCTTCCTGGGCGACCGGTCGCATCATCCCGAGCAGGTGCCGTGCTTCATCACCCGCACCGACGAGGCGACCCACGCCCTCATCCGGGACAATCTCGATCGCTCGCCCATGTATGCCGGGCTGATCGAGGGCACCGGGCCGCGCTACTGCCCCTCGATCGAGGACAAGGTGGTGCGCTTCGCCGACCGCGATTCCCATCAGGTGTTCCTCGAGCCGGAAGGGCTCGGCCTCAACGAGTGGTACCCCAACGGCATCTCGACCAGCCTGCCCTTCGACGTGCAGATCGAGATGGTGCGCTCCATTCCGGGCCTGGAACGCGCGCACATCACGCGGCCGGGCTACGCCATCGAATACGACTTCTTCGACCCGCGCGAACTCACGCCCGGTCTCGAGACGCGCCACCTCTCCGGCCTGTTCTTCGCCGGCCAGATCAACGGCACGACCGGCTACGAGGAAGCAGCCGCGCAAGGCCTCGTGGCCGGACTCAACGCCGCCCGTCTGGCGCAGGGCCGGGAAAGTTGGACGCCGGGTCGCGACCAGGCCTACATCGGGGTGCTCATCGACGACCTGATCACCCAGGGCGCGCCGGAGCCCTACCGGATGTTCACCAGCAGGGCGGAATTCAGGCTCCACCTCCGGGAAGACAATGCCGACCTGCGGCTGACCGAAACCGGCCGTGAGCTGGGGCTCGTCGACGACCAGCGCTGGGACCGATTCTGCCGGCGGCGCGACGCCGTCGAGGCCGAGCGCGAACGGCTGGCCGGACTGCGCATTCCGTCCGGATCGTCGCTGGCCGGCCGGGTCAGCGACGCCCTCGGGATCGACATCCGCAAGGACACCAGCGCCGAGGAATTGCTGCGCCGGCCCGAAGTCGACTATACGCCGCTGATGGAGGTCGACGGCATCGGGCCGGGACTGGCGCGCGAGGACGAGGCCGACCAGGTGGCTATCCAGATCCGTTACGCGGGCTACCTCGATCGGCAGTACGCCGAAATCAAGCGCCAGCGGCGCGCCGCCGGCCACGTCATTCCCGAGGATTTCGAGTTCGCCACCGTCAAGGGTCTGTCGGGCGAACTGCTCGAGAAGCTCGAACGGGTTCGCCCGCACACCATCGACCAGGCCAGCCGCATTCCCGGCATGACGCCGGCGGCCATCTCGCAGCTGCTGGTCTACCTCAAGCGCCACCGCTCGGCGGCCTGAGCGGCCGCCGGCAGACCGGACCGCTTCGGCTTCCTCAGCTGCCGTCGAGCAGCGATGGCCAGCTACGCGGCCGGTAATTCCCGTCGACGATTCGCGCGGTGGTACCCGCGGGCAGGATCTGCAGCGTCTTGAGGAACTCGATGATCGCGTCGCGACCGTAGTCGTCGAGCGCCGCCCAGGCCTCGTAGCTGTCGAGGGCTTCGCCGCGATGGGCTTCGATCGCTTCGCGCATGGTCGTGAACTTGCCGTGGTGGAAGTAAGGCGGCTCGTTGGCCACGCCCCAGAGCTTGCGCGTAATGAAGCGGCAGTTGCCGCCGTGGAAAGCCGGCGTGCCCGGCTGGGCGTGCATGTTCAGCGGCTCGCAGTTGGGATCGCCGGGGCCGCTGGTGATGTCGTGCACCTTCATGTCGGTAAACGCCGGCACCCACACCACGCCGCTCGCGTCGTCGACCGCCAGGCGCGGCGGCTCCAGGCGCGGATCGTTGAGATCGAGCGCAAAGATGGGCGCATCGCCCGGCCGCAGGTTGCCGGCCGGGTTGTAGGGATTGGGCTCGGTGAACACCCAGCCGCCTTCCTCGAGCGGAAGCGAGGGGCTGTGGCAGCCGCCGCAGCCGATATCCATGAACGCCGACTCGCCGTCGCGAACGGCCTGCTCGATCCAGGGGTTGCGCGGGATGACGCGGCCGGGGACGCCGAGCTGGGCCTGGTAGACGGTCAGCGCGGTGATGTCGGCCGTGCTGAGATTGCGGTCGTGGCCGTCGCCGTCGACGTCGCCCGAACCGAAGCGTTCGTCCGACTGAATGCCGTGGTGATGGTTGACCGCGTTGTTCGAGAACTGCCTCAGCGAGATGACCGCGGAGGCCTGGTGGAACGGCCGGATGATCAGGCTGGGCGGTTCGGTCGCGCCGCCGCTGGCCAGGCTGGGCGGCGTCAGGCCTTCGACCTGCGAGGTCTCCCAGCTGCCGTCGCCCAGGCGCGAGAGCACGCCGAAGGACACGCCCTTGGCCTCGAGCGCCACCGACTCGCCGGGGTCGAGCGCATCGCGCTGGCCCTGGAGATCGGCGGTCATCTGCCGCGCCAGCATCTCGATGTAACCCGAACCGAACATGCCCAGCGTGGCGCGCGAATTGGCGATGGTCTGGAGCGTGACGGCCAGGCCCAGCTCGTCGAAGGCGCCGCGCGTGTCGAAATTCTCTTCGTATTCATCGGCGGCGTCGAAGGTGGCGAAGTCGAAGCGCTGGCCGAGCACGTGGACATTGGTCACGAAATCGCCGCCGCCCCCTGAGCGGGGCATGTTGTGACAGCCGGCGCAGGAGTTGGCGTCCGGTCCGGAAATCCGGTTCATGTTGAAGGGAAAGTCGAGCGGAGAGTCCGGGTCGGACAGGGCGGCACCGGTGCCCTTGAGCGTGCGCCGGCCGGCGCCGTCCTGCACCGTCCAGTTGGCATCGAACAGGCGCTTGCCGTGCGCGATCAGCGCGGTCAGCGGAATCAGGCTCTCGTCGCCGTCGGACAGATAGCGCTCGACCGCGACCTCGCGGCCGATCTCGGGAATGCCGGCGCCGCATTCGACGGGCACGCCGATCATCGAAAACAGGATGCACTCCTCGTGCGAAACGTCCGACTGCGCCGCCGCAGGCTGGCTGATCGACACGGCCAGCATCGCCGCGCAGATCAGGAATGGAAACGGGGCTCTGGAGCGGACGGTGGATGATCGTGCGCCCGTCTGGGGCCGTGCGATTTGGTTCATTGTTATTGTTCCCTCTTGTTTGACGTTTGTTCGACGAAAGAAAATCGCGGGCGCCGGTGCCATGCGCGCGCGACCGCCGCGGGGCTTCCGCGGCGATTCGAGTCCCTGTCGATGTCCCCCTTACTGCTGCAGCCCCCTGTCACACGACCCCGGACCCCTCCCGTTCAGGACCGGTCGACCGCCTCCGCGGCGTCCTTCCAGGCCTCGCGGTCGATTTTGAGGTCCGGGAACTTGTCGGGATCGAAGATCGGCACCTTGCCGGCGCGCCACTGCTGGTCGTAGTCGTCCATCAGCCGGAAGCTCACCTTCATGAGCAGGGCCAGGGCGATCAGGTTGAACACGGCCAGCAGGGCCATGGTGAGGTCGGCAAAGCTGAAGACCGTGGTCAGATCCTGCATCGAACCCCACAGGATCAGCACCAGCATCAGCAGCCGGAAGACGATGAAAAAGATCGGGTTGTCCGGCGTCATCCAGCTCGAGGAGTTCTCGCCCAGGTAGAAGTTGTAGAGGATCGAACTGAAGGCGAACAGGGTCAGGATGACGCTGACGAAGGTCTCGCCCCAGGGGCCGACATGATCCTGCAGCGCCAGCTGGGTCAGCACCACGCCGTCCTCGACGGCGCTGGTCTCGTGGATGCCGGAGATGAGGATGATCAGCGCCGTGGCCGTGCAGATGATGGCGGTGTCGATGAACACGCTGAAGCTCTGCACGATGCCCTGGTTGACCGGGTGCGGCACGAATGCCACGGCGGCTACGTTCGGGGCGCTGCCCAGGCCGGCCTCGTTGGAGAACAGGCCGCGGCGCACGCCCATCATGATGGCCGCGCCGATGCCGCCGCCGACCGCCTCCTCCAGGCCGAAGGCGCTCTTGACGATGAGCGCGAGAACGCCCGGCACCTCGGTGTAGTTGATGCCGACCACGACCAGCGCGACGATCACGTAGGCCACCGCCATGACGGGCACGATGATCTCCGTGACCCGCGAGATTCGCTGCACACCGCCGAAGATGGTCAGGCCCACGACGATGGTCATGACGATACCGGTGATGTGCATCGGCACGTCGAAGGCCTGTTCCAGCGACGAGGAGGCCGTGAAGCTCTGCAGCGCGACGAAGGCCAGGCCGAAGGTGAACAGCAACAGCAGGGTGAAGATCATGCCCAGCTTGCGGCTGCCCAGTCCCCGTTCCATGTAGTAGGCCGGTCCGCCGCGGAAGGTCGATGTCTTGAAATCGGCGATCTTGAAGGCCTGCGCCAGCGAGCACTCGAAGAAACTCGTGGCCATGCCGATCAGGCCGACCACCCACATCCAGAACACCGCACCCGGACCGCCGAGCGTGATCGCTACGGCCACCCCGGCGACGTTGCCCGCGCCGACCCGGCCGGCCACGCTGAGCGTCAGGGCCTGGAACGACGAGACATGGCCGGTGTGATGCTTGAAAGCCTGGCCCAGCACGCGGAACATCTCGACGAAGTAGCGAAACTGAACGAAGCGCGAGCCGATGGTGAAGGCGAGGCCGATCGTGATCAGGACCGTGATCAGGACATAGGTCCAGAGAAAGTCAGTGACGGCGGTCAGCATGGCTAGTGGTTCGATTCCCAGTTAAAGTCGCAATGAGCTGGTTCTGTCCGCGCGGCCGGCACGAAGCGCTCATCATACTCAAACGGCCGGCTTATTGAAAATTGACGAGCGTCCGAACGGCCCGATCCGACTCAGCGCGGCGCCTCGCACAGGCAGTGGGCCATGACGCCCGGCCTGCCGGATTGCGCCTGCGAAAAGACCAGGCGCAGATCGCCGAGCATCCCGCGGATCAGGTCGCCCGACAGCCAGGCTGCCGGGCCGCGCGTGGATTCGACCCCGGCCATGCGAATCGAGGCCGAGGCCATGTCGACGAAGAACTGCTCGAAAGTCGACAGCTCGCGCTCGACGTAGTCCACCTCGTAGTCCTCGGCGATGCCCGCGCTGCGCGCGGCCGAGGCGACGGCTTCCTCGAGCGTACCGAGCTGGTCCACCAGCCCGCGGCGCTGGGCCTGGGTCCCGGACCAGACACGGCCCTGGGCCACCTGGTCGACCTCATCGACCGACAGCGGGCGGTGCTCGGCCACCAGGGTGATGAATTCCCGGTAGCCATGCTCGATGAAGCTCTGCAGCAGTTCACGGGCCGGCTCCGGCAGAGCCATGTCGGCGCGCAGAGCGCCGGACAGCGGCGTGGTGCCCACACCGTCGGTGCTGATGCCGATCTGGGCCAGCGTGTCCTGGAAGGTGGGGAAGAATCCGAAGATGCCGATGGAGCCGGTCAGCGTGGTCGGGTAGGCCCAGACCTCGTCGGCGCCCATGGCGATCCAGTAGCCGCCCGAAGCGGCCACGTTGCTCATGCTGACCACCACCGGCTTGCCGGTTTCCTTCAGCGCCATCAGTTCGCTGCGGATCACTTCCGAAGCGAAGGCGCTGCCGCCGCCGGAGTCGATTCGCAGCACCACCGCCTTGACGCTGTCGTCGTTGGCCGCGCGGCGGATCAGCCGCGAGGTGGATTCCGACCCGATCGTTCCGGGCGGCTGCTTGCCCTCCGTGATCGGTCCGCTGGCGACGATGATCCCGACCCGTTCGGCGCGCGGATGCCACTCGCTCGAGGCGGCCGCGTAGGTTTCGAAATCGATCTGCCGAAAACCGGTGTCCGGATCGCTGGCGCCGCGGTTGGCGAGCTCGGCGCGCACCTCCGGTCGGCTCACGAGCCGGTCGACGAGGCCGCGCTCGAGTGCCATGGTGGCAAGATCGCCGTCGGCGGCCCGGACGGCTCCGGCGAAGTCCTCGGTCAGCTCGACCAGCACCTCCACCGGAAGGCCGCGATGGATGGCGACCCGGTCGAGCCAGCTCTGCCAGAGATCGCCCAGCCAGAGCTCGCTCGCGCGCCGGTCGGCTTCCGACATGTCGTTGCGAATGTAGGGTTCCATGGCCGACTTGTACTCGCCGACGCGGAACAGGTTGACGTCGACCTTGAGCTTTTCCAGGCCCTCCGCGTAGTACTGCCGGAAGCGCCCGTAGCCCTCGAACAGCAGCAGGCCGTCGTGGTCGAGCCAGATCTCGTCGGCCATCGAAGCGAGCATGTACTGCCCCTGCATCATCAGGCCGCCATGCGCGATCACCTGCTTGCCCGACTCACGGAAACGCGCGAACGCGTCGGCCAGCTCGATCTGCATGCCCGGCGCCACGCCCCACAGCTCGTCGGTCCGCACCAGGACCTGCACGATCCGGTCGTCCCCGGCGGCGTAGCGCAGTGCCGCAAGCACGTCGCGCAGGCGCGTCTCGGGCACGTCCTGCCCCAGCGCCTCGTTGATCGCCCGGTCCAGCGGCGTGCCGCTGTATTCCTCGACGATGAAGCCCCGGGGCTCGATCACCAGGGTGGTCTGGTCGTCGACGATGATTTCGTCGGAGGAGAAGAACAGCAATCGCAGGACGAGCGCGAGCACGATCAGGAACAGGATGTTGAAGACCGCCATGCGGAAAGCGGTCAGACCGCGCCAGAAGCCCAGCCAGAGGCGGACCAGGATGTTGGGTCTCGAATCGGAGTGCATGCAGAATCTCGGTATCGACGAAGGGTCAGGTCGAGGATTCTAACCAGCCGCCGTCAAGCCCGACAATGTGCCTTAGGTCACGACTTGTCAGAAAGGCTCCGGATGGTCTCCCACGAGCGGGTGATGCGAAGAAAGCGCGAGCCGAGCAGCACCGCCGCGACGGTCAGACCGGCGATGATGCCGCACCACATGCCGGCCGGCCCCCAGTCCTGCCGAAAAGTCAGCCACCAGCCCAGGGTCATGCCCACCATCCAGTAGGCGAGCACGCTGTAGGCCATGGGCACGCGCGTGTCCTTGAGCCCGCGCAGGGCGCCCGCCGAGGCGACCTGGAGGCAGTCGGCGATCTGGAACACCGCGGCGAAGAACAGCAGGCCCGCCGCCATCGCGACGACGTCCGGATTGGTGGTGTAAAGACGCGCAATGGTCTCCGGGAACACCACCATGATCATCGACGACAGGGCGCCGAAGCCCAGCGCCAGTCCGATGCCGACCAGACCGGCCCGGCGCGCGCCCGCGCGGTCGCGCCGCCCCACGGCGTTGCCGACCCGCACCGTGATCGCACCCGACAGGCCGAGCGGCACCATGAAGACCAGGCCCGAGAAATTGATCGCTACCTGGTGGGCGGCCACCGGCAGGGTCCCGAGCGTGCCGATGGCCAGCGCGCTGGCAACGAACAGGCTGACCTCGAGGAAGACCATCACGCCGATCGGCAGGCCGAGCCAGAACAGCGCCAGGATCTCCCGGCGGTCGGGCGCGCTGAAGCGCGCGAAGACCTCGAACGGGCGATAGCGCGGCCGCCAGAGGATCCAGCCCGCCAGCATCAGAAGCTGCAGCCACAGCACGATCGCCGTGGCCCAGCCGCAACCCTCGGCGCCGAGCGCGGGCAGGCCCAGCTTGCCGAACATCAACACGTAGTTGAGCGGCACGTTGAAGAGGATGCCGGCCACGCCGATGTACATCGTCGGGCGCGTATAGCCGATGCCCTCGGAAAAGAAGCGAAGGACGAACATGCCGGCCAGGGCCGGCACGCCCCAGCTGATGGCGAGCAGGTAGCGGTTCGCGAGGTCGGCCACTCCGGGCTCGACGCCGATGGCCGACATCACCAGCCCGCCGCGCCGCATCAGCCAGAACAGGACGATCGACACCGCCGCCGCCAGCCACAGGGCCTGCCGGGTCAGTTCGCCGGCCTGGTGGCGGCGACCGGCGCCGTCGAGCTGCGACACGGCCGCCGAAACCGCCATCATCATGCCGACGATGAAGACCATGCCCGCCGACCAGATCGATGAACCCACCGCGACCGCGCCGAGATCGAGCGCGCCGAGCCTGCCCGCCATGAGCGTGTCGACGAAACTCATGGCGTAGCTGGTGACCTGGCCGACGATCAGCGGCCCGGCGAGCAGCAGGGTCCGGCGGATCTCGGCCGGCAGGTCGGGAGCTGGCGCGCTGGCGGGCATGCGATCGGGACAAGGGGTCCGGGTCGGGAAGCGGCATTGTCCGTTGGGCCGGGGGCACATGCAAGCCGGCCCGACACCGGCTTGTTATCCTCTGCCGACGGCTCGCCTCCGATCGGGAGCCGACTGTCACTCGCCGAGGATATGCACCATGCCCCATCGCGGAATTCGCCTGCTGCTGGCGGGCCTGGCCTTCGCAGCGCTGACCGCCTGCACCACGCGCCAGGTCCAGGATTCGCTGGTCGGCGCCACCGCCCAGCAGCTGGTCACGCACAGCATCGACGACCTCGTCCAGCGCCTGCCCGAGACGGACTTCGCGCCGCACGCCGGCAAGCGGGTCCATGTCGCCAGCCACTTCGTCGAGGATCTCGAAGTCCACCGCTATGCCCAGCGGCGCCTGTCGCTAGAGCTCTCCCGGCGCTTCGACATACAGGTGGTCGAGGATGCCGAAGCAGCCGACATCCACCTCGAGGTGTTCTACACGGCGCTGGGCACGGATCAGAGCTCCAAGGGCTTCTCCCTGCCCGTGGGCCTGGTGCCCGGTCTCGACGAGTCGACGCGAATCGACCTGGTCACGCTCGACCAGTTCCACGGCGTCGCGGAGATGTACTACTTCCTGGGAACGCCCGGCGAGGAGCGACGCGGGGACGTGCTGCAGGCGCGGACGCGAAGCGATGCCATCGGCCTGCCGATCGTCAAGATTCCGATTTCGAGCATCGATCGCCAGGGCGAGGGCGGGGACTGATTCGCCGGCGCGGCTACTCCTCGAGCCGGCGCCGGATCTCCTGCGCCAGGCGCTTGCCCTCTTCCACGCCCCACTGGTCGAAGGGGTTGACGCCCCACACGACCGCGAGCGCGTAGACGGCCTGCTCGAAAGTCGCCAGCAGCCACCCGAGCGAGCGAGCGTCCAGCCGCTCGACCAGCAACGTCGCGACGGGCCGGTTGCCCGGCATGCGCTGGAAGGATTCACCGTCGGCGCGGCCGTCGGACAAGGCTGCTGCCTGGGCCAGGAGGTGCGCGAGCTGGCGACGCTGCCAGTCGGGATGGCCGTGCTCGGCCCGCCGCGATCCGACCAGGATCAGCGGATGGCTGTCCGCCCCCTGGTGCAGGGCCTGGAAGATCGAGTGCTGCAGGTCCGTGCCGAGACCGCCGAAGATCAGCGGCACGGTCGGCGCTTCCAGCGCTCGGCCCTCGATGTCCACGCCCTTGCCGAGGCTTTCCATGAACAGCTGCTGCAAGTAGTCCGACAGCAGGGCCAGGCGCGGCTCGTAGCTGACCACGCCCAGGGTGTCGCGGTCGAGGCCCCGCCTGAGGTAGTGGATCAGCAGCGCCAGCAGGGTCGCCATGCCGGCCGCGTCGGGGCGGGCACGAAACTCGGCGTCGGCGGCTTCGGCGCCGGCCAGCAGCTTCTCGAACCCTGCCCGGCCGATCACGGCCGCGGCGCTCACGCCCACGGAGGACCAGAGCGAAAACCGCCCGCCCGTCCAGGACGGGAAGGGCAGGATGTGCGACGCCTCGAACCCGAACTCGCGGGCCCGTTCCACGTTGGCGGTGGCGGCCCAGGCGCGCGCCGCCCAGCCGGCGCCGAGCCAGTCGCGCGCCGCGCGCGCTTGCAGCAGGGTTTCCTCGGTGGAAAAGGACTTCGAGGCGACCATCAGCCCGGTCGTGGCCGGATCCAGGCGTCGGCAGAGCCGTTCGAAGCGCCGGCCGTCGAGCGTCGACAGCCAGTGCACGCGCACCGCGCCGTCGTCTTCGTCGAGCGCGTCGGCGACCAGTCTCGGCCCGAGGTCCGAGCCGCCGATGCCGATATGCAGCAGGTCGGTCAGGCCGGTCTCGCCGCCGTGCAGGCGAGCGGCCAGCGACAGGAAACGATCGCGCCCGGCGATCACCTGCTCGGCACCCGTTTTGTCGAGCCCCTCGAACGGACCCGAGGCCCTCAAGGCCATGTGCAGGGCCGGCTGCTCCTCGCTCGGATTGACGATGCGGCCGGAGAACAGGCGCTCGACGGCGTCGGCCAGGGCCCGTTCGGCCGGCAGACGTTCGAGCGAGGAGAGTCCCTCGCGGGTCAGCGGGATGCGGGAGAAATCCAGCGTCCAGCTTCCGCCGCTGCGCACGAAGTCGCGTTGGCGCGACGGATCGGCCGCCATGAGTTCGGAGACGGCCGGAATGTTGTCTTTTTGCAACACTCGGCCGTCCGGGATCAGGCGGCCTGGGCCGGAATCCGGCCGGCGGTACGCGCGATCCGGTTGTCGGCGTCGGGGTAGACCAGGCGCGGCTCGTGTTCGACCGCCTCGGCCTCGCCCATGCGCGCATAGGCGGCGATGATGACCAGGTCGCCCTCGGCGGCCTTGTGCGCGGCCGCCCCGTTGACCGACACCACACCGCTGCCGCGTTCGCCGCGGATGGCGTAGGTCACGAAGCGTTCGCCGCTGGTGATATTGTAGATATGTACTTGTTCATGCTCGAGAATTCCCGCTGCTTCGAGCAGGTTCTCGTCGATCGCGCAGGAGCCTTCGTAATCCGGTTCGACACGCGTCACGGTCGCGCGGTGGATCTTGCCCTTCAACATCGTCAGCTGCATGTCACGGACTCCGTTCGACTAGTCGTTACAGGGAAACCGAGGCCAAAAAAAACCCCTCCCTGGTTGGAGGGAGGGGCAACGGATGTCGGAGTGATGTACCTCGCTTCGCGCCCTGCGCCCTGGCTCCACCGTTGCGGTTTTGCCAAGGTTGGTGGTAAGTCTACCACAGCCAATGCGGGCTTGCCAAGAAAAGTGAACTCGAACACAGTCTTTGAAGCACGCTCTTTTTGAGAACCTGCCCGCGAGAAAGTTCCCCCGGCCTTGACCCCACATCTCCGATAATGTCCGGAAGGCTTCTCCAAGGCTTGTCGATACCATGCAATCCCGCCCCGAAACGCAGCCGCCCGCACTGCAGCTGGACAAGGTCAGCCGCCGCTTCCGCGCCGGTCAGCGCGTCGTGTCCGTGATCGACGGGCTCGACCTGCGCATCGAGCCGGCCGAACGCGTCGCCGTGATGGGTGCCTCGGGCTCCGGAAAATCCACGCTGCTCAATCTCGCCGCGGGCATGGACCGACCCGACGAGGGTCGCGTCGAAGTGCTCGGCGAGGCCCTGGAGGACCTGGCGGAGCCCGCACTGACCCAGTTCCGGGCGCGTCACATCGGTCTGGTGTTTCAGGACTTCAACCTGATCGACTCGCTCGACGTGCGCGAGAACATCGCGCTGCCGCTCTGGCTCAACGGCATGGACACCGAAAGCGGTCGGATCGCACAGCTGGCCGAGACGCTGGGCATCGCGTCCCTGCTCGAACGGATGCCCGACCAGCTCTCCGGCGGCGAGAAGCAGCGCGTCGCGATCGCGCGGGCCCTGGTCCACGGGCCCGACCTGCTGCTCGCCGACGAGCCCACCGGCAGCCTCGACGAAACCGCCGCCGCGCGCGTCCTCGACCTGTTCGACCGCGTCACCGACGAGAGCGGCTGCGCCCTGGTGCTGGTCACGCACAACCCGGAAGCCGCCGCGTTCTGCGACCGCCGGCTCGACCTGCGCGGCGGCCGCCTGCATTCATCCTGATGCGGCTGCTGCTCCAGTCATCCCGGCGGTTCTTCCGGCGCCATCCGGGCCAGCTCGTGCTGGCACTGGCGGGCATGGCCGCCGGGGTGGCGGTGATGACGGGCGTGGCGCTGATGCGCGATGTCCTGATCGAGTCGCTCGACGGCGCCGCGGAGGCGCTGGCAGGGCGCGACAGCGTCCGCGTGACGGCCGCCGGGGGGCCGCTCGATGAATCGGTATTCCGGGCGCTGGCGCTCGCCGAAGGCGCGCCGCCGCTCACGCCGGTACTGATGCAGCGCGTGGCGTTCGACGGGCGCCGGCTGGAGCTGCTCGGCATCGACCCGTTCTCCGGCGGCGGGCGCGGCCTGCTGCCCCCCGATCTTCTCGGTCAGCTGTTCGAATCGCCCATCGCCGCGGCCGCCAACGCCTCGACGCTGGCACGCCTCGATCGCGCGGCCGGCGACCCGCTCACCGTTCGCATCGGAGATCGTTCGCTCCAGCTCGAGCTGGTCGGTCCGCTGCCGGCCGGGCAGGCTCTCGACGACCGGCTGCTGATGGACATCGCGGCGCTGCAGGACGCGGTCGACCGGCAGGGCCAGCTGAGCTGGATCGACGCACCCGCCGAGGCCCGGGAATGGCTGCGGGCGCGGCTGCGCGACTCGCTCCAGATCGACAGCGCGGCGCAGCGCCGCGACGCGGCGGCCCGGCTGACCGAAGGCATGCGCGCCAACCTCACGGCCATGGGCCTGATCAGCCTCGCCGTGGGTCTGTTCGTGATCTTCAGCGTGCTGTCCTTCCTGCTGGTCCAGCGCCGCCGCAGCCTGGCCATACTGCGGGCGGTCGGCGTGACCAGCGCCCGGGTCACGGCCATGCTGCTGCTCGAAACCGCCGTCGTAGCGGGGCTGGGCGCGCTCATCGGGCTGGTGCTGGGCACCCTGCTGGCCGACAGCCTGGTCGGCCTGGTGCGGGTGCCGGTCGCCGAGCTCTACGGGCTGCTGGCGCCGGCCGGCGTCCAGCCGAGCGCCCCGCTCTACGCGGGCGTGTGGATTGTCGCCGTCGGCGCGGCGCTGCTGTCGGTCAGCGGCCTGCTGCGCGAGGCGCGCCGGATTCCGCCCGGCCGCATTCTTCGCCTGCCGCCGGCCGACTCGGGGCAGCGCCTGCCGAGCGCGATCGCGGCGTTCGGGCTGCTGGCGCTCGCCGTGGTGACCGTGTTCGCCAGCCGCAGCCTGCCGGTGGCCTTCGCGGCCCTGTTCCTGGCCCTGGGCGGATTCGCCCTGCTCGCGCCGGAGCTGGGCGTGCGCCTGCTCTCGGCGCTGCGCCGGATCGCGCCGCGGCGCCTGCCCGCCCGCGCCCTGGCACTGCTGCTGGCCGGGCAGAAGCGTATCCGTCCCGCCCTGGCGGCGCTGAGCCTGGCGCTGGCCCTGGCCGTGGGCCTGGCCATGATGGTGCTCGGCTTCCGCGCGGCCGTCGACGACTGGATCGACCGGCTGCTGCGCGCCGACAGCTACGTCACCGCCAGCCAGGGCGCGCTCGCCCCGGCCACCGTCGACCGCATCGCCGGCCTGCCCGGCATCGACACGACCTCCAGCGCCCGGCGCGTGACCGTCGACGACGGCCGCCAGCTGATCGCCTACGACCTGCCGCCGCGCGCCTGGAAAGGATTCGAGTGGCTGGCCGGAGACAGCGAAGCCGCCTACACGGCCTTCCGGGCGGGAACGGCCGTGGTGATTTCCGAACCCCTGGCGCGCCGGGACCGGCTCGAAGTCGGCGACGAACTGCGCCTGGACACGCCCGCGGGCAGCCGGCCCTTCCGGGTCGCGGCCGTGTACCGGGACTACGCCAGCGAGCGCGGCACCATCGCCCTGCACGCGCCGCTGTACCGGCAGCTCTACGACGACCGCCGGCGCGACAGCCTCGGCCTCTACTACGACCCGGCGACGCTCGACGAGGCGGCGCTGGCCGAACGCCTTCGGGCGATCGATCCCGACCTGCAGCTCACCGGCCGCGAGGCCGTGCGGGAGACCACCCTGGCGGTGTTCGACCGCACCTTCCGAATCTCCTGGGCCCTGGCAGCGCTGGTGGCGGTCATCGCCGTCATCGCCCTGGTCAGCGCCCTGCTGGCCCTCGGCCTCGAGCGCCGGCGCGACTACGCCACCCTGCGCGCCCTCGGCCTGACGCGCGGACGGCTGCACGCGCTGGTCGTCTGCCAGACCGCCGGCCTGGCGCTGGCCGCGGCCCTCGTGGCGGTGCCGCTGTCGATCGCCATCCACCTGGGCCTGTCGCTGGTGATCCAGCCGCGCGCGTTCGGCTGGAGCCTGCCGCTGAGCTGGCCGCTCGCCCCGGTGGCCGTCATGCTGCCGCTGGCGCTGGTCTGCGGCCTGCTCGCCGGTCTTTATCCGGCCTGGCGGATCGGGCGGCGCGACCCGGCCCCGGAACTGAAGGAAGAATGATGCGACGAGACCTCGGCCTCCTGCTGCTGCTCGCGCTCGCCCTGGTCGCCTGGCTGGGCTGGCAGGCGCGCCCGCAGCCGGCCGCCGACGGCCGCCTGAGCGCCAGCGGCCTGCTCAACGACGCCCCCGAGAGCTTCCGCCAGGTCACGGGGCCGCGACCCCTCTCCTTTCCCGCCGATCACGCAGCGCATCCCGGCTACCGCAACGAGTGGTGGTATTTCACCGGCAACCTGGACGGGCCCGGCGGCGAGCGCTACGGCTTCCAGTTCACCCTGTTCCGCTTCGAGCTCGACCACGCCCCGCGGCCCGATTCGGCCTGGAGCGCCGACGCGGTGTGGATGGCCCACCTGGCGCTCAGCGACGTCGAGGGACGCGTCTTCCACCAGTCCGAGCGCTTCGCGCGCGGCGCGCTCGGGCTGGCCGGCGCCACCGGCGATCGCTGGTGGCTGCAAGACTGGCAGGTCGCGCGCCGGTCCGACGGCTTCGCGCTGACCGCCCATGCCGAGGACTTCGGCCTGGCGCTCGAGCTCGAGCCCGTCCGCCCCATAGTGCGGCAGGGCGAGGCCGGCTACAGCCGGAAAGGGCCCGAGCCCGGCAATGCCTCGCACTACTACTCGATCACCCGCCTGGCCACGAGTGGCCGCGTTCGTATCGGCGATCGCGAGCGGCCGGTCGAGGGACTGGCCTGGCTCGACCGCGAATGGGGATCGAGCCAGCTGGCCGACAACCTGGACGGCTGGGACTGGTTTTCGCTGCAGCTCGACGACGGGCGCGATGTCATGGTGTACCGCCTGAGAACCGACGACGGCGAAGCCTCGCGATTCTCGGCCGGCAAGGTGGTCTACCCCGACGGCGAGTCACGCACGCTCGGCCCCGCCGACTTCACCGCCACGCCCGGGCGCGAGTGGCGGGACACCGAAGGCAACGCCTGGCCGGTCGAGTGGGCGGTCACGGTTCCTTCAGAAGATCTCTCCCTCGAAGTCGAAGCCCGCTTCGACGACCAGCGCTGGACCGGCGCGGTGAGCTACTGGGAAGGCGCCGTCGGCGTCCGCGACGCCAACAGCGGCGAATCACTCGGGCGGGGCTACCTAGAGTTGAGCGGATACGCCGAGTAGGTAATCCGGAAAATCAAAACCTCTAAAACGCAAAGACGCTAAGCAGCAAAGAACGCAAAGTAAAGAACAAAGACAGGAAAAGAGAAAGCTAGACAAAGCGATTGGCGAGGACGCTGAATGATCGATTTTCCTGTGATCCGTCGTGTGCTCTCGATTCAACTTCTCTTGGGTTTTCTTTGCGTTCTTTGCTGCTTGGCGTCTTTGCGTTCAAAAAGGTTTTGATCTTCAGAGCCAGGCTCCGTCAATCACTAGAGGGAGCATCAACGAAGACCTGTCCGTCGCGCATGACGAAGCGCACGTCCTCGAGGATCGTCACGTCGTCGAGCGGGTTGCCCTCTACGGCGATC
Source organism: Alphaproteobacteria bacterium (assembly GCA_009908425.1). GTDB lineage: Bacteria > Pseudomonadota > Alphaproteobacteria > Geminicoccales > Geminicoccaceae > JAAAPF01. Next base: position 16,238 of record JAAAPF010000153.1, read on the forward strand.
AGGTCGGCGGCGTAGCCGGGCTGCAGGCGGCCGAGCTCTTCCTCGCGGCCGAGCAGCTGCGCGGCGTGCAGGGTGGCCGTGCGCAGGGCGTCGGCGGGGCTCATGCCGGCCTCCACCATGTAGCCGAACTCCTTGGCGTTGCTGCCGTGCGGGCACACGCCGCAGTCGGTGCCGAAGGCGATGGGGACGCCGGCGGCATGCGCACGCTCGAAGGTCTGCTGGATGATCGGGCCGATCCGGCGCGCCTTGGCGGCCACCACCGGCGGAAAGTAGCCGTCGATCTCGGCCTTCTCGGCCACGAACTTGCCCGCCGAAATCGTGGGCACGTACCAGGTGCCCTTCTCGATCATCAATGCCATGATCTCGTCGGTCATGAAGGTGCCGTGCTCGATCGAGTGGATACCGGCCTCGACCGCGCGTTTCATGCCCTCGGAACCGTGGGTATGGGCGGCCACGTGCATGCCGTAGTCGGCCGCGGTCTCGATGACAGCCTCGAGTTCGTCCATCCGGAACTGGGCGTTCTCACCGCTGCTGGCCACGCTGAGCACGCCCCCGGTCGCGGTGATCTTGATCAGGTCGGCGCCGTCCTTGTAACGCTGACGCACCGCCGCCCGCGCCTCCGCCACGCCGTTGAGCACGCCCTCGCGCGGCCCCGGGTCGCCGGCCAGGTCGGATCGCCAGCCGTTGGTCGGGTCGGCGTGCCCCCCGGTGGTCGCCAGCGACTTGGCCGACGTGAATACGCGCGGCCCCGGAATGCGGTCGTCGTTGATGGCGTCGCGCAGGGCGATCGAGGCGTTGAAGGAGTCGCCCAGGTCGCGCACGGTGGTGAAGCCGGCCTCGATCGTCTTGCGGGCGTACTCGGCCCCGCGCAGCGCCACGTCGGCTTCGTTGAGCGTGAAGCGGTTGATGTAGGAATCGCGGCTGGATTCGCTCGTCAGGTGGGTGTGCATGTCCATCAGGCCGGGCAGGCAGGTCAACCCCGACAGGTCGATGCGATCCGCGCCCTCGGCCCAGTCCGGGTGGCCCGAGCGCAGCTCGGACACCTTCGCCTCGTCCACGATCAGCGTATGCGCCCCCAGCCGCTCCCCGGCATCGACGTCGATCACACCCCCACAACGCACCCAGGTCTCGGCCAGGGCCGATCCGGAACACAGCATCAATCCGACGAAAACGAAAAAACGGCTCAATGAACTACCCTCCATAAGAGACGACTCACGCGTTTGAATCATTCGGAATTTCTGTCATTCGAATTTGTGATTTCCCCGGCCCGCCGAACGCCCCGGAACGAGTAGCGCCGAGACCGCTTGTCGAAAACTCTAGACGATGAATCCCGCGATGAGCATCAGACTCAGCACGACCAGCCACAACACCAGCATCCGCCAGGCCAGCTGATGGCCGCGCTTGAGGCCCGACTCACGCGATTCGGCGTCGGACAACACCTCCGCCATGACCTCGTCGACGAGCTTGGGCGAAAAGATCCACCAGGCGCGGTCGCGGTGGTAGTGCTTCCAGGCCTGCGCGACCCGATCCAGGTCGGTGACCAGGCCCAGCGCCAGGGTCATCAGCACCAGCACCGGCCATTCGAGCACCCAGCGCAGACGGGCCAGCCAGTCGAGCTGCCCGGCGCCGAGCTCGTCGATCTTCATGGATTTCTGGCACAGCCGGTACAGCAGCGCGCCGGGAATGCCCAGCAGGGTGAACCAGAACAGGATGGCGAACCAGCGTGTCCGCGCGGCGTGAACGACGGCGGCGCCGGCCTGCGCCGGCGAGCTCGCCGCGTCCACGCCCAGGGCCTGGCCGGCCTCGCGGCCGTCGGCGTGATCGGGTTCTTCGAGCAGGAGCTGAACGTCCCGGTCGAGATCGCGCGGGCCGAGCGTGTAGACGAAGGTCGCCAGGGCCAGCAGGGCCCAGCCGAAGCCACCCACCAGGAGCACGGCCACGACCGTGGCCAGCCAGGCGGCGAGGAGTGCGGTGAGAATGACCGCGGCCAGCGGCAGCCAGTCCTGGCCCGGATAGCGCGCCCTCAGCTGCCGGGTCGGCCACAACAGCCACTCGAAATCACGCCAGCGACCGACGGCCGTGAAGGTGTGGCTGATCAGCAGCCCGATGAGGACGATCAGGATGGTCATGCTGAGAGATAGTAACCCGGCAGCTATATGGATTGCATTCAGCCGCCGGCTCAATCAACACGAATCGGCAACCCGGCGCCAGCCGGGGGAGATGCGCGTCAGGCCACGCCGAAGGACGAACCGCAGCCGCAGGTCGTCGCCGCGTTGGGATTGCGGATGACGAATCGCGCGCCCTGCAGGCTCTCGCTGTAGTCGACCTCGGCGCCCTCCAGGTACTGGAAGCTCAACGGGTCGACCACCAGGGTGACGTCCTCGCGCTCGACGGTGATGTCGCCGTCCTCGATCTGCTCGTCGAAGGTGAAGCCGTACTGGAACCCGGAACAGCCGCCCCCGGTGATGTAGACCCGCAGCTTGAGCTCGGGATTGCCCTCATCGAGGATCAGCTCGCGCACCTTCGCGGCGGCCGACGGGGTGAAGATCATGGGTTCGGTATCGCTCATCGAGTTTGCTCCGGGCGGGTCGCTGCCTTGGCGGTTCGTTGCCTTGGACAACTATGATATGGCGTTTGCTCGCTCCGCGTTCAATCCTGTGTGTCCGTGCGTCCGTGGTCTGGGCGTCTGTGCGTCTGTGCGTCTGTGCGCCAGTGTGCCTGACCCCCGACGCACTGACTACTGACTACTGACGTACTGACCACTGACGCACGGACGTACTGACGCACTGACCACTGACGCACTGACGCACTGACCACCAACGCACCGACGCACCGACCACTGACACACCCCACCGATCCCCGCCACCAAAAAGAAAGCGGCCTCGCGACCGCTTCAATAGATGTGCCCCAAACCGGATGGATCAGCACGTTATTGTTGTCCAATCCATGACGTTGTAAATTCATGAATTTTTCGTGATGTGCGCGTTGTTTATACATTGACGGTCGGGTCGCCGTCAAGTTGCCCGCCGCGACGGCATGCCCGAGAATACCGCCCTCGACCAACCTGCAGGAGCGCCCCATGCGCTGGCTGGAAGCCTTCCACGTCGTCTTCGTCGTCACCTGGTTCGCCGGGCTCTTCTACCTGCCGAGGTTGTTCGTCTACGCCACCGAAAACCCGACCGGCCACACCGTCGAACTGCTGCGGGTCATGCAGCGGCGCCTGCTCGGCATCACCCACATCGGCGGCGCGCTGGCCGTCGGCTTCGGCCTGGCCACCCTCATCGGCGAGCCCTGGCACCTGCAGACCGGCGGCTGGATGCACGCCAAGCTCGCGCTCGTCGCCGGCCTGATCGCCTACCACGTCTGGTGCTGGCGCCTGGTCCGCGCCTTCGCCCGCGGCGAGAATCGCCACAGTTCGAAGTGGTACCGGTTGTTCAACGAAGTGCCGGCGGTGTTCCTTATCGCCATTGTCGTTCTGGTGATCGTCAAGCCGTTTTGAATCGACGGGTTGGTTTTTTCGTTCTTTCGTTTCTTGGTTCTTTGGTTCGGCAGCCGCTGGGCGTTGCGGGGCGGCTCCGCCGCGGGCGCTGTGGCGCTTTCGGCACTCGGCACCGTAGTCCCGGACGGAGCGAAGCGGAGATCCGGGACCTTCTCGCCGAATCGCCGCGCGTCCTACTGCGCTTACTGGACCGTAGTCCCGGACGGAGCGAAGCGGAGATCCGGGACCTTCTTGCAGGAGGGCAGAGTGCCGGGTTGTTGTTCCCTGCCGTGGATCGAGGGTCCGCGCCACTGGTCGCAGTGGGAACCTCGACAAGTCAACTGCGATTTCGCCCGGGCCCGCTTCGCGGGGTCTTGCGGCGACTTACTTTTTTCAGTTACCAAAAAAGTAAGCAAAAGGGCTCTTAAAAGACGCCGGATGGGCCGCAGGAGTCGGGATGATGGTGGCTCCAGAATTCCGACTACGGCGTTGTTCGGAACCGGTCTGATTCTCCGGTGGCAGTAGCAAGACCTTGGCGTAAACCGCACGAGAACGGCACGACCTCGATGACCCCGGCTTCGGTTGGCGGAGCCACGGCTTTCCAGTTGCGGGGCTTTGCCCACCCGAAAGCCTGCGCGCGCGGAGCGCGCGGTGTCGTGTCATCCGCAAGCCCCGAAGCCAGACCAGGGCCACTTCCGGCCTGGGTCGAAGTCCCGGCGAATCCAGCCGGGCTCGAACAACGTCGTAATCGGAGTTCTGGAGCCCCCACAAAGACCAAGTCCTGAGACGCCAGACGGCGTCTTTTAAGCGCGTTTTTTGGTTACTTTTTTCGCGCAGGAAAAAAGTTACCCGGCGCAAGTGCCTGCGAAGCAGGCCGGCCGGAACCGCCTTTGACTGGTCGAGGACGCCAACGCGCGCGGCGCCCCATGCCGCGCTAGAGACGAAGGCTTCGACGAACCACCGCAAGACCCCGCGAAGCGGGCCCGGGCGAAATCGATTTTGACTTGTCGAGGACGCCACGGCGCTCGTTGGCGCCAACCCCCTGAGCGACGGCTGAGAACAGCCAGGCGCCGTGCCATCCGGCGAGAAGGTCCCGGATCTGCGCTGCGCTCCGTCCGGGACTACAGTGCCGGGTGCCGGGTGCCGAAAGCGCCATAGGCCCCGCGGCGCAGCCGCCCCGCATTCCTTCAGGTTGCCGAACCAGCCAACCAGCGAACCAGCGAACCAGCGAACCATCCAACGCGATCACACCGTCGACCAAGCCCCAACAACCGCCACGCGTTCGATGGAAGCGACCCGCCCTCAGCCTTCCGCCCGGAGCATATCCCGCGCCATGTAGAGCGCCGCGATGGTTCGCCCCTCGGTGCAGTCGTCGCGCCGGATGAGCGAGACGAGATCGTTCATCGGCCACTTGACCACCTCGATCTCCTCGGGTTCGTCGCCGGGCAGGCGCGACTCGTAGAGATCGCGGGCTAGGATGACGTGGGTTCTGTGGGTCATGTAGCCCGGCGCCAGGGTGAGGTGGCCCAGCTCGGTCAGCGAGCGCGCGGCGAAGCCGCATTCTTCCTGCAGCTCGCGGTTGGCGCCCTCGGTATGGGACTCGCCGGGCTCGAGCCGGCCCTTCGGCAGGCCCAGCTCGTAGCGGTGCACGCCGCAGGCGTACTCCCGGATGAGCAGGACGTGGTCGTCGTCGGGCATGGCCACGACGATCACCGCCCCCACGCCGCGGCTGATCAGGCGTTCATAGGTGCGGCGCTCGCCGTTGGCGAACTCGAGGTCGAGCTGCTCGACGCGGAACAGGTCGGCGGGACGTCGTTCGCGCCGGTCGTGGATGACCGGCAGGTCGCGGGTGGATTCAGGCTCGCTCATCCCGAGAGGATAGCAAGTGCCGGTGCAACTCGGGGCAGGCCGCGAGCACGGAGGTGGTCTCCAGGCCGGGCGGGCGGCCGTCGAGATCGGTCATCACGCCGCCGGCTTCGCCGACGATCACGGCCAGCGCGGCGATGTCGAGAATATTGACGTCGCTCTCGACGACCACGTCCTGGCCGCCGTCGGCCAGGCGGTGGTATGAGTAGAAATCGCCGTAGCCGCGCGAGCGCGCCGCGCGCGTGACCAGCTCGCCCACCCAGGCCCAGCCGCTGCCGCGCGAGAGGCTGCGCAGGTTGCCGAAGCAGACGTCGGCGTCCTCGAGCCGGTCGATCGAGCGCACCCGCACGCGCGAGCCGTTGATGAAGGCGCCCTGCTCGCGCAGCGCGTGCGCCCGCTCATCGAAGGTCGGAGCCGAAGACACGCCGAGTACCAGCTCGTCGTCGACCATCAGGGCGATCTGCGTCGACCAGAAGGGCAGCGAGCGGATGAAACTGCGCGTGCCGTCGATCGGGTCGATCAGCCACAGGCAGCGGCTCTCGCCATCGCGGCCGTATTCCTCGCCGTAGAGGGCGTGATCGGGGAAGTGCTTCCGGATCACCGCGCGAATGGCCTGTTCGGCCTCGCGGTCGGCGACGGTCACCGGGCTTTCGTCGGCCTTGAGCTCGACGTCCAGCGCGCCCCCGAAGTGGCGCATGGCGATGGCGTCGGCCGCGTCGGCCGCTTCCAGCGCGACCTCAAGGGCCTGTTCGAGATCGATCAACACATGTCTCCCATGTCATTGGCTACCAACCGAGCGCGCCGCTGAGCTGCACGCGCACCTGCCCGTCGGGCTGGGGTTCGCCCAGCCAGGCGATCTGGCGCCGCAGATCGGGGCGATCCGGGCTGGCGCGCAGCCACAGGTCGACGTCGTAGCGCTCCGCCGCCAGTTCGATGTCGCCCTGCACGCGGATGGCCCCCGGCGCCGTGCTCTCCACCCGGGCGCGCTGTCCCTGGGTGCCGGAATCGAGCTGCACGGTGATCTCGCCGAGTGATTCCTGCACGGCGCCTTCCAGGCGAGCGTCGCGCCAGACCAGCCGGCCGTCGATTTCAGGCGGCTGGCCGTCGACGATCAGGGCCCGCTGCACATCGAGCTCGACGTGCCCCCGGGGGCGGGCGTTGACCAGCCAGACCCGGGCGTCGAGGCGGTTCATCTCGATGCGCCCCGACACGTCGGAGAGTTCGGTCGCGCCCGTGTTGAGTCGCCAGGACCCGTCGAGGTCGACGCCGACGCCATTGGCCTGCCACGACCAGCTTCGGCCGCCGTCCCAGTACCACTGGATATCGAGCGGCGCGAATCCGGGCTGCTGCCAGACCGCCTCCCCCTTCCAGAGCGTCCCTTCGACCTCGCTCACGTCGCGGCCGATGTCGAGCCGGGGCACGATCACCCGGGCCGGCAGGGTGACGACGATCACCAGCGGAATCGCCAGCAGGACCAGCCACAAAAGCTTACGCATTGGACACGAGCGTCACTCGCACGTTGACCTGCCCGTCGGCCCCGGCGCGGTCGACCTGCAGCTGGCTGACCTGGACCGGGCGACTGCGGGAAAACGACTCCAGCCAGCCCATGACGGCGACGAAATCGGCCCCCTCGAGCCACACGCGGACCTCGCCGTCGCCGGTCGGCTCGATCCGGGCCATGGCGCCGGCCAGGCCGGCGGCGCGCGCGGTTTCGTCGGCCAGGCCCAGCAGGGAGCGCTCGCCCGAATCCGGGCTCGGCCGGCTGCTGCTGCGCAGCCGCTGGGCCAGCGGCGCCACCGCCTCGAGCCAGTTGAGCAGGGCCTGCTGCTGGGCGATGCGCTCGCGCTCGGCCTGCCGGGCTTCGGCCAGCGGTTCCCAGATCCAGACGTAGGTCAGCGCGAGCACCAGCACCAACCCGGCGATGCTGATCAGACGGCGCTGGCGCGCCTCGAGCTGGCGCCAGGCGTTCATGCCCCACCCCCGCGCGTGATGCGGATCCGCCCGCTGGCGCCCTGCTCGTCGAGGCTGGCGGTCTGCACTTCGGCCGAGAGGTCGAGCGCGCGCAGGCGCTGCTCGAGTTGTTCGAGGGCGGCCACGTCCGGCGCCCTCAGCGCCAGTTCGAGCACGCCTTCGCGGTAGTCGAGCTGGTCGACCTGGAGCTGCGACTGGCCGTCGAGAACCGGCGCGACCCGGTGCATCAGGTCGAGCAGGCCGGCGGCCTGCCCGAATCGCAGACGGGCGAGTTCGCGCTCGGCCAGGGTCTGCTCGCGCCCCGGCACGATGCGGCCGACTTCCGGAAACGCCTGGCGAAACTGCTGTTCGATGGCGGCCTCGAGCTCGGCCGAGCGCTGGGCAAGCTGGTAGCGCTCGATGCCGGCGTAGGCCAGCAGCAGCACCACGGCCGCCGCGGCGAAGGCCCCGGCCCAGCGCCAGTGCGAGCGCGCGGTCGTGGCCGAACGCGGCGCCCAGGGCCCGCTGAGGAGATTGACGTCGATGCTGGCGGCTTGTTCGGCCAGGATGGCCTGCAGCGGCCTGCCTGCCTCGCGGTCCTCGGCCTCGTGCGAGGCGACCCAGCCGGGCTTGTCGCCGCCGTACCAGTCCCAGCGGGCGTCCGCCGGGGCGACCGACTCGATCATGTCGACGGCCAGCTCCGCGTCGAAGCGGCTGAAGGACCACTCGCCCCAGCGCGCCAGGACGGCGCCTTCGTGTTCGGCCAGGCTGACCCGACCGCTTTCCCAGGGCAGGCACAGGGCGTCGGGCAGCATTCGCTCCACGGGCATGCCCTCGAACGGCGCGGTGATCTCGCCCATGACCTCGTTGGCGATGCTCACGCAGCACAGGCGGCCGGCGGTATCGCGCGGCCCGCCGACGACGTGCTCGTCCTCGGCGCTGCCGGCCAGGTGTTCCTCGGCCGCCCAGCGCATCGCCTGCTGCAGCTTGTGACCGCGCAGGCGCGGCAGGTCGAGGCTCAGCCCCAGGCAGCGCGAGGCGTCGACGAGCACGATGGCCTCGCGCTCGCGCGGCCAGTCGGGCGACGCCGGGTCGCACTGGCCCTGCCGGTCAACGCGGCCGCCGCGCTCGAGTTCGAGCCAGCGCCAGCGCGCACCCGCGGCGTGAATGACCAGGCTTTCCGAGCGCGCTCGCGCCATGTTCAGGGCACCCCCTGGCTGAAACGACGGAAGCCATCATAACCCGCCTCCGTGGCGCTCATCAGGCGGAAATACTCGCGCTCGACGCCGTCGATGACCACCCGCGCCTGGGCCAGGTACCAGCGGCTGTTGATGGCCAGGCGGACGCGCTCGTCGGGGCGCAGGACCGGCTTGACGAGGGGGTGCTCGGAGAAGAGCACGAGATCGGAATACGGGCCGTCGGCGATCACCCGCCGGGCCTGCTCGACGTCGAGGTCGGCGATCACCGCCGCCAGCACCTCGGGCCGCGCCGAATTGACATTCACGCGCAGCTCCGGCTCGGGCAGTGCCGTGACCAGCGGCGCCAGCACGCGCCAGGTCTCGGCATCGACGCTGCGCAGCCAGCGCAGCTCGCTGGCGTTGGCCAGCAGCACGCCCGAGGTGCGGTAGGGGGGATCCTGGCGCGCGTACCAGTCGTTGGCCGCGCTGCCCGGCCGCGGCAGGACCGCGCCGTCGAGCCAGTCGGCGAGCTCGTCGGCGATCACGGGGTTGAGCCCGGCCTGCTGCAGCAGCCGTTCGAAACCCGCCCGCGCTTCGCCGGCGATCCCGCTGTCGGGGTGACCGAGCGCGTTGAGATTGAAGCGCGCGCCCTGGTCGATCAGCCGGCCCCGGACCATGCCGCCGGGCACCTGGAAAGGCGCCGTCCAGTTGCCGTCCAGGGCCGAGGTGTCGGCGCCTTCGGACAGCGCGCGCTGCAGCATGCTGCGGGCCAGCACGGACATGCCCTGGGCGTACTGCCAGGAACGCTCGGTGGCCAGCAGGGCCTCGCTTCGCGCCAGCGACCGCTGGCCGCGTTCGAGCAGGGCGGTGGCGATCACGGCCGCCAGCGCGGCGGTGATGAGCGCGATCAGGAGCGCGCTGCCGCGCTGTCGCTTCGGGGCGGTCATTGCAGCACCAGCAGCCGGCGCACCCGGCCGAAGGCGCGCGTATGCATCACGACCTCGATCGCCGCCGGCAGTCGCGTCAGTGCCTCGTCACGCGGCCAGGCGTCCAGGCGGCTGCCGGCGGCGTCGAGGTAGACGAAATCCAGGGATTCCACGCCGGTGAGCACGGTCTCGGCCAGCGCCTGGCCCTCGTTGGCCCGGTCGGTCACCGGCCAGCGCACGCGCTGCAGCTCGGTGCCGGCGAGCCGCCAGCCGAAACGCTGCAGCGTCGAGCGCTTGACGCCCGCCGGGTTGGCCCAACCGGCGCGGGTGCCGGCCAGCCGGCGACGCTCGCCAACCAGGGCGGGTTCGGTCCCGCCGCCGGGCACGGCGACCGGCCGAGTGGCGAGCTGGCGCAGGTCGGCGTCGAGCCGGGCGACGGCCACCTGCAGCGCGGCGAAGCCCTCGCTGCGGTCGCGATGACCGGTGGCGGCCTGGCTGAGGGCATCGAGCGAAACGTAGGCGCTGGCCGACAGGATCGAGAAGACGACCACCGCCACCAGCACCTCGACCAGGGTGTAGCCGCTCGCGCGCGCGGGCACCGGCCTCATGGCGCCAGGAACCCCGTGTGCAGGATCACCGGCGAGTCGTCCTGCCGGTCGTGGTGGACGGCCACGTCGACACGCAGCATGTCGCCCCCCGGCGCGGGCTGGATGAGCATCTCCCAGTACCAGGTCCGCCCGCCCATGTCGGCGCTGCCGCGCCGCTGGCCCGGCGAGACGCCCGCCTCGAGCCGCAGCTCGGCCAGGGCGTTGTCGGCCACCCACAGCGCCCAGGTCCGCTCCTCGAGTTCGGCCTGGCTGTCGAGCACCTGGCTGCCGGCCCGGCCCAGCGCGGCCACCGCGACCGCCACGATCACCAGGGCGACCAGGACCTCGAGCAGGGTGAAACCGCCCGCGCGCCTCACTGCCGCGCCTCCACGGCCAGGCGGCCGCCCGGCTCGCCGACCAGGACCGCGGCCTGCCCCTCCAGCCTGAGTTCGAGGTTGAAGGCGGTCAGCTCGCCGAGGGGCTGGCAGACCAGCTGGGGGGCCGCGGGCTCGGCTTCGAGTTCGACGCGCCGGTCCTCGACCACCAGGTCCGGCTCGGCCCCGCCCAGCCATTCACGCGCCCGGGCGACGTCGTCGTCGGCCACCGGCAGCCAGCCGCGGGCGGTAGACTGCCAGAAATCGTAGCCGCCGGCGGTCAGGCGAACGCCGCGGGGCCGCGACTGGAACAGCGCCTGTTCGCACTGGTAGTCGACGAGAGCGGCGAGCCGCTCGAGCTGGCCGGCCGGCTCGGCGCCCGAACGCCAGGCGCCCAGGCGCAGGACCACCAGCGAGGCGAGGACGGCGGCGATGGTTACGACCACCAGCACTTCGATCAGCGTGAATCCGCGCGAGCGGCCGCTCATGCGCCGCGGCGAAACGCTACTGCTGCCAGTTGCCGATCTCGGCATTGATGCCCTCGCCGCCGGCGGTGCCGTTGGCGCCGAACGACCACACGTCGATCTCGCCGTGCACGCCGGGATTGAGATACTGGTAGGGGTTGCCCCAGGGATCGGTGGGGAGGTTGTCGATGTAGCCCCCGTCTTTCCAGTTGGGTGCGGGCGGCTGGCCCGAGGGCGGGCGCACCAGGGCTTCGAGCCCCTGGTCGGTCGACGGGTAGTTGAAGTTGTCGAGCTTGTACATGTTCAGCGCCGTGACCAGGGCCTGGACGTCCTGCCGGGCCTTGGTCACGCGCGCCTTGTCGGGCTCGTCCATCACCCGCGGCACCACGACCGCGGCCAGAATGCCGATAATGACGACCACGACGAGAATCTCGATCAGGGAAAAACCGCCATGGGCGCGCGCGTTGATGCTTTTCATGGGTTCGTTGGGGCTGTTGCTGCCGGTTGGACCCCATCATACGCGCAAACGCCGGCGCGGCAATAAGGAGTAGGCGCTGATGCGCACCATCCGGGTCTACACCGAACAGGCGCTCGAACTCGGCCGCGAGGCCGAGCTCGAAGCCGGGCCGTCGCGCCACCTCGTGCGCGTGCTGCGGCAGAAGACCGGCTATCCGCTGGCGGTGTTCAACGGCGACGGCTACGAGTACTTCGGCACGATCAATTCGACCGGTCCCGGCGATCGCTGCTGCATCAACATCGAGCGGCGCGTCGACGTCGGGGCCGAATCACCCCTGGCGATCACCCTCGTCCAGGCCGTCGCCCGCGGCGACCGCATGGACTACAGCATCCAGAAGGCCTGCGAGCTCGGCGTGTCCGCCATCCGGCCGGTGTTCACCAAGCGCACCGAGGTCCGGCTCGAGGGCAAGCGCGCCGACAAGCGGCGGCACCACTGGCAGCAGGTGGCGGTGGCCGCCTGCGAGCAGAGCGGCCGGGTGCGCGTGCCGCTCGTCGACGCGCCGGTCGCGCTCACCGCCCTGGCGTGGCCGGCCGGCCGCCGGCTGCACCTCGACCCGGCGGCCGAACACACCCTGGGCGGCCTCGAGCCGCCCGACGAGGCCGGCGTGGTCCTGGTGATCGGGCCCGAGGGCGGGCTGACCGACACGGAGATCGGCTGGCTCGAGCGTCAGGACAGCCGCGGCCTGCGCCTGGGCCCGCGCGTTCTGAGAACCGAAACCGCGGGGCCGGCGGCCATCGCCGCCCTGCAGACCCGATTCGGAGACTGGCAATGAACGATACCCCCGAGGAGGTGCGCTGGCTGCAGGTGCGGGTGACCGTCGACGAACCGAGCGTCGACGACGCCGAAGCGGCCCTGTCGGAGGCCGGCGCGCACGCGGTGACCCTGCTCGACGCCGCCGACGTGCCGGTGCACGAACCGGCCCCGGGCAGCACGCCGATGTGGCCGACGACCATCGTCGAGGGCCTGTTCGACGCCGACGTCGACCGCTCGCGCATCGCCGACGCCCTGGCCGAGGCCGGGCTCGACGAGGCGGCCGCCGGGGCGCGCTTCAACGAGCTGGTCGAACAGGACTGGGAGCGCGCCTGGATGGACCGCTACGAGCCGATGCGCTTCGGGCGCGACCTGTGGATCTGCCCCTCGCACCTCGATCCGGACCCCGACTGGCCGCTCGTGATCCGCCTCGACCCCGGCCTGGCCTTCGGATCGGGCACCCACCCGACCACGGCGCTGTGCCTGGAATGGATCGACGAACTCGATCTCGATGGACTCGACGTGCTCGACTTCGGCTGCGGCTCGGGCGTACTCGCCATCGCCGCCGGGCTCAAGGGCGCCGGCTTGCTGCTGGGCGTCGATCACGATCCCCAGGCGCTGACGGCCACCGAGGAAAACGCCCGGCGCAACGGCCTGGAAGGCCGCATCGAGTGCCTGCTGCCCGACGCGTTCGAGTCGCTGCCGGCCCCGAGGCGGCGCTTCGACCTGGTGCTCGCCAACATCCTCGCCGCGCCTCTGGTCGAGCTCGCACCGACGCTGATCGCCTGTCTGCGCCCCGGCGCCACGCTGGTCCTGTCCGGCATCCTGCCCGAGCAGGCCGAGTCGGTGATCGCGGCCTACGCCGACCTGGGCGGACCGGTCGACCACAGCGAACAGGACGAATGGGTCCGGCTGGTGTTCAGGGCTCCCGGGGCACGCTGATGATCACGGCGTCCTGGCCGACCCAGAACGCGAGCGGCTGATAGAGCACGGGCTCGAAACCCAGGGCGTCGCGGATCTCGCGCTCGACCACCGCCCGGGTGGTCAGCGTCGTGCCGTAGCGTTCGGGGTCGAGCGAGGGCGACTCGCTGCTGGCGGCGAAGAAGCAGCCGTCTTCGCCGAGCTCGACGCCGTAGTCTTCGGCCACGCGCTCGCTGTGGAAGCTCAGCACCAGCAGGCCGCCGGGCTTCACCGCCGAGGCCAGGGCCTTCAGCCAGCGCCGCCAGTCGGCGACCGGCAGGTGCGTGAACAGCGACAGCACGAAGACCAGCTCGTAGCGGTCGGGAAACTCGAGGCGCTCGGGCTCGAAGCCGGATTCGAAGGTGGCCACGCCGAACTGCTCGCGGGCGAAGTCCATGGCGCCCGGGAGCACGTCGGCGCAGGTCAGGCGGCCCGGCAGCAGCGGCGCGAGGTGGCGGGTGAAGCGGCCGAAGCCCGAGGCGAACTCGAGCATGCTTTCGGTGCGCATCAGCGGCCGGTCGAGGCGCTCGAGCAGCACCATCAGCTCGCTGAGCGTGCGCCAGCCGTCGGCCAGGTAGTCTCGCACCGGGTTGCGGCTGTGGCCGTCGCGGGCGAAGAAACGGAAGATGTCGTCGTCGGGGTGGATGGCGCAGTTGATGCGCATCCAGTGACCGAAGCGCGCCGGATGGCCCAGGCGCTCGAGCGCGTTGTGCGCCTCGAGACAGGCCGGATTCCGGCTGAAGGCCTCGGCGAACAGGTCGCCCGCGTCCGGTTCGCCGGCCGATTCGGCGGCGCGCGCTCGCTTCAGGAGGGCTTCGGTGGACTCGGCGTCGGTCATCGGCACGGCTTGCAGGCTTCGAAACGGGGCGCCCGACCCGGGCGGCGCGTAATGGTAGCATTCCGCGTCATCCCGACGCGCTTTCAGCCACCGCCGAGCCGATGTCCCAAGCCCTGCCGACCGAACTGATCGAGGCCGCTCGCCGCGGGCAGCGCGACGAACGGCTCGCCGAGACCCTGGCGCGCCATTGTCCGGACCTGCAGGCCGAAGCGCTCGACACCGGGATTCACCCCGAATGCCAGATGCTGGCGCACTCCCTGCGCGCCCACGGCGATGCCGACCGGGCGCTGAGCCAGTACTTCGCCGTCGCGCTGCAGCAGTACCAGGTCGTGCGCCAGCTGACCGAGCGGCTGTTCGAGCGGCCGGCCGACATCGACTTTCTCGACTTCGCCTGCGGCTACGGCCGGCTGCTTCGCTTCCTGGTGCACCGACTGCCGGCCGGGCGAATCCATGCCGCCGAGATCCAGACCGACGCGGTCGACTGGGTGCGCGAGCGCTACGGCGTCGACGCCCTGCGCTCCACCGCCGCCCCGGAGGACTTCGACCCGGGCCGGCGCTTCGACATGATCTGGGCCGCCTCGCTGTTTTCCCACCTGCCCGACGGCCTGTTCGGCCGCTGGCTGGCGCGGCTCGCCGGACTGCTCGAGACCGGCGGCGCGCTGTGCTTCAGCGTGCACGACGAGGTCCTGCTGCCGGGCGAGATCACGATGCCGGCGAACGGCCTCCGCTATCTCGCCGGCAGCGAGAACGCCGACCTCGACCCGGCCATCTACGGCACGACCTTCGTCACGCAGGCCTACGTCGAGCACGTGGTGCGCGAGCAGCTCGGCGCCGACGTGGCGCTCGAGCGCCTGCCCCGGCTGCTGGCCCACGAGCAGGACGTCTACGTGCTGACCGTTCCGGCGCGCGACCTCTCCTCGCTGGACGGCTTCAGGCGCGGCACGCGCGGCTGGCTCGACGCGTTGCGCCTCGACCCGGCGGCCGGCACCGTCGAGCTCGTCGGCTGGGCGGGCTCGCTGGACGCGACCGCCTTCGACCACGTCGAAATCCGCCTCGGCGAGCGGCTGATCCGCCAGCCGGTGGGTGACCCCACGCCGCAAGTCGCCGAGGTGCTCGGCCACCCCGGCCTGGCGGAGAGCGGCTTCTCCTGCACCCTGGAACTGCCCGGCACGCCCGCGCCCTGGCTGTCGCTCAGCGCGGTGGCCGCCGACGGCGAGCGCGCCCTGATCTACTGCGGGCGGCTCGGCGCCGGGGCCGGGTAGATGACCTTCGACTCGCTGACTTTCGCTCTGTTCATCGTCGCGCTGTGGGGCCTGGTCGGCCTCACGCGCGGCTGGCGGGTGCGCAAGCTCGAGCTGCTCGCCGCCAGCTACCTGTTTTACGCGGCGTGGAACCCGGTGTTCATCTGGCTGCTGGTGGTCTCGACCGTGGTCGACTGGACCGCCGCGAAGCGCCTGCATGCCAGCGGGGCGTCGGGTCGGCGCAAGGCCTGGCTGCTCGTGTCGGTGGCGGTCAACCTGGGCCTGCTGAGCTGGTTCAAGTACGCCGATTTCTTCATCGCCAACTACAACGCCGTC
>JAAAPF010000162.1 GCA_009908425.1 Alphaproteobacteria bacterium
CGGCGGGGCTCGGCCCGCAAGGTGGTCGGGGGGCATTGCGTGGCTCCCGCCGGCCCGCTATACCGCTGCTTCGCTCGAGCGCGCGGATCCCGCGCGACCCCTGTTCCTGCGGGTCGCCCCGCGCCGACGTCCGTCTGCGGAGCCGACAATGTCGAAGTTGAAGACCCGGCGGGCCGCCGCCAAGCGGTTCAGCTTTACCGGGACCGGCAAGATCAAGCGCCGCCGGGCCTACCACCGCCACAACTTCACCGACTGCCAGTCGAAGACGGCCAAGGTGCGCGGCCGCCAGCCGGCCTACGTCAAGCCCGGCGACGCCGAGCTCGTGAAGAAGATGCTGCCTTACGGCTGAGCCGCCGGTTTACCAGGAGTAGCGAGATGGCACGCGTGAAGCGGGGCGTGACGTCCCACGCTCGCCACAAGAAGGTCTTGAAGGACGCCAAGGGCAGCCGCGGTCGTGCCAAGAACACGATCCGCGTCGCGCGCCAGCGGGTCGAGAAGAACTGGCAGTACGCCTACCGCGATCGGCGCGCGCGCAAGCGCGATTTCCGGTCGTTGTGGATCCAGCGGATCAACGCGGCGGCGCGCGCGCACGGCCTGACCTACGGCCAGCTCATCCACGGCCTCGACGAGGCCGGGCTCGAGCTCGACCGCAAGGTGCTCGCCGACCTCGCCGTACGCGATCCCGACGGCTTCCACGAGGTGTTGAAGACCGCCCGCGCCGCCCTCGCGGCCTGAGCGCCGCCGCCGACCTTCCGCACGGACCTACGCATGGCCGATCGGCTCGACAGCCTCCGGCACGAGCTTCTCGAAGCCGTGGACCACGCCCCGGACCTCAAGACCCTCGACGAGGTCCGGGTGCAGGCGCTCGGCAAGAAGGGGCGGGTGACCGAGGTCATGAAGACCCTCGGCAGCCTTCCGGCCGAGGAGCGCAAGCCCTTCGGTCAGCGCGTGAACGCCGTGAAGGCGGCGGTCGAGGAGGCCATCGCCGCGCGGCGCGAGGTTCTCGAGGCCGCCGAGCTCGAGGCGAAGCTCGAGGCCGAGCGGCTCGACGTCACCCTGCCGCCGCGCCCGCACCCGATCGGCCGGCTGCACCCGGTGACGCAGGTGACCGAGGAGATCACCGCCATCTTCGCCGACATGGGCTTCGCGGTCGCCGAAGGCCCGGACGTCGACGACGACTTCCACAACTTCACCGCGCTCAACTTCCCGCCGGAGCATCCGGCGCGGGAGATGCACGACACCTTCTTCATCGAGGGGCATCCCGAGCTCGTGCTCAGGACGCACACCTCGACGGTGCAGATCCGCACGATGATGGCCGGCCCGCCCCCCTACCGCATCATCGCGCCCGGCCGGACCTTCCGCTGCGACAGCGACGCCACCCACTCGCCGATGTTCCACCAGGTCGAGGGCCTGGTGATCGACCGGTCGACCCACATGGGCCACCTCAAGGGCTGCCTGCAGGACTTCTGCGAGGCCTTCTTCGAGCGCGACGACGTGCCGTTGCGCTTTCGCCCGAGCTTCTTTCCCTTCACCGAGCCGTCGGCCGAGGTCGATATCGGCTGCCGCCGCTCGAAGGACGAGCTGATCATCGGCGAGGGCTCCGACTGGATGGAGATCCTCGGCTGCGGCATGGTTCATCCGGCCGTGCTGGAGAACGTCGGGGTCGATCCGGACGCGTGGCAGGGCTTCGCCTTCGGCCTGGGCATCGACCGCATGGCGATGCTGAAATACGGCATTCCGGACCTTCGCACCTTCTTCGAGGCGGATCTGCGCTGGCTGAAGCACTACGGCTTCGCCGCGCTCGATTTCCCGACGACCTTCGCGGGCCTGGCGCGATGAAGTTCACGCTGCCGTGGCTGAAGGAACATCTGGAGACCGACGCCGACGCCGAGAGCCTCGGCCGCACGCTCACGCACATCGGCATCGAGCTCGAGGGCATCGAGCCGCGGGGCGCCGACCTCGACGCCTTTTCGGTCGCCCGCGTGACGGGCGTGCGCCAGCACCCGCACGCCGACAAGCTCAAGCTCTGCGAGGTCGAGAGCCGGCACGGCGGCTTCGAGGTCGTCTGCGGCGCCCCGAACGTGCGCCTCGGCATGAAGGGCGTGTTCGCGCCGGAGGGCGTGACCATCCCGGCGACGGGCACCGTCTTGAAACGCTCGAAGATCCGCGGCGTGGAGAGCCAGGGCATGCTGTGCTCGGCGCGCGAGCTCGGCATCGGCGAGGACCACGAGGGCATCATCGATCTCGGCGACGACCCGGAGGTCGGCACGCCCGCGGCGCGGGCACTGGGCCTCGAAGGTCCGGTCTTCGACGTCGCGATCACCCCCAACCGCGGCGACTGCTTCGGGGTGCACGGCATCGCCCGCGAGCTCGCCGCCGCCGGGGTGGGCGAGCTCGCGGTGCCCGACACCGCGCCGCTGCCGGCGGCGTTCGAGACCGCGCGCAGGGTCCGCCTCGACTTCCCCGAGGAGGCGAAGGACGCCTGTCCGCTGTTCGTGTTGCGCGAGATCCGCGGTGTGCGGAACGGCGAGAGCCCGGCCTGGCTGCAGGAGCGTCTGAGCGCGGTCGGCCTCAGGCCGATCTCGGCGCTGGTCGACGTCACCAACTGGTCCACCCTCGACATGGGCCGCCCACTCCACGTCTTCGACGCCGACAAGGTCGAGGGCGACCTTTACTTACGGCTCTCCGAGGCGGGCGAGACGTTCACGGGGCTCGACGGCAAGGCCTACACGCTCGACGCCGGCATGACGGTGATCTGCGACGACAGCGGCATCGTCAGCCTCGCCGGCATCATGGGCGGCGAGAGCACCGGCTGCGACGCGACCACCGAGAACGTCCTCCTGGAGATCGCGGTGTTCGATCCGGCGCGCACCGCGCGCACCGGCCGCAAGCTCGGTATCGACAGCGACGCCCGCACCCGCTTCGAGCGCGGGCTCGATCTCGGCTTCGTCCTGCCGGCGGCGGAGTGGGCGACCCGGACGATCCTGGATCTCGCCGGCGGCGAGGCGGGCTCGGTGCACGTCGCCGGCGCGGTGCCCGATCCGCGCGTGCGCATCCCCTTCGACAAGCGCGAGCTCACCCGGCTCACCGGCCTCACCCTCGACGACCCGTCGATCATGCGCATCCTGGTCGATCTCGGCTTCGAGGTGGCCTCCGAGGGCGAGGGCCGCTTCGAGGTGACCACACCGCCCTGGCGCCACGACTGCGCGCGCCCGGCCGACCTGGTCGAGGAGCTCGCCCGCATCCACGGCTTCGACCGCATCGCCGCGGAGTCGATGCGGCGCGACGAGGCGGTGAACCGGGTGGTGCTCGACACCTCCCAGCTCCGCCGCGCGCGGATCCGCCGCGCGCTGGCCGCCCGCGGGCTCGACGAGACGGTCACCTTCAGCTTCGTCGGCGACCAGCAGGCCCAGGCCTTCGGCGGCACACCCGTGCGCCTGGCGAACCCGATCAGCAGCGATCTGGTGGCGCTGCGCCCGTCGATCCTGCCCTCGCTCGCCGAGGCGGTGGCCAAGAACCAGGCCCGCGCGCTCGACGATCCGGCGCTGTTCGAGGTCGCCGCGGTCTACACCGACGCCCGCGCCGGCGGCCAGGAGTGGGCGACCGCGGGGGTGCGGGCGGGCCGGCCGACGCCGCGGCACTGGGCGGTGGTGGACCGCGCGGTCGACGCCCTCGACGCCAAGGGCGACGCCTTGGCCGCGCTGGAGGCGGCGGGGCTCGATCCGGCCAAGCTCCGGATCACCCGCGAGGCGCCGGGCCATTTCCATCCCGGCCGTTCGGCCGTCTTGACGCTCGGCCGCGACGTCGTGGCGCATTTCGGCGAGCTCAACCCCAAGCTCGCCAAGCTGTTCGACCTCGAGGGCCCCGTCGCCGCCTTCGAGGTCTTCCTCGACCGCCTGCCGCAGCCCAAGCGCAAGAAGACCCGCGCCAAGCCGATGCTGGTGGCGTCGGCCTACCAGCCGGTCGACCGCGACTTCGCCTTTCTCGTCGACGAGAGCGTGGCGGCGGGCGATCTTCTGGCCGCGGTGCGCGGCGCCTCCGAGCTGATCCGCGAGGTCACGTTGTTCGACGTCTACGCCGGCAAGGGCGTGCCCGCGGGCAAGCGCTCGATGGCCATCGCCGTGCGGTTGCAGGCGCTTGACCGCACGCTCGGCGACGCCGACATCGAGGAGGCCGCGTGCCGGGTCACCGACGCCGCGTCCGCGGCCTGCGGCGCCGAGCTGCGCCGCTAGACAACGCCGTTCCATCCAAGGAGCACGGGGTGACCGAGCTCGCCCGCCTGCGCAACTTCTCCATCGTCGCGCACATCGACCACGGCAAGTCCACGCTCGCCGACCGCATCATCGAGCGCTGCGGTGCGCTCGAGGCCCGCGAGATGCGCGGGCAGGTGCTCGATTCGATGGATCTCGAACGCGAGCGCGGCATCACCATCAAGGCGCAGACCGTTCGCCTCAAATACACCGCACGCGACGGCGGCGACTACATCTTCAACCTCGTCGACACGCCCGGCCACGTCGACTTCTCCTACGAGGTCAGCCGGTCGATGCGCGCCTGCGAGGGCTCGCTCTTGCTGGTCGACGCCACCCAGGGGGTCGAGGCGCAGACGCTCGCCAACGCCTATCAGGCCATCGACGCCGACCACGAGATCGTCGTCGTCCTCAACAAGATCGACCTGCCGGCCGCCGAGCCCGAGAAGATCAAGGAGCAGATCGAGGACATCCTCGGCCTCGACGCCGCCGACGCCCTCTTGATCTCGGCCAAGACCGGCGACGGCGTCGACGCGGTGATGGAGCAGATCGTCCACCGGCTGCCGCCGCCGAGCGGGGAGGTGGCGGCGCCGTTGAAGGCGCTCGTGGTCGACAGCTGGTACGATCCCTATCTCGGCGTGGTCACCCTCGTGCGCGTCAAGCAGGGCCGGCTCGAAAAGGGCATGCGGGCGCGCTTCATGGGGACGGGCGCGGTGCACCCGATCGACCGCGTCGGCGTGTTCAGCCCCAAGCCGGTGGTCATCGACGAACTCGGCCCCGGCGAGGTCGGCTTCATCACCGCCGGCATCAAGGACATCGCCGACGCCCAGGTCGGCGACACCGTCACCGACGACAAAAAGCCCGCGGACGCGCCGCTGCCGGGCTTCCGGCCGTCACAGCCGGTGGTGTTCTGCGGCATGTTCCCCGCCGACGGCGGCGATTATCCGGCGCTGCGGGACGCGCTCGGCAAGCTCAGGCTCAACGACGCCAGTTTCGCCTACGAGCCGGAGAACAGCCAGGCGCTCGGCTTCGGCTTTCGCTGCGGCTTTTTGGGCCTGTTGCACCTGGAGATCATCCAGGCGCGGCTGGATCGCGAGTTCGATCTGGATCTCGTGCTCACCGCGCCGTCGGTGGTCTATCGGCTCTACCGGCGCGACGGCTCGATGATGGAGCTGCACAACCCCGCCGACTTCCCCGATCCGACCCAGGTCGACTACCTGGAGGAGCCCTGGATCAAGGCGACGATCATCGTCCCCGACGACTTCCTCGGCCCGGTGCTCCAGCTCTGCACCGAGAAGCGCGGCATTCAGGAGCAGCTGACCTATGTCGGTCAGCGGGCGATGGTGGTCTACCGCCTGCCGCTGAACGAGGTGGTCTACGACTTCTACGACCGCTTGAAGTCGATCAGCCGGGGCTACGCCAGCTTCGACTACGACATGGTCGGCTTCGACCGCTCCGACCTGGTGAAGATGGACATCATGATCAACGGCGACCGGGTCGACAGCCTGGCGCTGATGGTCCACCGCTCGATGGCGGAGGCCCGCGGCCGGGCCCTGTGCGAGCGGCTGCAGGAGCTGATTCCGCGCCAGCAGTACCAGGTGGCGATCCAGGCGGCGATCGGCGGCAAGGTGATCGCGCGCGAGACCGTCAAGGCGATGCGCAAGGACGTCCTCGCCAAGTGCTACGGCGGCGACGTCACCAGAAAGCGCAAGCTCCTGGAGAAGCAGAAGGCCGGCAAGAAGCGCATGCGCCAGTTCGGCAAGATCGAGATCCCCCAGGAGGCCTTCCTGGCGGCCTTGAAGATGGAGACCTCCTGAGGCGGTTCGACCGCCGCGTCAGCCGAAGGTGCGCTCGCGGCCGCCGCCGCTTCCGCCCAGCAGGAAGAGCCCGCCGAGGCCCAGGAAGACCAGCCAGCTCGGCAGCGCCAAAAACCAGTCCACCGGCGTCCACAGCGCGCCGCCCGCCAGCCCGCCGGCGTCCTGGCGCAAGCCGGCCAGGCTGGGGCCGTGCAGGCTGGTCCACAGGACCTCGAGGCTGAAGAGCGTGTCGGCGCCGCCGACCGTCAACAGCAACAGCTCGGCGACCACGCAGGACGCGCCGATGAAGAGAAACAGCCGGGCGAGAAAACCTGAAAGCGCACGCATGGCGCCTTACTCGCAAAGCCGGCGGGGCCGCGCAAGCGTCGCGACCGTCAGGCGTCGCCCTCGTGGGCGGCTTCGACCAGGGCTTCGAGGGCACCGACGTCGCGGACCAAGAGACCGCCCCGGCGGCGCTCCACCAGCCCCAGCCGGGTGAGCGTCGACATCTCGCGCGAGACGGTCTCGCGCTGGGTGCTGATGCGGGTGGCGATGGCGGCGTGGGTGGGGGCGGGGTGGATCCACGCCCCGCTCTCGCCCGCCGGCGCGGCGCGTTCGGCGAGGCGCAGGAGCTCGGCGTGGACCCGCTGGCGGGCGACCATGGTCGAGAACTCGAAGACGCGCTCGGAGAGCTCGCGGACCAGAAAGGCGAGATGGTGGGTGACCGCGTCCATGACCGCCGGCGAGCGCGCCATCGTGCGCTTGAGCACATCGCCGGTGATCACCGCGACGCGGGTGTCGGTGAGCGCCACCACGCTCGCCGAGCGCGGCCGGCCGTCCAGGGCGGAGAGCAGGCCGAAGGCGCTGTCGGCGTCCTGGTCACGAAAGTTGACCTCCTGGCCCTTGGCCGACAGCAGGGTGATCCGGACCCGGCCGTCGAGGATGGCGAAGAGATCGGTGTCGTCGTCGTTCTGGTCGATCAGGGTGGTGCCCGTCCGATGCGACTGCACCCGGCAGCGTGACGCCAGCTCGGCCAGCGTCGCCGCGTCCGCGCCCACGAAGACCTCGTTGCGGCTGAGGGCTTGCGCGACCTGCTCTCGCTCCACGGCCCGTCCTCCCGCGCGGGTCGGCGACCCGCAACGCGTCGTTGTCCGCCGCGTTTGCCGTCCCACCTGCAAGGGACACCGTCACGGCGAGGTTATCCATGCTCGAACTGTACTACTGGACGACTCCGAATGGTCACAAGGTGACGATGTTCCTGGAAGAAGCAAAGCTGGCCTACACCCTCCACCCGGTCAACATCGGCCGCGGCGACCAGTTCGAGCCCGCCTTCCTCGCGATCGCCCCGAACAACCGCATCCCGGCGCTGGTCGACCGCGAGCCGGCGGACGGCGGTGAGCCGCTCAGCCTGTTCGAATCGGGCGCCATCCTGGAATACCTCGCCGACAAGACCGGGCGGTTTTTGCCGCGCGAGACGCGGCCGCGCTTCGCCGTGCTGCAGTGGCTCTACTGGCAGATGGGCGGGCTCGGCCCGATGCTCGGCCAGAACCACCATTTCCGCGGCTACGCGCCGGAGACGATCGACTACGCCATCAAGCGCTACACCGACGAGGCCAAGCGGCTCTACCGTGTCCTCGACAACCAGCTCGAGGGTCGCCGGTTCGTCGCCGGCGACGACTACTCGATCGCCGACATGGCGTGCTATCCCTGGACGGTGAGCCACGAGCGCCAGGGGGTCGACCTCGCCGACTACCCCAACGTCGCGCGCTGGTTCGCGGAGATCTCGGCGCGGCCCGCGACCGAGCGCGCCTACGCCCGCGCCGAGGAGGTCAACAGCGAGACCACGATGAGCGAGGAGGCCAAGCGGGTCCTCTTCGGTCAGACCGGCCCGGAGCGTCCGGGCGCGTGAGGCCGCCG
>JAAAPF010000046.1 GCA_009908425.1 Alphaproteobacteria bacterium
AAGAGCCCGAAGCGCCCGCCGCCGAGGCGACCCCGGCACGCGCGCCTGCGCCCCCGCCGGGCCACGACGACGCGCGCGTCTTCGCCAGCCCGCTGGCACGGCGGATGGCGCAGCAGGCGGGCCTGGATCTCGCGCGCATCGCCGGCAGCGGTCCGCGCGGGCGCGTCGTCAAGGCCGACATCGAACAGGCCATGGCCGAGGGCACCGCCAAGCCCGAAGCCGCCCCGCCGGCGGCCGAGACGGGGGCCGAGGGGGCGGCCGAGGCGCCCCCGCGGGCCGAGCCCGCCGCCGCGGCCCGACCCGAGCCGGCGCCGGCGACGGCCGAAGCGGGTTTCGCCGTGCCGAGCGCGCCCCACGAGGTGATGCCGCTCGACAACATGCGCAAAACCATCGCCAAGCGCCTCGCCGAGGCCAAGCGCGAGATCCCCCATTTCTACGTCACCGTCGAGGTCGAGCTCGACGCGCTCTTGCAGCTGCGGGCCGAGCTCAACGGCCGCGCCGCCGCCGACTACAAGCTCTCGGTCAACGACTTCGTCATCAAGGCGTGCGCGATCGCGCTCAAGCGGGTGCCCGCCGCCAACGCGATCTTCGGCGGCGACAAGATCTTCCGGCTCACCGATATCGACGTGGCGGTGGCGGTGGCGCTCGAGGGCGGGCTGATCACGCCCGTCCTGCGCCGGGTGGACGGCAAGGGCCTCGCCACCATCTCTTCGGAGATGAAGGATCTCGCCAGCCGCGCCCGCGCCGGGAAGCTGATGCCCGAGGAGTACCAGGGCGGCGCGTTCTGCATCTCGAATATGGGGATGTACGGCGTGCGCGACTTCGCCGCCATCATCAACCCGCCGCAGTCGGGCATCCTCGCCGTCGGCGCCGGCGAGCAGCGGCCGGTGGTCAAGGACGGCGCGCTCGCCATCGCGACCGTGATGACGACGACGCTGTCGGTCGATCACCGCGTGGTCGACGGCGCACTCGCGGCGGAGCTGATCGGCCACGTCAAGGCGATCCTCGAAGACCCGATGGCGCTCCTGCTTTGAGCGATCGGTTGAAGGAACGCCGGTAATCGTTTGATCGGAAAGGAGTTGGCATGGCGTCCAAGGTCGACGTCGTAGTCGTCGGCGGCGGGCCGGGCGGCTACGTCGCCGCCATCCGCGCGGCCCAGCTGGGCCTGAAGACGACGCTGGTCGAGCGCGAGCATCTGGGCGGCATCTGCCTCAACTGGGGCTGCATCCCGACCAAGGCGTTGTTGCGCTCGGGTGAGGTCTACGAGCTCATGCATCACGTCAAGGATTTCGGCTTCGCGGTCGACAACCCACGCTTCGACTTCGAGGCCGTGATCAAGCGTTCGCGCGACGTCGCCGGCCAGCTCACCCGCGGCGTCGGTCATCTGCTCAAGAAGAACAAGGTCGAGGTGATCGACGGCGAGGGGCGGCTCGCCGGGCCCGGCAGGGTGGCGGTGTCGCTCACCAAGGGCGGTGACGACACCGTCGAGGCCGACCACGTCATCCTCGCCACCGGCGCCCGGGCGCGGCAACTGCCCGGCCTCGAGGCCGACGGCGAGCGGGTGTGGACCTACAAGGAGGCGATGGTGCCGAAGGAGATCCCGAACTCGATCCTGGTCGTCGGCTCCGGCGCCATCGGCATCGAGTTCGCGAGCTTCTACCGCGCCATGGGCGTCGACGTCTCCGTCGTCGAGGTGGTCGACCGCATCCTGCCGGTGGAGGACGCCGAGATCTCGGCGATCGCCCACAAGCAGTTCGAGCAGCGCGGCATCAAGATCGAGACCGGCGCCACCGTGAAGGCGCTCGCGCGCACCGCCGCGGGGGTGACGGCGACGATCGAGGGGGCCCGAGGCACGCGCGAGCTCGCGGTCGACCGGGTCGTCATGGCGGTCGGCATCGTCGGCAACGTCGAGAAGCTCGGGCTCGACGACACCAGGGTCGAGGTGGAGCGCGGCCACATCAAGGTCGACGGCTTCGGCCGCACCGGCGAGCCCGGGGTCTACGCCATCGGCGATGTCACCGGCGCACCCTGGCTCGCCCACAAGGCCAGCCACGAGGGGGTGGCCTGCGTCGAGCGTATCGCCGGCGTCGAGGGCGCGCACCCGCTGGACACGACCAAGATCCCCGGCTGCACCTACTCGTCGCCGCAGCTGGCGTCGGTCGGGCTGACCGAGCAAGAGGCGCGGGATGCCGGCCACGAGGTCCGCGTCGGGCGCTTTCCGTTCGTCGGCAACGGCAAGGCGATCGCGCTCGGCGAGCCGGACGGGCTGGTGAAGACGGTGTTCGACGCCACCTCCGGCGAGCTGCTCGGCGCGCACATGGTGGGGGCGGAGGTCACCGAGATGATCCAGGGCTACGTCATTGCGCGACAATTGGAAGCGACCGAGGCCGACCTGATGCACACGGTGTTCCCGCACCCCACCTTGTCGGAAATGATGCACGAATCCGTACTGGACGCGTACGGTCGGGCCATCCACTTCTGAACGACCAGCAAGCGAGGATGCCATGGCCACCGTCACGGTGAAGGCCGGGCCCAGGAGCCGCCCCGACGCGCCGACCCCGCGCAAGCCCGACTGGATCCGGGTGAAGGCGCCGACCCGCCCGGTCTATTTCGAGACCAAGCGGCTGTTGCGCGAGAAGCGGCTGACCACGGTCTGCGAAGAAGCCGCCTGCCCGAACGTCGGCGAGTGCTGGTCGAAGCGTCACGCCACCGTGATGATCCTCGGCGACACCTGCACCCGCGCCTGCGCCTTCTGCAACGTGAAGACGGGGGCGCCGCAGCCGGTGGACGCCGACGAGCCCCGCCACCTCGCCGACGTCGTCGAGACCATGGAACTGGAGCACGTCGTCATCACCTCGGTCGACCGTGACGACCTGGAGGACGGTGGCGCCTTTCAGTTCGTGCGCTGCATCGAGGCCATCCGGGCGCGTCGGCCGCGGACGACGATCGAGATCCTCACCCCGGATTTCTTGAGGAAGCCACTCTCGGCGGTGGACGCGATCGTCGCGGCCGCCCCCGACGTCTACAACCACAACCTCGAGACGGTGCCCCGGCTCTACCGCACGGTACGCCCGGGGGCGCGCTATTATCACTCGTTGAAACTGTTGGATCACGTGAAGAGTCGTGATCCGGCGATGTTCACCAAGTCCGGGCTGATGGTCGGGCTCGGTGAGGAGAAGCGCGAGATCCTGCAGGTGATGGACGACCTGCGCTCGGCGGCCGTGGACTTCCTCACCGTCGGGCAGTACCTGCAGCCGACGGTGCGCCACCACAAGGTGGAGCGCTATGTCGAGCCGGCGGAGTTCGACGGCTACGCCAAGTCGGCGCGGGCCAAGGGCTTTCTCATGGTCTCGGCGTCGCCGCTGACCCGGTCGTCCTACCATGCCGGCGAAGACTTCCAGAAACTGCGGGCGGCGCGTGCCGCGCACCTCGAGGCGGCGGCCAGCTGAATCATGCCCACCCACGCCGAGAAGCGTCATCTGCCCTATCGACCCGACGAGCTCTTCGGGCTCGTCGCCGGGGTCGAGCAGTACCCCCAGTTCCTGCCCTGGTGTAAGGCCGCGCGCATCACCAAGCGCGAGGGCGCCGTGTTCTACGCCGACCTCGTCATCGCTTTCAAAGTCTACCGCGAGCGCTTCACCTCGAAGGTGACCCTGCACCCCGAGGAGCGTCGGATCGACGTCGAATACATCGACGGGCCGTTCCGGTATCTCAACAACCACTGGGCCTTTCACCAAGCCGAGGACGGCGGCTGCATCGTCGATTTCTACGTCGACTTCGAGTTCAAGTCGCGGGTGCTGCAACGGCTGATCGGGCTGTTGTTCAACGAGGCGGTGCGCCGGATGGTGGCCGCCTTCGAGGCCCGCGCCCGCCAGCTCTACGGCGGGCGTGACACGACCTCGAAGACCCTCGCGGTCTCAAGCGACCTCGCCACCTCCAGCCGCTGACGCCACCAGCGCGAAGGCGGCGTCGACCGTCGCCTCGCGGATCGCGCGGCGGTCGCCGGCGAACAGCGCGCGGCGATGGGTGGTGACCTTGGGGGTCGCCACCGCGAGGTGGACCAGGCCGACCGGCTTCTCGGCGCTGCCGCCGCCGGGCCCGGCGATGCCGGTGACCGCCACCGTGACGTCGACCCCGAAGGTCTCGCGGCCGCCTTCGGCCATCGCCCGCGCCGTCGCCTCGCTCACCGCGCCGTCGCGCGCGAGTACCTCGGCGGGCACCCGCAGCCAACGGATCTTCTGGGCGTCCGCGTAGACCACGACACCGCCCTCGACCACGTCCGAGGCGCCGGCGACGTCGGTGAGACGGGCCGCGATCAGCCCGCCGGTGCAGCTCTCCGCGGTGGCCAGCCGCCAGCCCCGGGCACGGCAGGCGTCCAGCACCGCCGCGGCGTCAACCTCCCCACCAGGCATCGGTGAACCCCCGCAGCGCCAAGGTCGCGGCACAAGCGTACGCACCCGCCGCGACGTCGTCGAGCATGCCGCTCCAACCCCGCACGCCGCTGGCGTCGATGCGGTTGCAGGGCCAGGGTTTGACGATGTCGAAGATCCGAAAGAGCACGAAGGCGAGCACCACGTCCGGCGCGGTGTCGCCGGCCGTGGTGAGCGCCAACCACTGCCCAGCGGCCTCGTCGACGACGCCCTCGCGCGGGTCGTGGCGGCCGGTCACGCGCTCGACGACGGCGAACGCCCACACGCCCACCAACGTGAGCGCGACGGTGGCGGCGAGCAGCGCCCACGGCCCCCAGCCGAAGAGGATCGCGGTGCCCGGGATCAGCGCCGCCGCCGCGCCCCAGGTGCCGGGGGCGCGCGGCAGATAGCCGGTGTAGGCGAAGGTCGCCACGAACCGGGCGAGCGCGATCACGCCGGGTACAGCACCGTCGCCGCGGCCTGCGCGGCGATGCCTTCGCCTCGGCCGGTGAAGCCGAGCTTCTCGGTCGTCGTCGCCTTGACGCTCACCCGCTCGACGTCGAGCTCCAGGATCTCGGCGACGCGCGCGCGCATGGCCGCGCGGTGTGGGCCGATCTTGGGCCGCTCGGCGAGGATCGTGAGGTCGAGATGGGCGATCGCGCCGCCCACCGACCCCACCCGGCGGCCGGCCTCGACGAGGAAGAGCGCGCTGTCGGCGCCGCGCCAGCGATCCTCGCTCGGCGGAAACAGGGTGCCGATGTCGCCGACGCCGAGCGTGCCCAGGAGCGCGTCGGTGAGCGCGTGCAGCGCCACGTCGGCGTCGGAATGGCCGACCAGGCGCAGACCGCACGGGATCGTGATCCCGCCCAGGACGACGCCGTCGCCGGCGGCGAGGCGGTGGACGTCGAAACCGGTGCCGACGCGCGGGACGCGGGGCGTGGCCAGCCAGCGCTCGGCCAGCGCCAGGTCGTCGGGTTCGGTGATCTTGAGGTTGGTCATCTCGCCCTCGACGACGTGGACGGGCACGCCCAGGCGCTCGACCAGGCCGGCGTCGTCGGTGGCGTCGTCGCCGCGGGCGTGGGCCTCGCGCAGCAGCGCACAGGCGAAGCCCTGCGGGGTCTGCACCGCGACGACATCGCGACGGTCGACGGTCGCCTCGATGGTGCCGGCGGGGGCGCGCTTGAGGGTGTCGCGGACGGCGACGCCCGGCACCACCGCGGCGTGGTGGTCGAGGGCGGCGACGACGCGGGCGATCAGCGCCGGCGAGACCAGCGGCCGCGCAGCGTCGTGGATCAGGACCCGGTCCGGGGCGTCGGCGAGGACGGCGTCGAGCGCGGCGCGGACCGAGGCGCTGCGGCTGCCGCCCCCGGTGACGGGCGCACGCACGGGCAGATCCCCGCAGGCGGCGGCGAAACGTGCGCCGTCGTCGGCGCCGATCACCGGCTGGACGGCGTCGATCCGCGGGTGCGCCGCGAAGGCGGCGAGGGCGCGGCGAAAGATGGCGCCGCCGGCGAGCCGGCGGTACTGCTTGGGCGGGCCGCCGAAGCGGCTGCCGCTGCCGCCGCCGACGACGATGGCGATGGTGGTGGGCATGGGTCTCCGTTCCCGCGCTGCGGCGGCTTCAAGCACGGGCCGCGCTGCCGGTCGAGAGGTCACGACGGTTGTCTAACAGGCGGGCCGCGATTAGCCTGCACCAAAACTAGGCACCCGGGGTGGGAGCGACACGTTTGCCCAAGGTTTGTTCACCGGTGCCGAGCCGCGGCGCGGCCGACGCGCCCCTGCTCGACCGGTTGGTGTTGAGCGCGATCCCGAGTGCGGTCGTGCTCGTCGACGAGCGTCTGCGCTTCGCCTACGTCAATCCCGCGGGCGAGCACATGCTGGGCGCCAGCGACACCTATCTGCGCGGCCACGCGCTGGAGGAGCTGGTGGCCGCCGACGCCCACGTCGCGGCACTGGTGGGCGAGGTCCGCGCCCGGGGTCACTCGGTCTCGGACTACGGCGTCGCCCTGGCCACCAAGCGCGGCGACAGACACCTCGTCGACCTGCATCTGAGCCCGGTCGGCGATCCGCCGACACACGTCCTGATCCTGCTGCACCCGTGCTCGGTGGCGCGCCAGCTCGACCAGCAGCTCGCCAACCGCTCGGCGGCGCGCTCGGTCACCCAGCTCGCCGCCATGCTCGCCCACGAGGTCAAGAACCCGCTCTCCGGAATCCGCGGCGCCGCGCAGCTCCTGGAGGGCAGCCTGGAGCCGGAGGACCGCCAGCTGGTCCAGCTCATCTGCGACGAGACCGACCGGGTGGTGGCGCTGGTCGGCCGCATGGAGCAGTTCACCGAGAACCGGCCGATCCGCACGGAAGCCGTCAACGTCCATCGCGTCCTGGAGCATGTGCGACGGCTCGCAGAGACCGGTTTCGGGCGCAACCTGAAGTTGATCGAGCGCTACGATCCTTCGCTGCCGTCGGTCGCCGGCGACCGCGACCAGCTCGTCCAGGTCTTCTTGAACCTGGTCAAGAACGCCTGCGAGGCGGCGTCGGAGACCGGCTCCGAGGTCTGTCTGGTGACCCACTACCGCCACGGCCTGCGGGTCGGGCAGAAGAACAGCCGCGAGCGCCTGGAGCTGCCGATCACGGTGGAGATCTGGGACGACGGCCCGGGCGTGCCGGAGGATCTGACCCTCGACGTCTTCGACCCGTTCGTCACCGGCAAGCCCAAGGGGACCGGGCTCGGCCTCTCGCTGGTGGCCAAGATCGTCAACGACCACGGCGGCGTGGTCGATTTTCAGAACCACGCCCACGGCACGGTGTTTCGGGTGAGCCTGCCCGCCCACAGCGACGGCCGGGGACCGGGCGGATGACCGAGCGCACCATCCTGATCGCCGAGGACGACAACGGCATCCGCACCGTGCTCGCCCGCGCCCTCTCGCAGCAGGGCTTTCGGGTCCAGGCCACCCGCGCGGCCGCCACCTTCTGGCAGTGGGTGGAGGAGGGCGTCGGCGACGCCGCCATCGTCGACGTCATGCTCCCCGACGAGAACTGTCTGGAGATCCTGCCGCAGATCAAGACCCGCCGCCCCGAGCTGCCGATCATCGTTATGAGCGCGCAGAACACCCTGTTGACCGCGGTGCGCGCGACCGAGCGCGGCGCCTTCGAGTACCTGCCCAAGCCGTTCGACATCGCCACCATGCTGGCGACGGTGCAGCGCGCGCTGAGCTCGGGCCAGGTCAAGTCGGGCGGCGGGCGGGAGCGGCTCGAGGGCGAGGAGAACCTGCCGCTGATCGGCCGCTCGCCGGCGATGCAGGACATCTACCGCATCCTGGCACGCCTCGTCGGCACCGACCTCACCGTCCTGATCTCCGGCGAGAGCGGCACTGGCAAGGAGCTGGTGGCGCGCGCGCTGCACGACTACGGCCGCCGCCGCCACGGCCCCTTCGTCGCCGTCAACATGGCGGCGATCCCGCGCGAGCTCATCGAGAGCGAGCTCTTCGGCCACGAGAAGGGCGCCTTCACCGGCGCCAACGCCCGC
>JAAAPF010000131.1 GCA_009908425.1 Alphaproteobacteria bacterium
CCCGCCGCCGCTCCGCGGCATAGCGGCCGCGGCGGCGCTCGACGAGGGGTGGGGCCATGAATCTTCTTTTGGTGACCGCGGATCAGTGGCGCGGCGACAGCCTCGGCGCGGCCGGACACCCGTGTGTGCGCACGCCGCATCTCGACCGCCTCGCCCGCGAGGGGGTGTGCTTCACCCGCCATTTCGGCCAGGCGACGCCGTGCGGGCCGGCGCGGGCGTCGCTGTTGACCGGGCTCTACGCCTTCAACCACCGCTCGGTGACCAACGGCACCCCGCTGGATGCGCGCCACGGCCACCTCGCCCGCGCGCTGCGGGCGCTCGGCCGTGCCCCCGCCCTCTTCGGCCACACCGACACCAGCCCCGACCCGCGCCGGACGGCGCCCGCCGACCCGCGCCTGCGCTCCTACGAGGGCACCGCACCGGAGTGGGACGTCGTCCAGCCGTTGCCCGAAGACGGCGGGCCGTGGCTGGCGTGGCTGGAGGAGAAGGGCTACGGCCGGCTCGACCTCGCCGACCTCTACGGCGGCGAGCTCGGCGCGCCCGCGCCCTTCGCCGCCGAGCACGGCGAGACCGCGTTCCTGGCCGAGCGCTTCCTCGCCTGGCTGGACCGCCGCGAGGCCGGCTGGTGCGCCCACCTCTCCTTCATCAAGCCGCACCCGCCGCTGGTGGCGCCGGCGCCGTTCCACGCCGCGGTGCATCCCGACGACGTCCCGGCGCCCGTCGGCCTCACCCGCGCCGAGCTCGCGGACCTCCACCCCTATCTCGCCGTCCTCGCGGCGCAGCCGCGCGCCGCCGGCTGGTGGAACAAGCCCGCCGCCGACGACCCCGACGGCGTGCGGCGGGCGCGCGCGGTCTATTACGGGCTGATCGAACAGCTCGACGCCGAGCTCGGCCGCATCGTCGCGGCCCTGGAGGCGCGCGGCGAGCTCGACGACACCCTCGTCGTCGTCACCGCCGATCACGGCGAGATGCTGGGCGACCACGGCCTGTGGGGCAAGGCCGGCTGCTTTCCGCAGGCGTTCCACGTCCCGCTGGTCGTGCGCGGGCCGGGGGTGACGCCGGGCCGGCGCGTCGACGCCGTCACCGAGCACGTCGATCTGTTGCCGACGCTGGTCGAGGCGGCGGGCGGCGCGGTGCCGCTGCAGGCCGACGGGCGCTCGCTGGCGCCCTGGCTCGGGGGCGAGACCCCGCTCGACTGGCGCCGCGCCGCGTTCGTCGAGCACGACTTCCGCGACGTGGAGACCACGACCTTCGAGCGGGCGCTCGGGCTCGGCTCCGACCACTGCCAGCTCGCCGCGCTGTTCGCCGACGATCTCGCCTATGTCCATTTC
Source organism: Alphaproteobacteria bacterium (assembly GCA_009908425.1). Classification (GTDB taxonomy): domain Bacteria; phylum Pseudomonadota; class Alphaproteobacteria; order Geminicoccales; family Geminicoccaceae; genus JAAAPF01. The sequence goes on from JAAAPF010000131.1 coordinate 1,332, forward strand.
AACGGCCTGCCGCCCCTGGCCTTCGACCTGGCGCTCGACCCCGAGATGACCCGTGACGTCGCGGCCGAGCGGGCGCGGGCGCCGGAGGTGCTGGAGGCCGCCCAGGCCATGCTCACCCGCCGCATGGACGCCGCCGAGCGCCGTCTCACCGCTTCCAAGCTGACCGCCGCGGGCGTGATCGGGCGGTTCGAATGAGCCGCCGGGCGCGACCCCGGGCCGGCGTCGTCGCGGACGAGGGCGGGGCGGCGCGCGACCGGGGTCGTGCACCCGAGGCGGCGCGGGCGGTGCCGGGCGGCCGGAGGGCGGCTGCGGCGCCCGATGGAAGCGGGTGGTCGAACCGCCGGCGGGCCGCGCCGGCAGCGCCGGGGGCGCGCACCGACCGCCGCGGCGGCCATGGTGTCGGCCGCCGGTTTGCCGCGGTCCGGCTCGGCCGGTATGTCGAGCGCGATGCACGGTGATCGCACCACCCGTCTCGCCAGCCTGATCGTCATCGGAACCGGCGCCCTTTGGGGGCTCTATTGGGTGCCGGTGCGCCGCCTCGCCGAGCTCGCCCTGCCCGGGGCCTGGGGCACCCTCGCGATCGTCGCGAGCGCGGCGCTCCTGTTGGCGCCCGTCGCGCTGGTGCGCCGGCGGGGGCTGACGCGCGCGGACCCTCGGGCCCTGGCCTCGGTTGCGCTCGGGGGCGTGGCCTTCGCGCTCTATTCGGTCGGCTTCGTCTACGGCCGGGTGGCGATCATCATCCTGCTGTTCTTCCTGACGCCGGTGTGGAGCACCCTGATCGGCCGCTACGTGATGGGGTGGCGGACGCCGCGGCTGCGCATCGCCGCCATCGTCGTCGGCCTCGCCGGCCTCGGCCTCGTGCTCGGGGCCGACGGCGACCTGCCGCTGCCGCGCGGCGCCGGCGAGTGGCTCGCCTTGATCTCGGGCCTGCTGTGGTCGATCGCCACCACCGGCATTCGAAGCCGGCTGAGCGTCCGCCCCGCCGACGCCGCCTTCGTCTTCGCGCTCGGCGCCTTGGCGGGAACGCTGGTGCTGACCCCGTTTCTGGAACCCCGGCCGGCGGGCGTCGCCCCCGAGCACCGCGTCGCGACGCTCGGCTGGGCGATCGCCGCCGGGGGCTTGTGGTGGGGCCTCTCCATGGCGAGCCTGATGTGGGCGACGGCACGCTTGGAGCCCGCGCGTGTCGGCATTCTGCTGATGACCGAGGTCGTCGTCGGCACCCTCTCCGCCGCCGCGCTCGCCGGTGAGCACCTCGGACCGCGCGAGTTCGCCGGGGGAGCTCTGGTGGTGGGCGCCGGCTTGATGGAGGTCTGGCCGCTCCGGCGCAGAGCCCCCCGAAGCGCGCCCGGATGAGTGAGGCGGGCCGCGCTCGCACCGGCGCGTCGCCGGCGAAACCGTGGCGCGCGGCTCAGCCCGCCGCCAGGGCGTCGAGCTCGGCCATCACGCCCTCGAAGCGGTCGGGGTCGGCGACGACGCGGGGGACCTTGTGCTGACCGCCGAGCTTGCCCTGGCGGCGGAGCCACTCCGCGCAGGTGCCGGGCGGCAGCAGGCGGACCTCGGGCGCGCCCATGCCGACGTCGTCCTTGCGATGGGCGCGGTAGTCGTCGTTGAGCCGCGCGAGCCCGGCGTCGATGGCGCGGGCGAGGGCGGCGGCATCGAGATCGCGACGCTCGGCCGGCTCGACGTAGACGACGTGGTGGCCGACGCCGTGCGCGGGCAGGACCGGCCCCACCACGTACTCGTTCACCGCCCCGCCGGCGCCCTCGACGGCGTCGGTGACGGCGCGGTCGAGCTCGGTCTGGATCAGGTGCTCACCGAAAGCGGAAAGCATGTAGGCGGTGCGGCCGGTGATGACGAGCCGCGGCGGCCGCGTCTCCAAAAAGCGCACGGTGTCGCCCAGGACGTAGCTGAACAGCCCGCTCGGGCCGCTGACGACGACGGCGTACTCGACGTCGGGCTCGATCGTCGCCAACCAGTGGCGGGTCGGCTCGAGGTCGTCGAGCTCCTCGACCGGCACGAACTCGAAGAAGAGCCCGCTGTCCCAGGCCAGGAGCAGGCCGTCGTCGGGGCCGCGGTCGGCGAAGGCGACGAAGCCTTCGCTCGCCGGGTAGACCTCGCGGGTGACCGCGCCCGAGCGGGCGAGATAGGGCGCGAACCGCTTGGCGTAGGGCGCCCAGGCGATGCCGCCGTGGACGAACAGCTCGAGCTCCTCCAAGGGCCAGCGGTCGTAGGCCCGCTCCAGCCGGTCGAACAGGATCAAGGTCCAGCTCGGCACCCCGGCGAGCGAGGTGATCGTCTTGTCGCCCACCGCCTCGACCAGGGCGTCGAGCTTGGCGTCCCAGTCGTCGATGAGGCTCACCGCCGGCGGCGGGAAGGTGAAGGGGCGCATCCACCAGGGCTCGGTCTTGGCGACGATGCCGGAGAGATCACCCGAGCGGACGCCGGGCGCCTCCTCGACCAGCGCGGTGGAGCCGCCGAGGACGAAGCTGCGGCCCCCGAAGAGCGCGCTCTCGGGGTAGGTCGCGACGTGGGCGGCGACCACGTCGAGGGCGACGCGGTGGTTCTGTTTCAGGGTCTCGCGGGTGAGCGGGATGTACTTGGTCGTACCGCTGCTCGTGCCCGAGGTGACGCAGAAGAACGGGACCTTACCGGGCCAGCTGACGTCCTGCAGGACCGGGAACTCCGGCCGCCACCACTCTTCCCAGAAGTCCTCGTAGGTGCGGATCGGCACGGCCTTTTGGTACTCGGCGACCTTCTCGACGTCCCAAAAGCCGTGGGCGCGACCGAAGCGGGTGGTGCCGGCCTTGCCGCGGAGATGGCGCAGGATCGCGGCCTGCCGCTTGACGGCGTTGGCGGTCCGCAGGTGGTGGAGACGACGGCGCGCGAACGGCCGGACCAGCGGTGTCGGGTCGAGCTGCCTGGTCATCGCGGCGTCGTGCGCACGACGCGGGTGAAGGTCTCCCGCACGCCTTCGTCGCTCAGCGGTAGCCGGATGTAGCGGCCCTCGCGCCACAGCGGCAGTTGGTCGGCGTAGTTGGCCGCGTCCAGCCAGCCGTCCTGGCCGCCGAACAGCACGAACCAGTTGGCGTCCGGGTCGCCGAGATCGGAGATGTGCCGGGCCTGGGCGCCGAAGCTGGCGCGGTGGCGGCGGTTCACCAGGTCGTGGCTGCGTTTCATCAGGGTTTCCCGCGAGCCCGGGCTGGGCAGGTCGTCGACGCGGAAGAACCGCCCGAGCACGGGCACGTTACCCAACAGATGCTGGACGCGCACGCGGTGCATGTCGCCCCAGGCGGCGAAGGGCTCGGCGTCCGCGGCGGCGGCGTCGACCGCGGCCCGCAGGAGCTCGGCGCGGCGCCGGGGCGGCCGGGCCTCCAGGTCGCGCACGAGAAAGGCCTGCAGGCTCGCCCAGCGGCCGTCGAGGCTGGAGACGGCACGGCCGTCGTCGGCGTAGAGCCGGCGGGTGACGTGGAACAGCAAGGTCTCGAACGCGACCGGGGCGCGGTCGTCGACGCCGTAGGCGCCGTCCCAGCCGCGCAGGTCCTCCAACAGCGGATGACCGACGCCGACCGCGTCGGCCTGCTCGAGCAGCCCGCGCGCGAGCTCCGCCGCCGGCGTCGAGACCACGTCGGTCTGCAGCGCGGCGAGGTCGTCGAAGCCGACCTCGCCGGCCTGGTCGACGAGCGCGGCCATCCGTTCCACCCGGTCCTTCGGGCTGAAGAAGTAGCCGGCCGGGCGCTCGATGTAGTCGGGGCGGTCGTTGGCCGAGGCGACGAAACCGTCGGCCGGGTTGACCACCCACGGCAGGGTCAGCGCGGTGTCGTAGCCGGCCCAGCCGGCGGAGCCGTCGAGCACGATGTCGTCGGTCTTGGGCTTGGTGCGGATCGGCAGCTTGGCGGCCATCAGCATGGCGATACCGCCGGAGCTGTCCGCGGCCAGCATGTTCTGGGCGCTGACGCCGTAGCTCTCGAAGGCGGTGCGGAACTCCTCGACGCTGCCCGCCCGCGCGGCGTTCAAGAAGGCCGTGATCTCGTCGGTGGGCTCGTGGCCGACCCAGCGCAGCGCCAGCTCCTCGCCCGCGCGCGCCGGCACGAAGCGGCTGTCGGAGAGGATCGGCCCCTCCGGCGACACCCGCCGCGTCACCTCGCGGTCGCGCCACCAGCGCGTCTTCACCGTCACGGTCTCGCGCTCGATGTCCTCGCGGCCGGCGACGTCGACGAGGTCGGAGGAGAGCGCGCGGGCGTTGGTGCCGCCCCAGGCGAGGTCCGGATTGCGCCCGAGCGCGAAGAACGGCAGGCCCGGGATCATCATGCCGACGACGTGGTAGGACGGCGACCGGCCGCCGGCGAGCAGCCACAGGTTCGGCAGGTTGAGCCCGAGATGGGGGTCGTTGGCGATCATCGCCGCCCCGCTCGCGGTCCGGCGCGGCGCCACCGCCACCGAGTTGCTGCCCGCCCGGCTGGAGCCGGCGAGGAGGGCGGCGAGGGTGGCGGCGTCGGGGGTGGCGGCGAGCTCGGTGTCGGTCTCGTTGAGCCCGGCGCGCTTGAGGCGCTGCCAGGTCTGCGGCCAGTCCGGCTCCAGCCGCGCGCGCAGCGCGCCGAAGAAGGCGAGCCAGTTGACGTCGGTGCCGGCGAGCCGGCCGACGGTGACGAGGTGTTCCGCCGTCCACGGTTCCGGGCGCAGACCCAAAAGCGCGAACTCCGGCGGCGGGCGGCTGCGGGCCTGGTGCCAGTTGAGCCCCTCGACGAAGGCGTCGACGAAGGCGCGGGTCTCCTCGGGCCAGGCGGCGGTGACCGCCGGCGCGGCGCGGCCGTAGTCGAGGATGCGCAGCGCCTCGTCGACGCCGCGCACCGGCGGGCCCGCCATCTCGGCGAGCCGGCCCTGGGCGATGTGCTTCAAGACCCGCATCTGGCCGGCGCGGAGGTGGTGGTGGATCACCCCGAGCGCGAAGGCGAGGTCGTGGTCGGTCTCGGCCTCGACGAACGGCACCATGTGGTCGTTCCAACGCACCGTCACCGGGGCGTCGGTGGGCCAGCCCTCGCGGGGGAAGGCGGCGAGGCGGTCGTCGGTGGCACGCTTGGCGGGAAACATCGCGCTACAGGCGCCGAGGGAGAGCAGGAGGGCGAAGACGGTGAGCGGACGGAGCACCAGCACGAACCGATGGCGAACGAGGACGACGACGGCTCGTTGCGCAAGATGCGTCACCGCCGGCGCGCCGCAAGGGTCAGTCCTCGCTCGCGTCGGCGAGATCGTCGAGGGCCGCGAGGGTGTCCTCCAGGACGACGGTGGCGGCCATGGCGTCGTCGCCGCCGCGGTCCGCCGCCTCGACGCTGCTCCAGCGCTCGTCCTGCAGCCAGATCGGCACGCCCCCGAGCGCGGCGTCGATGGCCTTGGCGGTGTCCTCGACGGCGTGGGCGCGCGGGCCGAAGCGGCCGTCGGCCTCGAGCGGAAAGCCGATCACCAGCGCCACCGCCTCGCGCTTGCGCATGTGCTCGGCGATGCGGCGGACGTCGTCGGCGAGCTTGCGCCGCCACCAGACCTCGACCGGTGACGCCAACAGGCGCGTGACGTCGGTGCCGGCGAAGCCGATGCGGCGCTTGGAGATGTCGAGCGCCAGGAGCGAGCCGAATTTCGGCAACAGCCCGGCGAGCTCGTCGAGATGGCGGATCAGCGGCATGGCCCACCTGTTCGCCCCCCGCGTCGCCGTTGGCAAGGGCATGGTCGCGATCTTGCGGGAGAGGGCCGCCCGCGTCGACGCCCACGGCCCGTCACCCCGACCCGTCCGGCCCTCGTCCCTCGGGTTCTCCACGCCGCGCGGGACCTTCCGGCGGTGCTCCGGCGGCCGATGACCCGCGCCCGGCTTGTCCGTCCACCCCGCCGGGTGTAACGCTCGCGACCGTTCGAGGCGCGGACCGCGCCGGATCTTGCACGCGAGAGGTGGGTGCATGGCGCTCGACGAAGCCACGGTCGCGCGGATCGCGCGCTTGGCCCGCATCGAGGTCGACGACGATCGGTTGCCGGGCCTCGCCGCGGAGCTCTCCAACATCCTGGGTTGGGTCGAGCAGCTGGGCGAGGTCGACACCGAGAACGTCGAGCCCCTGCGCGCGGTGATGCCGATCCCCTCGCGCAAACGCGACGACGTGGTGACCGACGGCGACCGCCAGGACGACGTCTTGAAGAACGCGCCCGACGCCCACGACGGCTTCTACGTCGTGCCGAGGGTGGTCGAGTGATGGTCGATCTCACCGCGCTCACCCTCGCCGACGCCCGCACCCGCCTGCGCGCCCGCGACATCCGCGCCGTCGATCTCGCGCAGGCCTATCTCGACGCCATGGCGCGCCGGCGCGACTGGAACGCCTACGTCACCGAGACGCCCGACCGGGCGCTGGCGATGGCGCAAGCGGCGGACGAGCGCCTCGATGCGGGCGAGGCGCGCCCACTCGACGGCCTGCCGATCGGCATGAAGGACCTCTTCTGCACCGAAGGGACGCTCACCACCGCCGGCTCGCACATCCTCGACGGCTTCACCCCGCCTTACGAATCGACCGTCAGCGGCAAGCTCTGGGACGCCGGTGCGGTCTGCCTCGGC
>JAAAPF010000092.1 GCA_009908425.1 Alphaproteobacteria bacterium
CCTGGACGAGCCGCACCAGGTCGCCCACCGACTCGAACGGGACCGCCTTGACGGCCACGCGGTGCTCGCCGCAGGAAAACGCGGCCACGTTGCGGTGGGTGCCCATCACGCGCGGGTTGTTGTCGGCATCGCGCTCGAGCCGCCACGCGCGACCTTTCATGAAGAAGCGGTCGTGATTGTGGAAATACGCTTCGCATTCGCCGGGACCGCCCCAGACCCGCTCCTCGGCGGAGCGCCGCCACGACCGGCGTTTGAGGTGGGCGAGGCGCCCGGCCGCGGCCTGGCGCACGAAGGACTCGAAGCGCCGCTCGAAGACATGGCCCGGCGCGAGAAACTCGACCTTGCCGCCCGACTTGCGAAAGGCGATGCCGCGCGAGCTTCCGAGGAAGACGTGGGTGATCGACTGCGAGTAGCGGCCGTCCTCGCGTTCGTGCGGACGCACCGACATGCGCAGCGACACCGGGCCGAGCCGCGGCGCCTGCCGGGCGAAATCGAAGCCGTGGACCGCGGCCCGGAAGGCCTCGAGACCGGCGCCGGGCCGGCCCCGGTCGGCGGCGATGTCGTGATTGAAATTCTGGATGCTGGCCAGCCAGTCCCGCCCGCCTTCGCAGTCCTCGGGCAGCAGGAAGCTGCCCGGCCACTCGCCCAGATCGAGGTTGCAGTCGCTCTGGGCGGCCATCAGGGCGAACACGCGGCTGAAGTAGGCGTCGCGCAACTTGTCCCGGGCGCGAATCTGTTCGACCGTGTGGCTGGCGCCGGCGAGCCACAGCGGATCTTCCAGGCGCGCGTAGAGCCGGGCCCGGCCCAGGTTGGCGGCGTAGACCTCGCCGGCGGACGAGGCATAGCGAAACGCCAGCTCGACGTAGGTCACGGCCGGGTGGCCGGTCAGGATGAGGCGTCGCGGACGCGCTTCCAGGCCGGCGAACGATGCCGTGCCGAGGGCCGAGTCGTCCTGCCCGGTGCGCTGCTGCACGAGCGGAATCCACGGGATGCGCCGGGCGTACTCGGCGATCAGCGCCTGCTCACGCTCGATCGCCCGCTGCAGGGCCCCCGGCCGCAACACCCGGTCTTTCGGGGTCGGGGAGAACAGGCGTGCGAGGAAGTTGGCGATCACGGGTTATTCTGGTTATGAGACCGAATGGTCATGGGCCCGATACTGGCCCGTGGCACTCTACTGCACCGACCCGTGGGCGGCAAGTCAGCCCGGCTGGCAGACCGGGCAGCGGTACAGGCGCCGGCCGCTGACGGTCACGCGCTCGATCGGCCTGTCGCATTCGAAGCACACTTGCCCGTCGCGGTTGAACACGTAGTGACGGTAATCCCGGCGCTTCCAGCCCGCGCGCTCGAGCTCGACCACGCGGGCGCGATCGTTGGTGATGCCTTCGGTCCGCACCGACCGCCACATCAGCGCATGGACCGCCTCGGCGAAACCGCGCAGCTGTCCCTCGTCGAGATCCGCCGGGCGCAGCTGCCAGTGCAGGCCCGAAAGGAACAGGATTTCCGAACGCAGGTAGTTGCCGACACCGGCCAGGAAACCCTGGTCGAGCAGCAGGTGCCCCAGCTGCCTTCGCCGGTAGGCCTCATCCACCACATGCGCGGCGATGCGATCCACGTCGGCCTCGCTGGAGAGCACGTCCAGGCCGGCCCGCGCGATGAACGGATGGGTTTCGAGCTGCCCGGCTTCGAGCACGTCGATCTCCGATGCGCTGTAGAGCAGCGCCGAGCGCGATTCGCTGCCGAGCGCGAGGCGCAGCTGGCGGTTGGTGTCGGGACGCTGCCCCGCGGGCTTGAACATCCAGCGCCCGTAGAGCTGGTTGTGCGTGTAGATGCAGCTGCCGTCCTCGAAATTCAGCAGCAGCGCCTTGCCAAGGGTATCGACCCGCTCCAGCACCCGACCGGTCAGCCGCTTCGACCAGGGCTCGAGCCGGTCGAAGGCGAACCAGACCTCGGACATCACCTGCCCGCCGATGTCCGACTGGATGCGGCAGGCGACGCGGTACATCTCGGGACCCTCGGGCACGACGCTACAGCCCCAGGGCCGCGACCAGGGCCGCCAGGCCGGCGAGGACCAGCGCGGTCACGGTCAGCCAGCGGATCATGGTGCGGCGGGCCGCATCGGCGCCCTCGGTCTCGAGCCGCTGGAACTCGTGCTCGTTGAGCGCCGAGTCCGCGCGGTGATCGGGGTCTTCGAGCAGCGCGACGGCGTCTTCGGCCTGCTCCGGAAGCACGGCCCAGAGCGCGGCCCGGTACTTGCCCTGGTGGGCCAGGTTCAAGCGCAGCGAGGTCATGTCGGACACGTGCGTGGCGATTCCGCGCGAACGCAGGAAGGCGGCACGCTCCTCGGCTTCCGAGCGCGAGGCGTACTTGGCGATCATCTGCATGGTCGAGAAGTTACCATGGCGCGTCCAACAAAGTGAGAAGCTGATGATCACCCTTCACCACCTGGCGCATTCCCGCTCACAGCGCGTGCTGTGGCTGCTCGAGGAACTGGGCGTCGACTACGAGATCGAGCGCTACGAGCGCGACCCGGTCACCAACCTGGCACCGGACGCCCTGCGCAAGGTCCACCCGCTCGGCAAGTCGCCCGTGATCACCGACGGCGACCGCGTGCTCGCCGAGTCGGCCACGATCATCGAGTACCTCGCGCGCACCCACGGCGACGGACGCTGGGCGCCGCAGCCCGACGATCCGGACTACTGGGACTTCAGCTTCTGGATGCACTACCCGGAAGGCTCGCTGATGCCGCCGCTGCTGCTCAAGCTGGTCTTCGGCAAGGTCCGGACGGCCGCGCCGCTGCTGGTTCGCCCGGTCGCGTCCGGCATCGCCGGACAGGTCGACCGCAGCTTCACCGACCCCCAGATCCGAACCCATTTCGGCTTCGTCGACGGCCACCTGGCCGAGCGCGAATGGCTCGTCGGTGACTCGATCTCCGCGGCCGACATCCAGATCAGTTTTCCGCTGGAGGCCGCGCTCGCCCGCGGCACGGCCGGAGAGGACGACTATCCGCACGTGGCCGACTACGTGCGCCGTTTCCAGGCCCGGCCGGCCTACCGGCGCGCGCTGGAGGCCGGCGGCGATTACGACTACGGGCCGGCCTGACCGAAAGCCGTTCGCGACGGCGGCGTTCGACAGCTTCATGCCGGCCGATTGGTATGATCGGGGCAGAATCCAGGAGGAAAGCCTCATGCCAACCCGACGAACGCCCCTTGCACAAGCCGCGCTGGCCGCGCTGATTTTCGCCCTGAGCAGCCTGCCGCTCGCCGCGCAGGATATTTCCAAACCCGTCCTGCACGGCAAGGAGTGGGTGGCCATCACCGGCAAGCCGCTCGGCGCGACCGCCGGCGCAAAGATCTTCGAGCGGGGCGGCAACGCCGTCGATGCGGCCGCGGCCATGCTCGCCGTCACCGCCACGATGTGGGACGTGCTCGGCTGGGGCGGCGAGACCCAGGCGCTGATCTACAACCCCGAAACGGGAGAAGTCATCGGCATCAACGCGCTCGGCGTGGCGCCGACCGGCGCGACGCCGGAGTTCTTCCGCGAGCAGGGCATGCGCTATCCGCCGGAGTACGGACCGCTGGCCGCCGTGACGCCCGGCACGCCGGGCGGGCTGATGACGATGGTGGCCGAATACGGCCGGCTCAGCCTGGCCGAAGTGCTCGAACCGGCAATCGACATGGCCGAGGGTTACCCGATCGAGAAATCGCAGGCCGACAACATGGAAAACCGCCGCGACGTGCTCGAGCAATGGCCGAGCTCGCGGGCGGTCTTCCTGCCGCACTACGACCCCGACGATCCCGACAAGCGGGCCGCGCCGCGCGAAGGCGAACTTTTCGTGCAGACCGACCTGGCCAACACGCTCAGGAAGCTGGTCGAGGCCGAGCAGCGCGCGCTCGACGACGGCGCCACCCGCAAGGAAGCCATCTACGCCGCCTACGACCGCTTCTACACCGGCGACATCGCCGAGGAGATCGTCTCGGCCACGCGCGAGGCCGGCGGCCTGTTCACGATGGAAGACCTGGCCGAGTGGGAGGTCAAGCTCGAGGAACCGGTCAGCACGAACTACCGCGGCATCGACGTCTACAAGCTGACCACCTGGACGCAGGGCCCGGTCCTGCTGCAGACCCTCAACATCCTCGAAGGCTTCGACCTGCAGGCCATGGGCTACAACTCGAAGCGCTACATCCACACGCTCTACCAGGCCATGAACCTGGCCTACGCCGACCGCGACTTCTACTACGGCGACCCCTACACGCCGCCGGAAGAGCCGGTCGAGGGGCTGCTGTCGAAGGAATACGCCGCCGAAAGGCGCCAGCTGATCCGCGACGACCGCAACCTGACCGACTACCTGCCGGGCGATCCGTACCGCTTCCAGGACGGCGACAACCCCTTCGAGGAGCTGCGCCGAAACTGGCAGATCGTCCCGCCCGAGGCCGAGGCCGAAGGCGAGGAAGGCTTCCAGCAGGCCGGCCTGATGTCCTTCGAGGAAGGCTTCCAGGCGGGCACCACGGCGATCCAGGCGGCCGACGCCGAGGGCTGGGTCGTCTCGGTCACGCCTTCGGGCGGCTGGATTCCGGCCTTCATCGCCGGCGAATCGGGCATCGGCCTGAGCCAGCGCATGCAGAGTTTCGTGCTCGACGAGGCGCTCAATCCGTACAACGTGGTCGAGCCGGGCAAGCGCCCGCGCGTGACGCTCACGCCGTCCATGGCGCTGCGCGACGGCAAGCCGCTGGTGTCCTTCTCGGTCCAGGGCGGCGACCTGCAGGACCAGAACATGCTGCAGTTCTTTCTCAACATGGTCGAATGGGGCATGAACGTGCAGCAGGCCTCGGAGGGCGACGGCAACATCATCAGCTACCAGATGCAGAGCTCCTTCGGCGCCCACCAGTCCGAACCCGGCCGCCTGCTCGTCCCCGAGCGCTTCACCACGCCCTACACCCGCGAGCACCTCGAGGCGATGGGCTACGACCTCGAAACCGTCGATCGCGTCTACAACCCGACGATGGCGATCTGGTTCGACCGCGAAAACGGCACCATGCAGGGCGGCGCCAGCGATTACGGGGACGATTACGGCATCGCCTGGTGACGGCCGCGGCCGTCCCGGGCCTGTCGACGCACGCCGGTGGGGACGCAGGCGCGCGGCTTTGAAGCACACGGGAGACAAGCATGAAAAACGTTCGCCTGATCCTGCTCGCGCTGCTCTTCGCGACGACACCGCTGCTGGCTGCCGACCACCAGATCCTGGTCAGCAACTTCTCGTTCACTCCCGAGAACCTGACGATCCAGGTAGGCGATACCGTGACCTGGACGAATGAAGGGGGCACGCACAACGTGCGGGCCGACGACGGCAGCTTCCGCTGCGCGAACGGCTGCGACGGCACGGGCGGCAACGGCGACCCGGCACCGGCCGGCTGGTCGTTCACCCTGACCTTCGACGAGCCCGCCGAGCTGATTCGCTACCACTGCGAGCCGCACGGCGCTCCCGGCGGCGTGGGCATGGCCGGCACCATCACGGTCGAGGGGCTCGAAGACGATATCTTCAGCGACCGCTTCGAAACGCCCTAGCGGGCTACGCGATCTCGCGTGCCGCGCCTCGTTTCGACCGACGGCCGGGTTCGTCTTCCCGGCACGGCCTTCCGAGCGGGCACTTCGCTCGTTTCGTATCGACTCGCAGCAGGCCGTGACGAGACGTCTCGGCCGGCGCCTGCTCTTATTGCGCCTTCTTTCGCGATCCCAACAGCACGCCAGCCCGACGGCTGAGTAGCCAGCTCGAAGCAGCAAGGGGAATCAGGCTGGCCATCAGCCATTCCAAGGCGCCCATGGAAACGATGATCGCGCCCAGCAACACGGAGGTTATCGCCAGAAACGCGGCGCCGATCGCGACCGTAAGACTGCCGCGCCGATAATGGCCCGGCCGATTGGCGTCGAGTCCTACGATCAGCCAGGCGAACGACAAGAGCATGCAATGAACGATGACCCACTCGATCATGGTCGGCAAGAAGACCCTCCATTGACGCTGAAAGCGGAACGAGCACCGTCGGACCGAAGCAAAGCACCGACGGGGCCATTGGCCGACAGTCTATCGAGCTCGGTCACCAAGGTCATCGGACAACAGCTCGACAAGCTGTAGGAAACGACCCATCCGTCGGCCAATACGCTCGATGCGGCGCTCCTGACTCTTCGAGGTTGTCGTCCCCAAGGACCAGGTCAGTAGCCAGGCGGGCTGATGCGCACATCCGCAAGGCGCTTACGATGCTGACTCGTTCAAACCGGACTTCATCGATGACATGATCGCCCGGCGCCCCGCGATGAGGCGCGCCATCGACCACGATGCCCCCGGGCTGTCAAGGGCCCGGATGTCGCCTTATACTCCCTCACGGAATACATCTTTGGGAGAGCAAGCAATGAAAAGAACAATCACCCTGGTTTCCGCGCTGCTGCTGTGCGGTCCGCTGGCGGCCCAGCAGGAGTTCTTCTCCGAGGCCGGCGAGTTCGGCGGCGAGGGCGACAACCGGCACACGATCCCGGTCGAGGCCGGCATGGCGGTGGAAGTGATCGTCATCGGCGAGGGCGTCGACACCACGCTCGAGGCCACGCTGCCGAGCGGCGAGACGATCCGCAACGACGACTACCAGGACCTCAATGCCGGCTTCATGCGCAGCATCGACAGCGCCGGCGACATCACCGTGGTCGCCTCTCCGCTGTCCTTCGGAACGACCGGCAGCTACCGCGTCGTCGCCCGCACCGTGGGCGCGCCCGGCAGCATCGAGGTCGGCCAGACCGTCCAGGGCAACCTGACCACCGATTCGGGCGCCGGTGACCGCTACGAGCTGACCGCACCGGCCGGCACGCGCGTCGCCATCGACCTCAAGTCCTACGACTTCGACGCCTACCTGACCCTGCTCGACGGCGACGGCAACGAAAGCACGGACGACGACGGCGGCGACCAGGGCTACAACAGCCGTCTCTACCACGAGTTCAGCGACGGGGAAACGGTCACCATCACGGCCGGCAGCCTGTCGTCGGAAAGCGGGCGCTACGAGCTGATCGTCACGGAACTGTCGAGCGAAGCGACCGCGCGCCACACCGGCAACCTGTCGAGCGCCTCGCCGCGCGGCTACGACGGCACGCGCTACGAGCGCCACGAGTTCGAGGGCGAGGCCGGCGAGACGCTGACGGTCGAGCTCAAGTCCCAGGTCTTCGACCCGGTGCTCTACATCGCCAACCCGGACGGCAGCAACCTGGTGCGCGACGACGACGGCGGCGACGGCAACAACAGCCTGACGGTGACGACGCTGCCGACCAGCGGCACCTACACGATCTACGTCACCAGCTTCGGCGACGCCCAGGGCGCCTACGAACTGACCATCTACCGCTGATCAACCGCCAGGCCGTCCGGCGCCCGTCTTCGGCGCCGGATGGCCTGTTAATCACTCCACCCGGATCGGCTTGCGCGCGATGGCCTCGCCGGTGGCGTTGAGCAGGTAGCGCACTTCGTAGTCGCCGGGGTTTCCCGGTACGTCCACCGTAGCGGACGTGCCCCCGCCCACGCGCGAGTAGTCGCCGTCCTCCCCGGGCGGAGCATCGACCGGCACGATGGTGATCTTGTCGCGCGGATGCACGCTGCCGGTCCAGCTCACTTCGACGCGCGAGTCCGCCGCGACGCTGTCGGGCGCCGTGATGGTCACGTCCGGCGCCGTCAGTTCGATCCGCGCCCGGGCAATGGCCTCGCCGCTGACGTTGAGCAGGTAGCGAATCTCGTAGGCACCCGGCGTTCCGGGCGCATCGAGCGTATGCGAGTTGCCGCCGCCGACGCGGGCGTAGTCACCGTCCTCGCCGGGAGGCGCATCGGCCGGCACGATGGTGATCTTGTCGC
>JAAAPF010000341.1 GCA_009908425.1 Alphaproteobacteria bacterium
CATCGTCCACTACCGGGCGAGCACCGCCACCAACCGTCCACTCGAACACGGCACGCTCTACCTCGTCGACAGCGGCGGGCACTACCCGGACGCCACCACCGACGTTACCCGCACCGTGGCGATCGGCGAGCCGGCGGCGGAGATGCGCCGGCGCTTCACCCTCGTGCTCAAGGGCCACATCGCGCTCGCCGACGCGGTGTTCCCCGAGGGCACCGCCGGCTCCCAGCTCGACGCCTTCGCCCGCCGCCCGCTCTGGGCCGCGGGGCTCGACTACGACCACGGCACCGGCCACGGCGTTGGCAGCCGGCTGTGCGTCCACGAGGGCCCGCAACGCATCGCCAAGCGCGGCGGCGACGTCAAGCTCGAGGCCGGTATGATCCTCTCGAACGAGCCCGGCAACTATCCCTCCGGGGCCTACGGCATCCGCATCGAGAACCTCGTCCTGGTGGTCGAGAAGGGCATGCCGGAGGGCGGCGATCTCCCGCTTCTGGGCTTCGAGACGCTGACCCTGGCCCCGATCGACCGCCGCCTCGTCGACACCGCGCTGATGACGGCGGAGGAGCTCGCCTGGCTCGATGCCTACCACGCCCGGGTGCGCGCCCGGCTCGCCGGCGAGCTCGCCGGCGAGGACCGGGCGTGGCTGGAAGCCGCGACCGCGCCCCTGGGCCGCGCCGCTTGAGCGGACGGTTCGGTTGGCGTGCCACACGACCCGGCCGTCATGCTATGAGTTCCGAACGAACATCCCGCGGGGGAGCCATGCGCTGGCTGGCCGTCACCGTCGTTCTGCTCCTCTGGCCGGGCGGGGCGCTCGCCGCCGAGGTGGGGAGCCTCGTCGCGTCGCGCGGCGAGGTGACCCTGGTGCGCGCCGGCGAGCGCCGCCCGGCCGATGTCGGCGCGGCGGTGATGGCGGGCGACCGCGTGATCACCAGCGCCGCCGGCATGGCGCTCCTGCAGCTCCGCGGCGGGCTCACCGTCACCGTCGCGCGCGACACCGAACTCGTCATCGGCGACGTGGTGCCCAACCCCGGGCGGGCCATGACCGCGACGTGGCTGCGGATGATCGAGGGCCTGGTGCGCGCCGTGTTGAGCGCCCCCGGCGACGGCTCGGACGTGCGGATCGAGACGCCGCTCGCGGTGACGTCGGTACGGTCGACCGAGTGGACCGTCGAGCACCTGGACGAGCACACCGCCGTCTTCTGCCGTAATGGCGAGGTGCGGGTGGCGGCCGCCGGCGAGGCCGTCACGCTCGAAGCCGACGACGGCACCGACGTCCGCGGCGACGCGCCGCCAACCCGGCCCGTCGTCTGGGGCGAGCCGCGCGTGGCGGACACGCTGGCGCGGAGCACGCTCGCCGCACCGTGACGCCGCGCGACCGCCCCGGTCGCGGCAGCCGCGCGCTGGTGGCGGTCGTGATCGGCGCGCTGGTCTGGCTCGCCGCGGTGGCGCCGCCGAGCGCGGCGCTGCTCGCCCGTGCCGACGCGCTGTTGTGGGATCTGGCGCTGCGCGCCGGCCGCCCGCGACCGCCGCCGGCGAACCTCGCCGTGGTCGCCATCGACGACGGCGACATCGCGGCCTGGGGCGGCTGGCCGGTCGACCGCGGCCGCTGGGCCGAGCTGCTCGACCGTCTCGACGCCGCCGGCGCGCGCACGGTCGTGCTGGACGTGCTGCTGGAGGGCCGACCGGCCGTCGACGACGCCGACGCCCGGCTCGCTGCGGCGATGCGGCGGCACGGCAACGTGCTCCTGTCGGTAGGCGTGACCCGCGCCACCGCGGCGCGCCTCTCGCCGGATCCGCTCGCCGAACGCTTGTCCTATCCGCTGGTGGTGGGCACCGGGCCGAGCGGCACCGTCGAGCGCCGGCTTGTCGCGCCGGCGCCGGCGCTGCGCGACGCCGCCGCGACGCTCGGGCCCTCCGCGGTCGACGTCGATCCGAACGGCGGGCCACCGGCGCTGCCGGCGGGCGTGCGCGTCGGCGGCGGGCTGGTGCCGACGCTCGCGGTCGAAGCGGTCCGGCGCCATCGCGGCGCGCCGCGCGAAGACCTGTGGTTCGACCCGGCGCACGGCGCGGTGCTGGCGGGGTCGGCGCTGGCGCCCGCGGCGGACGGCCGCTATCGCCTCGTCGCCTACGGCCCGGCCGGACACCTTCCGACGCTCACCGGCCGCGAGCTCGCGACGGGCGCGCCCCCGGCGCTGCAGGACGCGCTGGTGGTCGTCGGCGTCAGCGCGGTGGCGGCGGGTGAGCGCTTTCGCACCGCCTTCTCGCCGGCGCTGAGCGGCACCGAGCTGTTGGCGACCGCCATCGGCAATCTCCTCGAGGGGCGGACGCTCGAGACGATACCGCCGGCCAGCGGGCTCGGCCTGGCCCTCACACTCGCCGCGGCCGCGGCCGCGAGCGCTGCGCTCGCGCGCCGGCGCGCCTGGGTCTCGCTGGCCGTGCTCGGCGGGTTGGTGGCGCTCGCCGGCTTCGGGGTGCAGACGGTGCTGACGGAGACGCGGTGGTGGCTGCCGGCGACGTCGATGCTGGCGGCGCTGGTGCTCGCGGCGGTGGCGATCGAGGCGCTGCGCCTCGTTCTCGTCCAGCGCGCCGAGCGCGCCCTCGCCGACGCCCAGCGCAACCTCGTGCGCTTCTTTCCGGCGCGGGTGGCCGAGCGGCTGGCGGCGACGCCGGATGCCCGAACGCTCGACCGCGCCGTCGAAGCCACGGTGATGTTCGTCGACGTGGTCAACTCGACGGCGCGGGTGGAGCGGCTCGAACCGGCCGCGGCCATGGCGGAGCTCCGCCGGTTCGCCACCAAGGTGGAGGACGCCGTGTTCGCGGAGGACGGCACGCTCGTGGCGTTCTCGGGCGACGGCGCCTTCGCCGCCTTCGGCGCCCCGGATCCGCGGGCGGACGCGCCGGCTGCCGGCCTCAGGACCGCCCGGCGCCTCGTCGCCGCCTTCGCCGACGACGACCTCGCGATCGGCATCGGCTTGCACTACGGCGAGGTGCTCGCCGGCATCGGCGGCGGCGAGCGCCAGCTCCAGTACACCGTGATCGGGGACGCCGTGCACGTGGCGAGCCGGCTGGAAGCGCTCAGCCGCGAGCTCGACGCGGTGGTGATCGCCTCCGCGGCGGTGGTCGACCGGATCGACGACCCGCGGCTGTGCCTCGGCTTCGAACGCCGCTGCGGGGTCGCGCTGCGCGGTCGCGATGCGCCCGTCGACCTGGCGTTCCTGCCGCGTCGCCCGGCATAAACCACATGCTCAAAGTGGTATTAGGAAGGTCACACGTTGCGCTCGCGGTCTATTTGGCCCACATGCCGGATGGCACCGTCGACGGGGGGAGAACGCCATGGACCAGCTCACACCGCGGCCGGAGGTGAAACTGGACGCGCCGGGGCGCGGCCGCATCTACGATTCCGTCCTCGAGACCATCGGCAACACGCCGCTCGTGCGCGCGCCCGGTCTCGCCCGCGACCACGGGATCGTGGCCGACCTCTGCTTCAAGCTCGAGTTCTTCAATCCGCTGGCGAGCGTGAAGGACCGTATCGGCGTCGCGATGATCCTCGGCCTCGAGCGCGACGGCAAGATCGGCCCGGAGACGACGCTGGTGGAGCCGACCTCGGGCAACACCGGCATCGGCCTCGCCTTCGCCGCCGCCGCGCGCGGCTACCGGCTGATCCTGACGATGCCGGAATCGATGTCGATCGAACGCCGCAAGATGCTGGCGCTTTTGGGCGCCCGCCTCGAGCTCACGCCCAAGGAGAAGGGCATGGGCGGCGCCATCGCGCGCGCCCGCGAGCTCATCGAGGAGATCGGCGACGCCGTCATGCCGGGGCAGTTCAGCAACCCGGCCAACCCCGAGATCCACCGGCGCACGACGGCGGAGGAGATCTGGAACGACACCGGCGGGGAGGTCGACGCCATCGTCTCGGGTGTCGGCACCGGCGGCACCTTCACCGGCTGCGCCGAGGTCCTGAAGCCGCGCCGCCCCGAACTCAAGATGATCGCGGTCGAGCCCGAGCTCAGCCCGGTGCTGTCGGGCGGCAGCCACAGCCCGCACCCGCTGCAGGGCATCGGCGCCGGCTTCGTGCCCGACATCATGAAGACGGACCTGATCGACGAGGTCATCAAGGTCTCGAACGACGCCAGCTTCACCACCGCGCGCGAAGCCGCCAGGAAGGACGGGCTCGCCGTCGGCATCTCCTCGGGCTCGGCGATGTGGGCCGGCCTTGAGGTCGCCAAGCGGCCGGAGATGGCCGGCAAGCGGGTGGTGACGGTGATCCCGTCCTTCGCCGAGCGCTACCTCTCGACCCCGCTGTTCGAGGAGCTCTGAGCGTCGCGCCCGCGCCGCCGCCGCCGGCGCGGCGCGGGCGTCAGACCTCGTTGGTGTCGAGCACCATGTGGTAGACCTCGGGGTCGTCCGAGCGTTTGCGCTTGAAGCCGAGGCGCTCGCACATCGTGAGCATGCGCTCGTTCTCGGCCAGCACCTCGCCGAAGATCTCCTGCACGCCGGTGCGGTGGCCGTGCTCGATGATCTCCTGCATGAGCCTGAGGCCGAGGCCGCGGCCGGCGATGTCGCTTCGGGTCATCACCGCGTATTCGGCGCGCTGGCGGTCGGGGTCGGCGTGCAGGCGCCCCACCCCCCAGAGCCCGTCGTTCTGGCCGTTCACGGCGTGGGCGACGAAGGCCATCTCGCGGTCGTAGTCGATCTGCGTGAGTCGGGCGGCGAGCGCCGGCGGCAGCTGCTTCATCGCGGTGAAGAAGCGCATCCGCAGGTCTTCCAGGTTGCTCCGGCTGATCATGTCCTGGACCTCGGGCGCGTCGGCGGGCCGGATCGGGCGCAGGTGGACGGGGGTGCCGTCGCGGAGCGTGACCAGCTTTTCGAGCTCGCGCGGGTAGGGCCGGATGGCGAAGCGCGCCGTGCCCGGCCGCTCGGGTCGCGCCACCTTGATGCGGGCGTCGAGCGCCAGCACCCCGTTGGGGTTGGCCATCAGCGGGTTGACGTCGACCGCCTCGATCAGATCGACGTCGGCGACCAGCTGCGAGAGTTTCACCAGCGCCATCGCGATCTGATCCAGCGCCGCCGGCTTGACCGTGCGGTAGCCCTGCAGGAGCCGGTGGACCCGGGTCTCCTGGATCATCTCGCGCGCCAGCTCCAGGTTCAGGGGCGGCAGCGCCACGGCGCGGTCGCGCAGCGCCTCGACCGCCACCCCGCCGGCGCCGAACAGCACCACCGGACCGAAGACGGGGTCGGTCTCGGTGCCGATGATGAGCTCGGTGGCGTCGGGCATCGCCACCATCTCCTGCACCGAGAAGCCCTCGATGCGGGCCTCCGGCGCGCGCTCGCGGACGCGCTCCAGCATCGCCTGGGCGGCGCGCTCGATCTGCTGCGCGCCCTCCAGGTGCAGGACGACGCCGTCGACGTCCGACTTGTGCGGGATGTCCGGCGACAGGATCTTGAGCGCCACCGCCATGCCCATGCGCGCGCCGAGCCGGCCGGCCTCCATCGGCGTCGTCGCGGTCTCGGTGCGCACCACCGGGATGGCGTAGTTGGCCAGGAGCTTCTTGCTCTCCGGCTCGGTCAGCCAGTCGCGGCCGGTGACGATGGCCTCCTCGCAGACCTGTTTCGCCGCCGCCGCGTCGGGCTGGGTCTCGAGCTCGATCGCCGTCGGCGCCTGCAGCAGCATCTCCTGGTTCCGCTGGTAGGCGACCAGGTGCATGAAGCCGTGGATGGCGTCCTCGGGGGTGTCGTAGGTCGGCAGTCGGGCCGAGCCGAAGCGCCGCCGCGCCGGCCGCGGCACCTCCTTGCCGAGCCACGAGGTCAGGACCGGCCGGCGCTTCTTCTTCACCGCCTCGATGACGGCGTCGGCGTTGGCGTCGACGAGTTCCTCGTTGACCGGGCTGTTGAGCACCAGGATGGCGTCGAGCCGGTCGTCCTTCAACAGCAGCTCGAGCGAGCGGCCGTAGCGCTCGGCGTCGGCGTCGGCGGCGATGTCGACCGGGTTGTGCGGGCTGCAGGTGCGCGGCAGGAACGAATCCAGCGCCGCGACGGTGTCCTCGGAGAGCTCGGCCAGCCGGCCGCCGTCGCGGACCAGGGCGTCGGTGGCCAACACCCCCATGCCGCCGCCGTTGGAAAGGATGGCGAGGCGGTCGCCCTTGACCCGCATCCCCATGCCGAGGGTCTCGACCGCGGCGAAGACCTCGTTGAGCTCGTCGACCCGGAGCATGCCGGCGCGCCGGAAGGCGGCGCTGAAGACGTCGTCCTCGCCGGCGAGCATGCCGGTGTGCGACGCCGCGGCGCGCGCACCCTCGGGGCTGCGCCCGCTCTTGATGACGACGACGGGCTTGGTGCGCGAGGCGGCGCGCGCCGCCGACATGAACTTGCGGGCGTCGCGCACCCCTTCCATGTGCAGCAGGATCGCGCGGGTCTTCGGGTCCGCCAGCCAGAAATCCAACAGATCGCCGAAGTCGACGTCGGCCATGTCGCCCACCGACACCAGATGGCTGAAGCCGACGCCGCGGTAGGTCGCCCGGTCCACCACCGTACTCATCACCGCGCCCGACTGCGCCGCGAACGCCAACGAGCCGGCGAGCGGGCGGGTGCGGATCATGCTGGCGTTGACGTTGGCCTCGGTGGACAGCAGGCCGAGGCAGTTGGGGCCGACCACGCGCAGGACGTAGGGCTTGGAGGCGTCCAGCATCCGCTGCTGCAGGGCCTCGCCCTCGGGGCCGATCTCGGCGAAGCCGGGTGGGATGACCACGGCGCTGCGGGTGCCGCGGCGGCCGAGGGCGTCGATGATCTCCGGCACGGTGTCCGCCGGGGTCGCGATCAGCGCCAGATCGGGCGCGCTCGGCAGGTCGTCGACGCCGGCGTAGGAGCGCAGGCCCTGGACCGGCCCGTCGCCGCCGACCGGCATGATGGTGCCGTCGAAGCCGTGACCGATGAGGTTCTCGGCGAGGCGTGCCCCGAGCGTGCCGGGCTCCGTGTCGGCGCCGACGAGCGCGATGGAGCGGGGCCGAAAGAGGTGGTCGAGATTACGGACCGACATGGGTCGCGCCTCTGGGCGGTGGACGAAAGTACCTTATGCTGCAACGCAACATAGGGGTGTGTCCCACCCGTGACCAGTGTCTCGTTCTTCTCCAATGGCGGGCGTCGGCGATGCGTCGGAGCATCGCTCGCGGCCCGGCGTCGTCCGTCGCGGTCGCGCGCTCGAACATCACCGCCCTAGGTACCACAAGAGCGTCAACGACGCTTTACCAACCTGCGCGCCGGCGCCGCCGCGGCGCCGAGTCGCGCCCCTCGCGGCTCGGACGTCGATGAAGACCGGCCCGGGTCAGACGGTGGCGCCGAGTAGCTCGGCGGTGCTGCGGGTAGGCTCCCGCGGCAGCGGCTGAACGCCCTCGCCGACCTGGATGTCCGACGGTCGCAGCCCGTCGTCGATCCAGTCGAGCGCACGCTCCGTGAACCGGCCGGAGAGCTCGGCGTCGGTCGCGTACCGGGGGCTATGGCGTGGCTGCGGCTCGCTCTTCGGCTTCTCGAGTGCCTGATCGAACAGGCCGCGAAGGCGAACGGCGACGACGCCGACGACAAGACGACAGCGAGCCGCGCGAGCGGCGCGAACGCCGCCGACACGCCCGCGAGCACGAACGACACCGGCTCCCTGTGCATCCGGGACCTGGGGGAAGCAACCCGTGGTCGGCCTGCCTGACGACGGTGTCGAACAGGCGCGTTTCAACGAAAGCCTTCGCCTACCGCCGGCCCTCGCGCCACCAGGCGAAGACCTGGGTGCCGACGAGCAGGATCAGCGCCAGCCAGGCGGGCAGGAGGGCGGTCTCGGCG
>JAAAPF010000327.1 GCA_009908425.1 Alphaproteobacteria bacterium
GGCGGCGTCGCCGGCGCCGGGGCGGGCGAGCCGCGCGGCGCGCTCGGCGCCGGGTCGGCGGGGGTACGGACGGGGGTGAGCCGGGCGGTGGCGGGACCGTCGCCGCGGTAGGGCGCGATCCGGACCACCGCGCTCACCGGCAGCTGCAGATGGCCGGCGGCGTCCGGCGGCACGATCAGCTTGAGCTGGGTGGCGGTGAAGATCACCCGGCCGGTGGCGGCGTCGCGGCCGAGGGTGCCGGTGTGCACGCCTGCGGGCGGGCGACCGGCGAGCGTCAGCTCGAGCCGGGTCTCCGGGCGTGGCGCGGTGGCCGCGGGCGTGGGCGAGGACGGTGCCGAGCCGCCGGGCGCGGCGGCGAGCGTGGAGACGAGCGGGGTCATGGCGAGGCCGACGACGCACGGGACGAGCGTTCAGCGTCGCCGCGAGTCGTTGACCTCCGGTTAACGCCAGCGGCCGGCGGGGCGTGCGCCGCCGGTGCCGACGCCGTCGATATCGCAAATGCGTCAACATTTGTCCGGGGCCGACGAGCCGCCGAGCCGGGCGGCCGCGATGGCGTCAAGCGCCGTCTCATGCGGCATCGCAGCATAACGTCAAGATGTGTTGAGCGGGTGAGCGAAGGCTTTACGCCGGCGCAAAAGCTTGTCAGATTGCGACATGTCGCGTGCCGCGTCGGGGTGCCGGCGCGGGGGCAGGGTGGACGGACGATGGACGGCGAACCTCCCATGGTCGAGCCGGCGGCGGCGTCGCAGACGCTGGCCTTCGTGCTCGTCGACAACTTCTCGATGTTGGCGTTCACGGCGGCGATCGAGCCGCTCAGGATCGCCAACCGCGTCACCGGCCGCGAGCTCTATCGCTGGTGCGTCGTCGCCAAGGAGCGCGGCCCCGTGCGGGCCAGCAACGGGGTCGAGGTGGCGGCCCGGCTCGGCCTCGCCGACATCGATCTCGACCACCCCCCGATCGTGATCGTCTGCGCCGGACTCAACGCCGAGCGCAACCGGGACAAGCCGTTCTTCGCCTGGCTGCGCAAGGCCGAGCGCCACGGCGCCCAGATCGGCGCGCTCTGCACCGGGACCTATCTCCTGGCCCGCGCCGGCCTGTTGGACGGGCGGCGCTGCGCCATCCACTGGGAGGCGCTGCCGGGCTTCGTCGAGGAGTTCCCCGACATCGACGTCGCCGCCGACCTCTATCAGAACGACCAGGGGCGCTTCACCTGTTCGGGCGGGACCGCCGCGCTCGATCTCATGCTCAACAAGATCGCCCTCGACCACGGCAACGAGCTCGCGACCAAGGTCTCCGAGCAGTGCATGTTGGATCGCATCCGCAGCCCGGACGACCGGCAGCGGCTGCCGATCCGCGCCCGGCTCGGGATCCATCACCCCAAATTGATCCTCGCCATCGAGCTGATGGAGGCCAACCTCGAGGAGCCGCTGAGCCAGGAGATGCTCGCGGCCTATGTCGGCGTCTCGCGCCGCCAGCTCGAGCGTTTGTTCAAGCGGCACGTCGGCCGCACCCCGGCGCACTACTACCTCGAGCTCCGCCTCGAGCGGGCGCGGCACCTGCTCTACCAGACGGACATGCCGATCATGGACGTCGCCTGCGCCTGCGGCTTCGTCTCGGCGTCGCACTTCTCGACCTGCTACCGCCAGATGTACGGCAAGACACCGCGCGAGGAGCGCACGGGCTCGCTCGCCCCGGCCTGACGCCCGCCGTCGCCGCACCGGCCCACCCCAACGCGAAAGCCCGGCGCCCGGTCGCCGATCGGGGCGCGCCGGCGCGCCCGTCCTCGGGTCATCCGGAGCGCGCGGGCGCGCGCTCGTCGTCGAGCCGGCGCGCGACCTTGCCGGATACGTCGTGTTCGCACAAGCTTGTGTCGCAAATTCGATTATGTACGATCGATGTCGCCGCGTTGGCCAATCAGACAGTCATGTCGCGGCGGCCTGATCGCGCGTTTTTCCCCAGCGCCCCGGGGCGATCCCGGTTCCTTCGCGGCCGACGACCGCGCACCCGTGGGCCGAACTTTCGTCGCTCGCCGATCCCGCCGCCGACACCGTCGCCGCGTGCGTCCCGCACGGGCGCGGCCGCTAACGGAGAGGGACAACAGATGGCAGAATTGCTAGCGGACGACACCTACCGCCACGAATACACCCCGGATTTCGTCTCCCGCTGGGACGATCTGATCGGCTGGGAGGGGCGCTCCGAAGGCGAGGCCGGCTTCTTTCACCGGCTGTTGAACGCCTACGGCGTCGAATCCGTGGTCGACTGCGCCTGCGGTACCGGCTTCCACTCGATCGTCCTCGCCCACGACGGCTTCGAGGTCTACGCCGCCGACGGTGCGCCGACGATGATCGACCAGACCAGGGAGAACGCCGAAAAGGCGCGCACGCCCTTGGCCGACGCCCGCGTCGTCGACTGGCGCGACCTCGCCGCGACCTACGGCGAGAACCGCTTCGACGCGCTGATCTGTCTGGGCAACGCCTTCACCCATCTCTTCGACCACGAGGCCCGGCGCGACGCCCTGGCGTCGATGTTCGCCGTGGTCAAGCCGGGCGGGCTGGTCTGCATCGACCACCGCAACTACGACAGCATTCTCGACCACGGCTACAGCTCCAAGCAGCAGTTCTACTATACCGGCGACGGCGTCGATGCCCGCCCCGTCACCATTTCCCGCACGCTCTGCAAGTTCGAGTACAAGTTCCCCAACGGTGACGTGCACTCGTTGCAGATGTACCCGCTGCGTCAGAACTACCTGAGCCACCTGCTCGACGATGCCGGGTTCGTCGACGTCACCCGCTACGGCGACTTCCTGCGGCCGTACAGCCACTACGACGTCGACTTCGTCCAGCAGGTCGCGTTCAAGCCGCTCGGCCGCGATAACACGGTCAAGCCGCACCGGCGCGACACCGTCGACAGCAAGGCCAAGCGCCTCAACAAGAGCGTGCGCGAAGCCCGCGAGTACTACGACGGCGCGGCCGACGAGATCTATCGCGAGATCTGGGGCGAGAACATCCACATCGGGACGTTCGAGCTCGACGGCGAGAGCCTGCAGGCGGCGATGGACCGCTCCAACCGCAAGCTCGCCGACCTCATCCAGGTCGACCCGCGCGGCGTCGTCCTCGACGTCGGCTGCGGCTACGGCGCCTTCGCCCGCTACCTGTCGCGCCGGCTCGGCTGCCGCGTACTGGCGACCAACATCTCCGAGCGCGAGCTGGAGTGGGGGCGCGAGCTCACCGCCGAGGCCGGTCTCGACGACCTGGTCAACTTCGAGTGGGCGGACTTCCACGACCTGCCGTACGACGCCGAGACCTTCGACGTGTACACCAGCCAGGAAGCCTTCCTGCACGCCGCCGACAAGAAGCACGTGCTGGAGGAGGCCATGCGGGTCCTCAAGCCCGGTGGCCGGCTGGTCTTCAGCGACCTGTTGATCCGGGCGAGCGCCACCGCCGAGGACCGCGAGCGCATCTTCGCCCGCATCAAGCTTTCCGACATGTGGGACATGCCGGACTACGAGCAGGCGCTGAAGGAGCTCGGTTTCGAGATCGAGACCCGGGCGGACTGGTCGCAGAACGTCTCGCCCACCTACGACTGGGTGCGCACCCAGCTGCTCCAGCGCCGCGGCGAGTTCGACGAGAAGATCGGCGCCGACCTGGTCGACCGCACCGCCCAGGCCCTGCAGTTCTGGGTCGACGGCGGCAACCAGGGCAAGATCGGCTGGGGCGCCTTCGTCGCCAAGAAGGTCTGATCACGGCCGTCGCGGGGCCGCTCCGGCGGCCTTGCGCCGACGCGGGAGGGCGGTCCGCCGAGCGGGCCGCCCTTTTCCGTGTCGAGGCGCGGTCATTCCCCCGCCTGCCGGTAGGGCAGGTACTCCTCGAGCATGGGGATCTCGGCCTCCACCTGGCGGCGTTCGCGGGCGAGGAACTGCTCGACCGGGGTGCGCAGCGCCGGGTCGCGGATGTAGTGCGCCGAGTAGGTGAGGGTGGGGGCGTAGCCCCGCTGCAGCTTGTGCTCCCCCTGCGCGCCGGCCTCGACGTGGGTGAGACCCCAGGCCAGCGCCAGCTCGATCGCCTGGTAGTAGCAGAGCTCGAAGTGGAGGAACTTGTAGTCCTCCAACGCCCCCCACAGCCGGCCGTAGAGGGTGTCGCCGCCGACCAGGTGCATCGCCCCCGCGACGCAGCGCTCGCCGTCGTAGGCCAGCGTCAGCACGAGCGCGTCGCCCAGCCGCTCGGCCAGCAGCCGGAAGAAGTCGCGGCGGAGATAGGCGTTGCCCCAGATCCGCTTGTCGATGGTGGCGCGGTAGAAGGGATAGAACGCGTCCATCTCTTCGGGCGTGATCTCCCGCCCCCGGCGGACGCGGATCTCCAGGTGGCTGGCCTCGACCTTCTTGCGTTCCTTCTTGATCGCCTTGCGCTTGTTGCTCTTCAAGGCGGCGAGGAAGCCCTCGAAGTCGCCGAAGCCGTGATCGCTCCAGTGATACTGGACGCCGTAGCGCACGGCCCAGCCCGCTTCGGTGAAGAGCCGGGCCTCGTCGGCCGTGCAGAAGGTGACGTGGGCGGACGAGACGTCCAGCGGCTCGGCGGCGGCGGCGAGGCCCCGGACGAGCCGGCGCTTGGCGTCGTCGTCGCGGGCGAGCAGGCGCGGCCCGGTCACCGGGGTGAACGGCACCGCCACCTGCAGCTTGGGGTAGTAGCGCCCGCCGGCGTTCTCGTAGGCGTGGGCCCAGCCGTGGTCGAAGACGTACTCGCCCTGACTGTGCGATTTGACGTAGGCCGGAACGATGCCCTCGGGCGCCGAGGTTTCGCCCATCACCAGCGGCACCGCCGCCCAGCCGGTGTCGGGCGCGGCCGACCCGGAGGCCTCGAGCGCCTCCAGATAGCCGTGGCGCACGAACGGGTTCTCCGCCGGCGCCAGGGCGTCCCAGGCGGCGGCGTCGATGCCGGCGACGCCGCGCACCAACTGCAAGATGGGCTCCGCGCTCACGCGACCTCGAACGTGGCGTCGACCTCGACCGCGGCGTCGAAGGGCAGGCTCGGCGCCCCGAGGGCGAAGCGGGCGTGCTTGCCGGCCTCGCCCAGCGCCTCGACCAGCAGGTCCGAGGCGCCGTTGATCACCTTCGGGTGATCGCCGAAGTCGGGGGTGCAGGCGACGAAGCCCTGAACCTTCAGGGTCTGCTTGATGCGGGACAGGTCGCCCGCGAGCGCCTTTTTGGCCTGGGCGAGGATGTTGATCGCGCAGAGCCGCGCCGCGGCCCGGCCGTCCTCGAGGCCGACGCCGCCGCCGAGCTTGCCGACCTGCTGGACGCGACCGTCGGCGAGCGGCAACTGGCCGGCGACGAACAACAGGCCGGCGCCGAGTTGCGCCGGCACGTAGTTGGCGGCGGGAGCCGGCGCCTCGGGCAGCGTGATCCCGGCCGCCTCCAGGCGGCGCTCGATCTCGTTCATGTCCTTCCCCTTGGCTCGTCCTCGACTCTAGGGTAGCGGACCGCCCGGAACAGCGTGAAGGCGAGAAAGGAAAGCCGATGGGGCCGGTCGCGATCGACTGCGATCCGGGCGTCGACGACGCGATCGCCCTGCTCTGGGCCATGGCCTCGCCGCTGGACCTGCGCGCGGTCACCGTCGTCGCCGGCAACGTGCCCCTCGCCGTCACCGCCGCCAACGCGCGGCGCATCGTCACCCTCGCCGGGCGCACCGACGTGCCGGTCCACGCCGGCTGCCCGCGGCCGCTGGTCGAGCGGCTGGAGACGGCCGCGCACGTCCACGGCGAGAGCGGCCTCGACGGCGCCGAACTCCCCCAGGCCGAGATCGCTCTCGCCGAGGACCACGCCGTCGACCGCCTGATCGCGCTGGCCCACGCCCACGACCAGCTCACCGTCTGCGCCGTCGGCCCGCTCACCAACGTCGCGATGGCGCTGGTGAAGGACCCGGCGATCGCGCCCAAGCTCGCCCGCATCGTGCTGATGGGGGGTGCGGTCGGCGGCGGCAACGTGACGCCCTCGGCCGAGTTCAACTTCTACGTCGACCCCCACGCCGCCAAGGTGGTGTTCGCGAGCGGGGTGCCGCTCGTCATGCTCGGCCTCGACGTCACCGAGCAGGTTCGCCCGACGCCGCCGCGCCTGGATCGCCTGGGCGCGGTCGACAACGCCGCCGGGCGCGCCGTCGCCGGGATGCTCCGGCCTTACGCCGCGCGCGCCGCCGACGGCGGTGCGCTCCACGATCCGCTGGCGGTGGCCTACCTGTTGGCGCCCGAGCTGTTCGAGGGCCGCGACGCCGTCGTCGAGATCGTGGCCGAGGGCACCTGCCGGGGCCGCAGCGTCGTCGACGTCCGCGGCCGCAGCCCGCATCCGCCCAACGCCCGCGTCGTCGAGCGGGTCGACGCCGACGCCGTCTTCGAGCGACTGTGCGCGGCGCTGGAGCGGTTGCCGTGAGCGGCGAGAGCCGCGCCGGGGCCGATCCGGTGCCGCGCCCCGCCCGCTGGCTCGGCATGGCCGGGCTGATCCCGTTCGTGCTGCCCGGGCTCGGGGTGTGGATCACCGCGGGTCAGCTCTCGGGCTTTCTGCACACCGTCCTGATCGCCTACGCCCTCGCCATCGCGAGCTTCATGGCCGGCGCCCAATGGGGCTTCGGCGCCGCCGCCGCCCTCGACGACCGCGCGCGCCTGAGGGTGCTGGGCACCTCGGTGGTCCCCTGCCTGGTGGCCTGGGCGGGGGTGTTCGCGCCCTTTCCGTGGCCCTATCCGTTCCTGTTGGCGGCGTTCGCGCTGGTGCTGCGCTTCGATCTCGCGCTGGTGCGCGACGGCCTCGCCCCGGCCTGGTATCCGCTGTTGCGGCTGCCGCTCACCGCGGCGGTGGCGGTGGCGCTGCTGTCGGGGCTGATCCACGGCCTCGTCGCCGGCGCCTGACGGCTCAAGCCGTCGCCGCGATGGCGCCGCCGAGCACGAGCAGCGCCACCAGGAAGACCCGGCGGAAGGTCCGCTCGGGCAATCGGTGGCGCAGCCGCTCGCCCGCGACCATCCCTGCCACCATCGCCGGCAGCGCGACCGTGGACAGCGCCAGCACCTCGACGTCGAGCAGCGCGCGCTGGGCGAAGCTGCCGCCGAGCGCCAGGCTGATGGTGACGAAGACGATGCCGAGGGTCTGCACCAGCTCGTCGCGCGGCAGCCGCAGCAGCGCCATCCAGATCACCCCCGGCACCGCCCACACGCCGACCATGCCGGACATCACGCCGCTGGTGAGCCCGACCACCGGCGCGAGGGTGGGCTCGGCGCGGCCGGGCTCGGGCAGCTGCGGCAGAAAGAGGGCGTAGAGGGCGTAGGCGACGAGTGCCGCCCCCAGGAGCCGGCTGAGCCAGACGCCCTCGCTCCCGGCGAGCACGAAGGTGCCGAGCCAGATGCCGGCGGCGGTGGTGGCGAGAAGCCATTTCTGGCGGTCGACGATGCGCCGGAACATGCCGCCCCGGAGCGCCTGGCGGACGTTGGTCACCGCCCCGGGGATGATGACCAGCTGGATCGCGGTGGCGAGGCCGAAGACGGGCGCGGTGATGCCGATGACGACGATCGGCATGCCGAGCCCGACGATGCCCTTGAGGATGCCGGCGGCGAGAAAGGCCGCGCCCGTGAGCGCGAGCGGGAACGGGTCGAGCACGGGCGCCGCTCAGCCGGTGGGCGCCGGGACGGCGAGGCAACGGTCGCGGTCGCCGAGATCGCGCCGGAGGTGCGCGTCGGCGAAGCCGGCC
>JAAAPF010000322.1 GCA_009908425.1 Alphaproteobacteria bacterium
GCCGCGGCGATGCGCTCGCCGGAGGCTTGGGCGAAGCGCGGGGCCTTTGCAAGCGGGCCGCGGCGGTGCACCCATCCGCCGGGACATGGTCGTGACGTGGAGAAACAAAATGCGGCGGATCGGGCGTCTCGTCGCCGGCGTCGCCGTGGCGGTCGTCGCCGGCGCCGCGCCGGGCGAGGCGGCGGCCGCCGGCACGTTGGAAGCGGTGCGCGAACGCGGCCTGTTGCGCTGCGGTGTCGACGCGGCGGTCGTGCCCGCCTTCGCCGCCCGCGACGCAAGCGGCGCTTGGACCGGTTTCGACGTCGACTACTGCCGCGCCATCGCCGCTGCCGTGCTCGAAGACGCCACCGCCGTGCGCTTCGTCGGCGTCGACACCGAGGCGGGGCCGGCGGCGCTCGCCGAGAGGCGCGTCGACGTCCTCGCCAACGGCACGACCTGGACGGCCGGTCGCGACGCGGCGGCCGGCCTCGACTTCCCGGCGGTGACGTTCTTCGACGGCCAGGCGTTCCTGGTGCCGCGCGCGCTGGGCGTGCGCAGCGCGCTCGAACTCGACGGCGCCCGCGTCTGCGTGCTCGACGAGCCGAACGCGCTTTCGCGGCTCGACGCCTTCTTCACGACCCACCTGATGGAGCACGCGGTGTTGCTGTTTCGCGGTGGCGGCGAGCTGTTCGCGGCCTACGCCGCCGGGCTCTGCGACGCCGCCACCGCCGAGCGCAGCCGTCTCGCTGCGGCGGTGGCGAGCGTCGACGCGCCCCGGGCGCACGTGATCCTGCCCGAGCTCGTCGCGAAATCGCCGCGGGCCCTCGCCGTCGCCGCGGGCGATCCCGCCTGGGCCGACGTCGTGCGCTGGGTCCACATGGCGCTACTGGCAGCGGAGGAGCACGGCCTTCACCAGAGCCGGGCGCGCGGCGTGGTCGGCGCAGGCGCGCCGCCCTACGCTCGCCGGGCGGGCAAGGGCGACGAGGTCGCCGCGGCGCTCGGCATCGCGCCCGGCTGGGCGTACCGGGCGGTCGCCGCGGTGGGCCATTACGGCGAGCTCTTCGAGCGGCATCTCGGTCCGGCGACGGCGGTGGGCCTGGAGCGCGGACCGAACGCGCTGTGGCGCGACGGCGGCCTGCACTACCCCCTGCCTTTGCGCTGAGCGGCGGCGGGTTTCACGGTGCCGCGTCCGCCGGAGCGTCGGGCCCGGGCTCCACGCCGCGGGCGCGCGCCGCCGACCGCGGCGCGGTCAGCACGACGAGGCCTGGGGCGCGCCAAAGGGTCGCGCGCCGCGCCCCGGCGCGCGGCCGCGACGGCCGGGCTTCGACCAATGTTTCGATGAGCACGTCGACGTCGTCGTCTCGGCTGGTGGTCATGTGTCGCTCCTCCTCCTCCTGCGCCGCCGGATGCCGAACCGAGCGCGTGGCGCAGCGGCCGCAGCCCTGCCGCGTCCACGCGACCGGCGCCGTGACCAGACGCACGTCGCCGCTGCGCCGGAACCCACGGCGGGCGCCGCGACGGGGGCTTCGTTTCCCCCGGCGGCCGGTGCACGACCGCCATGATAAGCGAAGGCACGCGACGGTAGTGTTACGAACCGCGCACATTCGCGCCCGACGCGCAGGCTGCGGCTGCCGGTCCGGGCCGTCGACGGGGGCGGAGGGGTGTTCTCGCGAGAGGCGCCGATCGGGAAGGCTGGTGCCGCGCGCGTGATTTGAACACGCGACCTCTCCCTTACCAAGGGAGTGCTCTACCCCTGAGCTAGCGCGGCGCGCACGGGCGGGTGGCCCCGCCGGCGAGTGCGTGCGATATGCCACGGGTGTCCTGGGCCCGCAAGCATCGAGGAAGGCGCCATGGGCGACGAGGAAGCGGCGAAGCGGCGCGGTCGCGAGGCCCACGCCGAGGAGGTCGCGCGCGCGATGCGCGAGAACCTGAAGAAGCGCAAGGCCAAGGCCCGGGCGCGCCGCGAGCGCGCCGCCGGGGCGAAGGAGCCGCCGGCGGACGACGCCGGGCCGGGCTCCGGGCCGCAGCGCGGTTGAGCCCGCCGCGGGCCTCGCCTACAACATCGAACCCAGCCGGACAGAGGTGAGATGGACAAGATCGTCATCGAAGGCGGCCGCCCGCTCGACGGCCGGATCGAGGTCAGCGCCGCCAAGAACGCCGCGCTGCCGGTGATGGCCGCGGCGCTCTTGACCGCGGAGCCGCTCGATCTCGACAACGTCCCCGACCTCGCCGACATCTCCTCGATGCGCCGGCTGTTGCAGCTCCTGGGTGTCGACGTCACCCACAAGGCCGGCGAGCCCGGCCATATGGTGCTGCACTGCCGCGAGCTGCTGTCGACGACGGCACCCTACGACCTCGTGCGCAAGATGCGCGCCTCGGTGTTGGCGCTCGGCCCGCTGCTCGCGCGCGCGGGCGAGGCCTGGGTGTCGCTGCCGGGGGGTTGCGCCATCGGCACGCGCCCGATCGACATCCACCTCGCCGGGCTGGAGGCGATGGGGGCGAAGATCGACCTCGACGCCGGCTACGTCCACGCCACCACACCGCGGGGTCTCACCGGGGCGGAGTACCTGATGCCCCAGGTCTCGGTGGGCGCCACCGAGAACCTGATGATGGCGGCGACGCTGGCGCGCGGCACCACCGTGCTGCACAACTGCGCCCGCGAGCCCGAGATCGTCGACCTCGCGGACTGCCTCAACGCGATGGGGGCGCGGATCGCCGGCGCCGGCACCGCCCACGTCACGATCGAGGGTGTCGAGGCGCTCCAGGGGGCCCGCCACCGCGTCATCCCCGACCGGATCGAGACCGGCACCTACGTCATGGCCGCCGGGATCAGCCGCGGCCGGATCGAGCTCGCGGGCGCCGACACGCGGCTCTTCGGCGACGCTCTGGGCAGGCTGCGCGCCACCGGCCTGGTCATCGACGAGACCGAGGACGGCCTCGTCGTCGACGGCCGCGAGCGTCGGCTCGACGGCGTCGACGTCATGACGCAGCCCTTTCCGGGCTTCGCCACCGATCTGCAGGCGCAGTTCATGGCGCTGATGTGCGTCGCCGACGGCGCGGCGATGATCACCGAGACCATCTTCGAGAACCGCTTCATGCACGTGCCCGAGCTGTTGCGGATGGGGGCGCGCATCAACGTCCAGGGCTCCTCGGCGCTGGTGCGGGGCGTCGAGGGGCTCAAGGGCGCGCCGGTAATGGCCACCGATCTCCGGGCTTCGGTCTCGCTCGTGCTCGCCGGCCTGGCCGCCGAGGGCACCACCGAGGTCAACCGGGTCTACCACCTCGACCGCGGCTACGCCGGGCTCGAGAGCAAGTTGCGCACCTGCGGGGCGCGGCTCGAACGCGTGGCATGACGGCGAAGCGTCTCGCCAACGCGGACGGCCCCGCGCGCATCACCGGCGTGACGCTCGACAACGAATCGCTCGTGCGCTGGTCGGCGGAGGTCGAGCACGAACGCCAAGTGGCGATGTTCGACCTTTTGGAGGCCAACCACTTCCACCTCCACGCCGGCCCCGATGGCCCCTACGAGCTGCATCTGGGGCTGAAGGACGCCACCTTGATCATCGAGGTCCGCCCCGGTCGCGGCGAGGCGGTCGAGCTGCGCCTGCCGGTTCGCCCGTTCCGCGCCGTCGTCAAGGACTATTTCTTCGTTTGCGAGAACTACTACAACGCGATCAAGACCGCGACGCCCAGCCGGATCGAGTCGCTCGACATGGCCCGGCGCGGTCTCCACAACGAAGGCTCCGAACAGCTCAAGGACGCGCTGGCCGACCGCATCGAGATGGACGACAACACGGCGCGGCGGCTCTTCACCCTCGTCTGCGTTCTCCACATCCGCGGGTGAGTCGGTGGCCGAACTGCCCGGCAGCGTGCTGTTCGCGTGCACCATGAACGCGATCCGCTCGCCGATGGCGGCAGCGATCCTCAAATTCTTCCACGGCCGCCGGATCTACGTCGACAGCGTCGGCGTCCGCGCCGGCGATCCGGATCCGCTGGTCGCCGAAGTCCTCGACGAGGTCGGCATCCCGCTGAAGGGCCACGTCACCCAGGACTTCGCCCAGCTGGAGGACGACTTCTTCGACATCGTGGTGTCGCTGTCGCCGGAGGCGCACCACCGCGCCGTCGAGTTCATGCGCGACGCGGCGGTGGAGGTCGAGTTCTGGCGGATGCCGGATCCGAGCCTGGTCGAAGGCAACCGCACCCAGCGGCTCGACGCCTATCGCGGCTTGCGCGACACCTTGATGGAGCGGATCTATCGTCGCTTCCCACCGGCGGGCTCGCCCGCACCCTGAGACCCCAGGCTTGCGGCGAGCGCGCTTGATTCCGCCTGTCCCAGGCGTCATGTCCACGGCAACCGCGTCCGGTCGTGCCCGCCACGGCCGGGCGCTCCATCACCGGAGAGGGTATGACCAAAGAGGATCTGATCGAATTCAGCGGCACCGTCACCGAAGTGCTGCCCAACGCCATGTTCCGCGTCAAACTAGAGAACGACCACGAAATCCTCGCGCACACCTCCGGCCGCATGCGCAAGAACCGGATCCGCGTGCTCACCGGTGACCGCGTCACCGTCGAGATGACGCCCTACGACCTCAGCCGCGGCCGCATCACCTACCGCTTCAAGTAAGTGACAGCGTCCGGCCTCGTGCTCGCCTCGTCCTCGCCGCGCCGCCTGGCGCTGTTGCGCCGCGTCGGCGTCGAGCCCGACAGCGTGGTGGCACCCGAGGTCGACGAGCGGGTCACCCCCGGCGAACTCCCGCGCGATCACGCCCGCCGCCTCGCGCTCACCAAGGCGCAGGCGGTCGCGGCCGGCGAGCCCGAGCGCTTCGTCCTCGCCGCCGACACCGTCGTCGCCTGCGGCCGGCGCATCCTCGACCAGACCGACGACGATGCCCATGCGCGCCGCGCCCTTGCCCGGTTGAGCGGGCGGCGGCACCGGGTCTGGACCGCCGTCGCCGTCGTCCCGCCCGGCGGCGAGCCCCGGCTCAAGACCGAGATGACCCAGGTCCGCTTCAAGCGGCTCGAACGCGACGAGATCGAGCGGTATCTCGAAAGCGGGGAATGGCGCGGCAAGGCCGGCGCCTACGCTATTCAGGGCCGCGCCGAGGCGTTCGTGCTGGCCCTCAACGGCAGCTACTCCAACGTCGTCGGGCTGCCGACCGCGACCACGCTGGCCCTGCTGCGCGGCACCGGCTGGCGGCAGCCGTGAGCCGCACCCTGGTGGTCGACCCCGGCCCCTTCACCTGGACGCTCGGCGTCGTCGACGACGCCGGTCTGGCGGCACTGCGGGTGGTCGACCTCGTCACCGGCGTGGAGGGCGGGCTCTTCCGCGCCCGCGTCACCGCCCATGCCCGCGAACTCGGCGGCCTCTTCGCCGAGATCGGCCGCGGTCACCCCGTCTTCGTGCGTCTGCCCGCGGCGGCGCGGCGGCGCCCGCCGGACGTGGGCGCGGCCCTGCTCGTCCAGGGCGTCGCCGACGCCGTCGGCGACAAGGGCGCGCGCGCGACCACGCGGCTCCGGCTGCAGGGGGCGCGTGTCGCGCTTCGCGCCGACGCTGGCGGGCCTGAAGCCGGCGCGGTCGAGCCCGCCGCTAGCGCGGACGCGGTCGCCGCCGCCGCCCTCGAGCCGGAGGCGAGAGCCTTGGCCGCCGTGCTGGACGACGCCCGCCGGCGCTTCGCCGAGGCGTCGGCGCCGGGCCCGCTGCTGAACGCGGACGAACGGCTCGCCCTGGCGCTGCGGGCGCTCGCCGCGGATGTCGGCGACGTCGTGACGACGCCGGTCATGCGGCTGCGGGTGGCCCGGCTGCTGGCCCCGCTCGGCCTCGATCGGGCGTTGGTCACCGCCGACGACCCCTGGGCGGAGGCGGGTGCCGACGACGCCGTGGCCGAGCTCGACCAGACCGACGTACCCGTCGACGGCGGCGCCGCGTTGGTGATCGAGCCCACCGCCGCCTGCGTCGCCGTCGACGTCGACCGCCGCGGCGCGACCGCGCCGACGGCGGTCCTGAACGAGGCCGCGGTGGCCGCCCTCGCGCGCGCGATCGCGGTGCGGGAACTGGCCGGTCAGCTGGTGGTCGACTTCCTGGAGCCCGGTGGCGGCGAGGCGCGCGACGGGCTGGAGGCGGCGCTGCGCGCACGGCTGGCCCCGCTCGACGTCCGGGTCGTGAGCGTGCTGCGCTGCGGGCTCGCCGTCCTGGAGCGACCACGGCGGGCGGCCGCGCTGCACGAGCGGCGCGAGCCCGCGCGCGACGCCGCCGAGCGGCTGTTGCGACGTGCCGCCGGCCACGCCATCTTCCAGGCGGCGGTGGCGCCGGACGTCGACGATCGGCTGAAGCGGCCCGATTACGCCGACGCGGCGCGGGCGTGGTTGGCCGCGCACGGCGGTCGACTGGTGACCGAGCGCGATCCGGCGCTGCCGCCCGCGACCTTCGAGCCGGGAACCGCTGCGACGTGACCGCGAAGACACCTGCCGCCGCCCGCCGCTGTCCGCGCTGCGGCAGCGCCGCGATCCACGCCTTTCGGCCGTTCTGCTCCCAACGCTGCCGCGCGCTCGACCTCGCCCGGTGGCTCGACGGCAGCTACGGCGTGCCGGTGGTCGAGGAGGACGGCGCCGACGACGGCGAGCTCAGCCGCTCGGATCGAGACCGTTGAGCAGGGCCTCGAACTGACGCGCCCTCTGCTCGCTCGCCGCCCGCATCTCGGTCGCGATCGGTAGGTCCGCGGTGCGGAACAGATCGAGGCGGAGCACCCCGTCGGCGACGGTCAGATCGAAACGGCAGCGCATCGCCCAGCGCGCGTCGCCGACCCGCTCGGGAGCCTCGCAGACGGTCTTGGAGAGCTCCTCGATCTGGCCGAGCGCCTCCTCGAGGGCGTCGAGCGACGGCTCGACCACCTCCGGCTTCAAGGGGTTGTCCGGATGGGTGAGCCAGCCCCTGAGCGTGTCGCTGATCCCCGAGGTGTCGAGCGTCATGCGCCCGCGCAGCCACGCCGCCGGATCCTCGACCGCCGCGTCGAGCCGGCGCACCTCCAGCCGGTTGAGGGTCGGAAACGGGCTGTCGGCGCTTTGAACGACGGTGGTGCCGTCGGGTTCGACGGTGCAGACGAGGTCGAGCGGCTCGGGGATCGCGAGCGCGGCGCAGAAATCTTCCGCCGCGGCGGTGCCGGTGGCCGACACCACGCCGGCGACGACGGCGAGCGCGCTCAGCCGGCGGCGCACGTGGCGCCCTCCAGCACGTCGTCAACCTCGACCATCGCGTCCAGACCCGTCGCGATTCGGCGGGCGAGGCGGCCGTCGACCGGACCGAGCTGAAGGTCGATCGTCATCGTCGGCGGCTGGTGTCTCGCCGCCGGCGGCTCGAGCCGGCCGTGGCAGCGCGCCGGCACGATGCCGTGGCGCGCCAGGAGATCGAAGCCGCGCGGGAGCACCTGGGGCGAGGGCTCGGCGACGAGCGACAGGCAGGACTGAGGATGCATGACGAGGGATCCGTGGCCGCGGGGTAGGGCGAGGCTCCAGGTCGTTCCCGGTGCTCAGCGGAGCACCCGGCCGCTAAGTCGTGCGACACGGATCGATACCGACTTCATGGCTCAAAATCTCGCGCGGCCGCCGCTCGTCGTCAACTGTCGCTTAGGCGGCGGCCGGTGAGGTGTTCCAGGTGGCCGAGCCCACCCTGGGCGACGCGGTAGCGCCCGCGCTGCACCGCGAAGGCGCGCTTGGCGACGAGGTTCTGCTTCACCGACTGCGAGG
>JAAAPF010000050.1 GCA_009908425.1 Alphaproteobacteria bacterium
AGAGCGCGACCCAGGCCGCGAAGTTGAGCCCCCAGTGCTTGACGTAGCGCATGCCCGCTCCACCCCCGCGTCAGTCCGGCTCGCTCTCCAACAGGCGGCGGTAGGTCACGTAGTACTTGTAGATGCCGCGGACGTAGCGGACCGGCTCGTTCGACACCACTTCCGCGGTGGCGAGTTCGACATGGTCGAACCAACGGTCGGGATCGAGCCCGCGGGCCTCGGCGCGGGCGCGGGCCTTGGCGATGTTGCCGGGGCCGGCGTTGTAGGCCGCGAGCGCGAACAGGGCGCGGTCGAAGTCGGTGATGGCGGGGTCGTCGAAATAGGTGTCGACCAGCCAGCGGGCGTATTTGGCGGCGGCGGTGATGTTGACCTCGACCCGCTCGATCGCCGGCAGATCGACGTAAGGCTCGGCGGCGGTCGTCGCCAGCAGCTGCATGACCCCGATCGCGCCGCGCGCGCTGCGGGCGTCCTGGTCGAGCCGGCTCTCGTGAAAGCCCTGCGCCGCCAACAACCGCCAGTCGAAGCCGAACCGTTCGCCGGCCTCCTCGAACAGCGGACGCAGGCGCTCGAAGCGCGCGCGCGCCGCTTCCGCGGTGGGATCGCTCAGCCGTTCGGTGTCCTCCAGATAGCGCTCGATCAGGATGTTGCCGACCAGCGAGCCGGCCTCGATCGTCGGCACGAAGGCGTCGAGAAGCGCCTTCAGCTCGCGGCTGTCGGGGCGCACCGCCATCGCGATCTCGCCACCGTCGGCGACGTGCAGGCCGTCGGGCATCACCAGCTCGGGATGGACCTGCGCCCACAGCGCGAGCTTGTGGCGGTCGACGACCGTGGCCGGCGCGATCCCGGCGGCGAGGAGATCGAGGATGTCGGCGTCGGTCAGCACCGGGTCGACGGCGACCACCCGCACCGGCGTCGCGCGCCCGGCGTTGAGGGCGCGGACGTGCTCGAAATAGCTGCTCTCCAGGCGCAGGTGCAGCGGGACACCGGCGGCGGCGAGCGCGTCGAGGCTCGCGACCGCGGGGGCGTTCGGCGCCAGCACCACCTGCTCGCTGGCGTCCTCGCGCACCGGCGCGGTGAAGGCGACGCGCGCCGCCCGCTCCGGCGTCACCGTCAGGTTGGCGGCGACCAGATCACCCCTGCCGGCGAGCAGCCAGTCCAGCAGCACATCGCGCGGCGCCGGTACGACGAGCACCTCCACCGGCGCCGCCAGCCGCTCGTTCGCGAACGTCTCGAACAGCCGCATCGCCTCGTGGGTCAGCCCGCGCGGCTCGCCGCCGTCGAGGTAGAAGTGGGTCCGGCTGTAGGCGGTGAGGACGCGGATGACGCCGCGCTCGACCATGCCGTCCAGATCCCCCGTCCACGGCGCCGTCACCGCCTCGACCAACCCGCCACCCAGCGGCGGGTCGGCGTCGTCGGCGCGGGCGCCGACGGCGACGACGAGCGCGAGGCCGAGGGCGAGCGCCACAGCGCCGCCGTGCCGGGCCGCCCGCCCGGCGGTCGGTGGGTCGCCGCCGGGCCTCACAGCTCGGCGAACAGGTCGGTGGAGAGGTAGCGCTCGGCGAACGAGGCGACGATGACCACCACCGTCTTGCCCGCCATCTCGGGCCGCTGGCCGACCTCGATGGCGGCGGCCACGGCGGCACCCGACGAGATGCCGACCGCCATGCCCTCCAGCCGCGCGAGGGCCCGGGCGGTGGTGAAGGCGGTCTCGTTGCCGATGCCGAGCACCTCGTCGATCAAGTCGGTGTCGAGGACCTCGGGCACGAAACCGGCACCGATCCCCTGGATCTGGTGCGCGCCCGGTCGGCCACCGGTCAAGACCGGGCTGTCCTCGGGCTCGACCGCGACGACCCTGAGCCCCGGCCGGCGCGGCTTGAGGGCGCGGGCGACCCCGCTGAGCGTGCCGCCGGTGCCCACCCCTGAGACGAAGGCGTCGACCTCGCCGGCGGTGTCGGCCCAGATCTCCTCGGCGGTGGAGACGGCGTGCACCTCCGGGTTGGCGGGATTGTCGAACTGCTGGAGCATGACCGCGCCGGGCAGGGTCGCCACCAGGCTGCGGGCGCGCTCGATCGCGCCGGTCATGCCGCGTTCGGCGGGAGTCAGTTCGAGCTCGCAGCCCAACAGCCGCAGCATCTTGCGGCGCTCCACCGACATGCTCTCGGGCATGGTCAGGATCAGCCGGTAGCCCTTGGCGGCGGCGACGAAGGCGAGCGCGATGCCGGTGTTGCCGGAGGTGGGCTCGACCAGCGTCGCGCCGGGCTCGAGGCGGCCCTCGGCCTCGGCGGCGCGGATCATCGCCAGCGCGATGCGGTCCTTGACCGAGGCCAGCGGGTTGAAGAACTCGAGCTTGGCGAGCACGCGCGCGCCGCAGCCCTCCGCCGCCGGCAAGCGGTTGAGCCGCACCAGGGGCGTGCCGCCGATGGTCTCGGTGATGTCGCCGAAGACGTGGCCGACCGCCGGTCTCAGCCCGAAGCGCTGCGCCTCGCTGCCATCCATATCGGGTTCCCAGCGCCAAGTGTGATCGTGGTGATGCGCGGCTCAGATGACGAAGTCGACCCCCGGCGTCGCCTCCGAGGCGACGTGGCGCTCGGCGGCGCGGCGACAGAGGTCGTCGATGGTGACGGCGTCGAGGCGCCGCATCAGCTCGGCCTCGACCTCGTCCCAGAACGGCTGCACCACCGCCTCGCCCAGGGTCGAGCTGGCGCGGCCGTCGTCGTCGGCGACCTGGCCGTCGAGCCCGCGCACCACCCGCACGACGTCGCCGACGGCGATCCGCCGGCGCTCGCGCGCCAAGCGATAGCCGCCGCGGGGACCGCGCACGCCTTTGAGGATGCCGGCGCGCACCATCTGCTGCATGACCTGCTCCAGATAGCGCCGCGGCAGGTTGAGCCGGCGCGCGATGTCCTGGCTCTGCACCGGCTCGGCGCCGCCGTGATAGGCGATGTCGCACACCGCCTCCAGGGCGAGCGCCAGTTTCTTCGACGGCCGCATCATGTCGATCGTTCCCCCCTGGTGGTGTCGGCGTCGTCGCGGTGGCCCGCCAGCCCGGTCGAGCCGAAGCCGCCGGCGCCGCGCGCGCTCGCGGCGGCGTCGACCGCGCCCTCGACGAGGCGCGCGTCGAGGACCGGCGCGAAGACGAGCTGGGCGATCCGCATGCCCGGCTCGATCACCATCGGCTCGCTGCCGAGCTGGACCAGCGCCACCATCAACTCGCCGCGGTAGTCGGCGTCGATCGTGCCGGGGGCGTTGACGACGGTGAGCCCGAAGCGGAGAGCCAGGCCCGAGCGCGGCCGCACCTGACCCTCGAAGCCGGCGGGGATGGCGAGCCGCAGTCCGGTCGGCACCGCCGCCCGCTCCAGCGGCGCCAGCGTCAGCGGCCGCTCGAGCGCGGCGTGGAGATCGAAGCCGGCGGCCAGCGCCGACGCTTTCTTCGGCAACGGCAGCGCCCGGCCGTGCGGCAGCCGTTCGACGGTGACGGCGAGCGCGGCCGTCAACCGGCACCCACCGCCGCGGTGGTATCGGCCTCGAGCGCGTCGGCGATGCGCGCGACCAGCCGCTCCGCGAGTTCGGTCTTGGCGAGTTCGGGCCACCGCTCGGCCCCGCCGTCGCGCTCGAACAGGACGACCCGGTTGCGCGCGCCGCCGAAGGTGCCCGTGGCCGGCGAGACGTCGTTGGCGAGCAACCAGTCGCAACCCTTCTTGGCGAGCTTGGCACGGGCGTGGCGCTCGACGTCCTCGGTCTCGGCGGCGAAGCCGACGACCAGCCGCGGCCGGCGCGGCCCCGCCTGGGCCAGCGTCTTCAGGATGTCGGGATTGGCGGTGAGCGCGACCGTGAGCGCCGAGCCGTCGTCGGACTTCTTGAGCTTGGCGTCGCGGACCTCGGCCGGGCGCCAGTCCGCCACCGCCGCCGCGCAGACGGCGATGTCGGCGGGCAGCGCGGCGTCGACCGCGTCGGCCATCTCGCGCGCACTCTCCACCTCCACGGTCGCCACGCCCGCGGGCGGCGCCAGCGCGACCGGCCCGGTCACCAGGGTCACCTCGGCGCCGGCGCAGGCGAGCGCCTCGGCGATGGCGTGACCCTGGCGGCCCGAGGAGCGGTTGGCGAGAAACCGCACCGGGTCGAGCGGCTCGTGGGTCGGCCCGCTGGTGACGACGGCGCGCCGGCCCGCGAGCCGCCCGACGCCGCCGTCCAGCCGTGCCAGGACGGCGGCGAGGATCGCCGCCGGCTCGGCCATGCGGCCGGTGCCGACCTCGCCGCAGGCCATGTCGCCGCCCTCGGGGCCGACGACGGCGATCCCGTCCGCGCGCAGCTGCGCGACGTTGCGGCGGGTCGCGGCGTGTTCCCACATCACCGGGTTCATCGCCGGCGCGATCAGCACGGGCTTGTCGGTGGCCAGGAGCGCGGTGGTGGCGAGGTCGTCGGCGTGGCCGTGCGCCATCTTGGCCATCAGGTCGGCGGTGGCGGGGGCGACGACCACGAGGTCGGCCTCCCGCGACAGCCGGATGTGGCCCATCTCGGCCTCGTCGGTGAGCGAGAACAGCTCGTCGTAGACCTTGTCGCCGGCGAGGCTGGCCAGCGACAGCGGGGTGACGAACTCGCGGCCGCCGCGGGTGAGGATCGCGCGCACGGCGATGTCGCGCTCGCGCAGGCGACGGACGACTTCGAGGGTCTTGTAGGCCGCGATTCCGCCGCCGACGACGAGGAGTACACGGCGCTGACGCACGGTCGGCGTGGTCACGGAGATTGCCCACCTGGCCGATGTTGAAACCCGGCATTACACCAATGGCGCAGGGCTGTGAAGGACCGTCGCACACCCCGCGCGACGCGCGCGGCGCTGCCGTCGCGGCCACGGTCCGGCCCCCGGGTCGGGCCACGGCGTCGGCCCACGGCGCCGTAGAGGGATCGGTCGGTCGGCGCGTGGGGACCGATCCGCATCCCCGACGGCGCCGGGACCACCGCGCGTTCGGTCACACCGTCGTGATCGTG
Source organism: Alphaproteobacteria bacterium (assembly GCA_009908425.1). GTDB lineage: Bacteria > Pseudomonadota > Alphaproteobacteria > Geminicoccales > Geminicoccaceae > JAAAPF01. Next base: position 4,987 of record JAAAPF010000050.1, read on the forward strand.
TTCGTGCAGCGCGCCGCCGAACTGCCCCGTGCCCGCCCTCAGCATGGCGATGAAGGACCGGAGGCCGCGGGCGCGGTTGGCCGGGAGCCGTTCGAACACCGGGCGCTCGGTGGCCCACGGCGGATCCGGCCACGCGTCCTACCGGCAGCGGGCGGACCACACCGCGAGCACGAGGCCTTCGCGTCGATCCACCCGCCGTCTCTCACCTCGGATCGCCCGGCCGGGTGCGTCGCCGTCAACCGCCGCGACGGCGGGAGCGATCCGGGGCTCCACCGCCGCGGGGCTGGACGCGGCCGGCGCTCAGGCGGCGCGGACGGCGGTGGCCGCGATGCGGCCGCTGAAGTCGAGGATCGGCGCCGCCGCCCGCGGCCAGTCCGGCTCCAGCATCATGGCGTGGGCGAGACCGTCGAGCACCACCGGGCGCACGCCGTACCACGTCGCGGTGGCGCGGACGTCCTCCGCCGGCACCAGCCGGTCGACCGCCCCGCCGACCACGGCGACCGGCGGCAGTCCGACCGGCCACGGCGCGATCGGCCGGCCACCCAGGAGCTCCAGGCCGACCAGCGGGCTCTCGTCGTGGGCGTCGGCGAGAAAGGTCCGAAAGGCGTGGTCGTCGACCTTCTCGGTGAACAGCACCCGGCGCATCGCGACCGGGTCGACCGCCCCGACGCCGAGGCCGTTCAACAGCCACAGCTGATGGAACAGCGTCGGGTCCGCCACCATCAGCCGGAGCGCCGCCGGCCCCAGCCCCCAGGGCGGCACGCTGGCGAGCAGCACCGCCCCGGCGGGGCGCCCGCCGGCGCGCAAGAAGGCCTGCAGCACCGCCCCGCCCATCGAGAAGCCGACGACGACGGTGGGCCGCGCGATCGCCGCCAGCGCACCCCGCAGATCGGCGACGTAGTCGGCGAGGGTGAAGGTCTTGAGGCGCTCGCGGCCGGCGCTGGCGCCGTGACCGCGGAACGACAGCGCGTGCGCGTGAAAGCCGGCGGCGGCGAAGGCCTGGAGGAAGTGCTCGGCGAAGATCCGTGCGCCGGTGCAGATGCCGTGGAGGAACAACACGTCCACCGGCTGCGCCGGGCCGTGCGGCACCGCGGTGAGCCGCTCCAATTGCCAGCCGTCGGCGCTGGTGGCCGTCAACGCTTGCACCGTCATGCCCGCCTCACCACGAATTCCGCGATCTGTTCCGCCGCCTGATCGTAGACGCACTCGAAGCTGAACGGGCGCCACTCGGCGCCGGGGCGATAGTACCGCCCCGAGCCGACGACGCGCACCCGGTCGTCCTCGGCCGGGAACGCCGTCAGGCTGGCGTCGTCGGCCTGGACCCGTTCGACCCCCTCGATCTGCCGCGGCACCTCGCTGAACACGGCGATGGTGCAGGCGCTGGCGTGGGCGGTCCGCAGGTCGGCGGGCGCCCCGCCCGCCGGGATCTCGGCGGCCGGCATCGGCGGCGGTGCCGGCAGCGTACGGGGCTCGCGCTCGGCGCGCGCGGGCGGCTCCGAGCCGGCGCAGGCGGCGAGCGCGAGCGCGCCCAGAACGGCGGCGGCGCGGCGGGCCATGGACCCCTCCTTCGAACGTGCGGGGTCTGCCTAGCGCATTCGGCGCGCACCCGCCAAGCCGTCAAGCGCGGGACGCGAAGGGCGCGCCGGCTGCGCCCGGTGTCTTGCCTTCGGCGCCGGCAATGCTCATTTTCCGATGGATCGGCCGACCTGCGACGTCGGCCGTTCGTACGTCGGGACGGTCGCACGCGAGGAGAAGCGGATGCGGCGTGCATGGTGGATGTCGGCGCTGCTGATCGCCGGCGTGGTCGCGGCGCCGTCGCCGGCTCCGGCGGCGGACGCGCAGGGGCGCTTCGCCGGTCACGGTTGGGCCGCCGGTCGCTGCGAGGCCCTGGTCAGCGCCGTCGAGGACGAGCAGAGCATCGACCGTCCGCTCTTCGTCGGCTGGATCGCCGGCTATCTCACGGGCGCCAACGTCTACAAGGCCGACACCTTCGATCTCGCCCCCCTCGCCCCCCCGGAGGTGGTCGCCAACATCGTCCTGCAGCAGTGCCAGCGCAATCCCGACGCTGCGGTGGTCGAGGTGATGGTGGCGGTCGCCGAGGAACTGTCGAAGCAGCGCCTGCGGGCCGGTCGGCCGGTACTGGAACTCGAGCACGAGGGGCGGACGGTGCAGGTGCACCAGGAGATCTTCCGGCGCACCCAGAACGCCCTGAAACAGCTGGGGTTCTACGACGGTGGCATCGACGGCGCCTACGGGCCGCAGAGCCGCCGCGCGCTGACCCGCTTTCAAGAGGCCCGCGGCTTGGAGGTCTCGGGCCTGCCCGACGAGGCGACGCTGATGGAGCTCTTCTTCAACTCGGCCGACGCCGGGGCCGGGGTCGGCCCGAGCGGGGGTGGCGATGGCTGAGCCGACCTCGACTCCCGGGCTGCCGTTCTTCTTCTTCGGCACCCTCATGGACGTCGACGTCTTGAGCCGCGTGGTGGCGCGCCCCGTCGCCACGGTCGAGATCGCCGAAGCCTGGCTCTGGGGCTATCGCCGCCACGCCGCGCGCAACGCGCCGTACCCGGTCCTGCGGCCGCATCCCGCGTGCCACGTCAAGGGCCGGTTGTTCCAGCCGCGCAGCGTCGACGAGCGCGCCCGCGTCGATCATTTCGAAGCCGACGAGTACGAGCCGGAGATC
>JAAAPF010000210.1 GCA_009908425.1 Alphaproteobacteria bacterium
CCGGGCGACCGCGCCCGGCGGTGGCGGCGCTTCGGGGATCAGCTTCAAGACCGCCACCAGGCAGAGCGGCAGGGCGGCGACGACCCCGACCGCGAGCCAGTGGAGGATGCGGCCGAGCTCGACCTCGCCGCCCAAGAGCGCCGGCAGCGACGCGCCGACGGCCACACCGGCGATGGTGAAGGCCTCGCGGAAGGTCGTGATCCGGGTGCGCTCGTGGTAGTCGGTGGAAAGCTCGGCACCCCAGGCGGTGTAGGTCAGCACCACCATGGTCCAGCCGAGATAGGCCACGCCCGACCACAGAAAGAGCCCGAGCGCGGTGGCGTCCTCGGCGGGGTGGAACAGCGCCCAGGCGCCCAGCGCAACCAGCGGCGTGCCGGCGATGACCCAGGGCCGACGCCGGCCGAGGCGGGTGCGGGTGCGGTCCGACCATTCGCCGATCAGCGGATCGGTGACGGTGTCCAACAGCCGTGCGGCCAAGAGCGCGGCGCCGACGGCGGTGACGCCGAGGCCGACCTCGCCCGCCCAAAAGGTCGGCAAGAAGACGTAGAGCGGCAGGTTCAAGGCCGCCAGCGGCAGCGCCAGCGCGCCGTAGACCAGGAGCGTGCGGCCGGGCAGGTGCGCCGGCGGCTCAGCCGGCGCGCTGGAAGACGATCTGCTCGACATCGATGGTGCCCGCCCGGAAGCCCGCTTCGCAATACGCCAGGTAGTACGACCAGAGCCGGCGGAAACGCTCGTCGAAGCCGAGCCGGCGGATCTCCGGCCAGGCCTGGGCGAAGCGCTCGGCCCAGGCCCTGAGCGTGCGGGCGTAGTCGAGCCCGAAGGTGAAGCGCTCGCGGGCCTCCAGGCCCGCCTCCGCCGCCGCCGCCTCCAGCGCCCGCGGTGACGGCAGCATGCCGCCGGGGAAGATGTAGCGCTGGATGAAGTCGACGTTGCGGCGGTAGTCCTCGAAATAGGCGTCGTCGATGGTGATCACCTGCAGCCCGACCTTGCCGTCGGGCCGCACCACGTCGCCGAGCTTCTCGAAATAGACCGGCCACCAGGGCTCGCCGACGGCCTCGAACATCTCGATGGAGGCGACGGCGTCGAAGCGGCCGGCGAGATCGCGGTAGTCCTGAAAGCGGACCTCGACCCGGTCGTCGAGCCCGGCCCGGGCGATCCGCCGGCGGGCGTAGTCGTACTGCTCCTCGGAGATCGTGACCGCGGTGACGCGCGAGCCGTACTCGCCCGCCGCGGTGACCGCGAACCCGCCCCAGCCGCAGCCGACCTCCAGGACGTGGCGGTCCGGGCCGAGGCCCAGCCGCTCGGCGAGACGGCGGTACTTGCGACGCTGCGCCGCCTCCAGGTCGTCGCCGGCGGCGAAGACCGCCGAGGAGTAGGTCATCGAGGGATCGAGCCAGGCGGCGTAGAAAGCGTTGCCGAGGTCGTAATGGGCGTGGATGTTGCGCCGGCTGCCGCGTTTGGAGTTCGGCCTGAGGCGGTGGTACAGCCGCCGCGCCACCCGCGCGAAGGCGCCGCCGCGCCAGCGCTCGCCGAGCGCCTCGCCGTTGGCCAGAAAGAGCGCCAACAGCGGCTCGAGGTCCGGGGTGTCGACGTCGCCGTCGAGATAGGCCTCGGCGAAGCCCAGCGCCCCGCCGCGCAGCACGCGGTAGACGAAGCCGGGGCGGTGGACCACCAGGGTGGCGTCGGGGGTGGCGCCGGGGGCGGCGTCGCCGAAGCGGCGGCTCACGCCGTCGGGCGCGACGACGGTCAGCCGGCCCCGCTCGAAATAGCCCGCGAGCCCCGCCAGCACCCGCATCGCCGGCGAGCTCCAACCGCGGCGGCGGGACCCCTGCCGAGCGCGCGAGGTCACCAGATCCGCGTCGCTCATCGCTGGTCTCCCCCTTCGGCGGTGTTGCCGGCGACCACCGCCTTCGGCTGCGCCGACGGGGCGTGAAAGCGGGCGCCGCGCCACCACAGTTTCAACGCTTCGAGGTGGATGCCGGCGATGACTTTGAAACCGAGCGGGCCGATGGCCAAGAGCAGCCGGGCGAGCTGGCGGTCGGTGAGGGAGCGGCGCCGCGCCGTCAGCGAGGCCACCAGCTGCGGTCCCTCGCTCACCCGCTCGTTGATGACGATGCTCAAGCGCTCGCCGGGGAGCTCCAGGTTGAAGGCGTAACGCGCGTCCATGCCGATGAAGGGCGAGACGTAGAACTCCTTGTCGCAGCCGTGGGCGAGGCGGGTGGCGTCCGGCTCGACCGCGAAGGCGTAGACGTGCTGGCCGCCGAAGGTGTTCTTCACCTCGTAGAGCAGCGCGGTCAGCCGCTCGTCGCGGTCGTAGGCGTAGTACACCGTGAGCGGGTTGAACACGTAGCCCAGCACCCGCGGCATCGCCAGCATGAAGATGCGGCCGTCGCCGGGGTCGATCCCGCGCTCGCGCAGCTGGGCACGGACCCAGGGCTCGAGCGGCCGGCCGTCGCGGGGGCCGTGGTCGCGCGCCTCCAAGGACAACAGGTTGCGTCCCTCGACCGACAGCAGGCGCAGGCCGCGGGCGAGGTCGTCCCAGGCGTCGAGCGGGACGAACAGCGTCCACATCCGGTAGGTGAAACGCTGCCGGAACGGTCGCAGGCGGTGGTGCATGACGCGCCCCACATAGAGGCAGGGCACCGGCGTCGTGGTCGTCATCGAGATCCTCGTGCTCAGGCCGCCGCCGCCGCCCGCTCGGCCGGGCCGGGGTCGATGTCGCCGGTCGGCGCGGCCGCCCAGGGCGGGCGCACGCCGAAGCCGCGCTCGCAGACGTGCAGCGCCGAGGCCAGGCCGTCCTCGTGAAAGCCGTAGCCGCACCAAGCACCGGCGTACCACACGCCGCCGCGCCCCTGGATGCGGTCGAGATCGCGCTGGGCGTCGACGGCGGCGGCGTCGAACAGCGGATGGGCGTAGTCGAGTTCGGCGTGGACGAGCTCGTCGCGCGGCTCGTCGAGCGGGTTGAGGCTGACGAACAGCGGCGTCGCCTCGTCGATGTTCTGCAACAGGTTCATCCAGTAGGTCACCGAGACCGGCATGTCGGGATCGCTCGCCCGTCCCGTCAAGAAGTTCCAGCTCGCCCAGGCGCGGCGGCGCTTGGGCATCAGGGCGGGATCGCTGTGCAGGACGGCCCGGTTGCGCTGGTAGGGAAAGCGCGCGAGCAGGGCGCGCTCGTCGTCGGCGGCGTCCCCCAGCATCGCCAGGCTCTGATCGGCGTGGGAGGCCAGGACGACGGCGTCGAAGCGATCGGCGTGACCCATCGCGTCGGTCACGACCACGCCGTCGGCGGTGCGCTCGACCGCAGCGACGGGGGTGGCGCGGCGGATCTGGCCGCGCAGGCTCTTGGCGAGCCGGTCGACATAGACCCGGGAGCCGCCGCTCACCGTGCGCCATTGCGGTTGATCGGCGACGCTCAACAGCCCGTGGCGCTGAAAGAAGGTGAGAAAGCTGCGCGCCGAGAAGGTCGTCACCGTGCGCAGCGGGGCCGACCAGATCGCCGCCGCCATCGGCAGCACGTAATGGGGCGCCAGGCGACGCCCGAAGCCGTGGCTTTCCAGCCACTCGCCGAGCGGACGGTCGGGCGCCGCGCTCGCGAGGAACGCGGTGGCGGCGCGGTTGAAGCGCGGAATGTCGGCCAAGAGCCGCCAGTGCCGGGGCGACAAGAGCCGCCGGCGCTGCGCGAACAGCGCGGCCCAGCGGGTGCTGGCGTATTCGAAGGCGCCGTCATCCTGGCTGACGCCGAACGACATGTTCGACGGCTCGCTCGCCACCTCCAACTCGGCGAACAGCTTCACCAGATTGGGGTAGTTGCGCTCGTTGTAGACGATGAAACCGGTGTCCACCGGCACCTCGCGCTCACCGAAGCGGGCGGTGACGGTGTGGCTGTGGCCACCCAGGCGCGGGTGGGCTTCGTAGAGGGTGATCTGGTGATGGTGATCGAGCAGCCAGGACGAACCCAATCCGGCGATGCCGGAGCCGACGATGGCGATGCGCAACGAGTGTTCTCCTCGATGATGTTGGGCGGATGCCGTAATGCAGGCGCTACGCTGGCGAGCGTGGCGCGGATCACCACGAAGGTGGGACAGATCCAAACGTTCGCTGGCTGCGTAGGGGAAGGTGAACGCGCCGTCGCCGTGCGGCAAGCCGAGCGATCTTCGGCCCTGGCGAGCGGCGGCGTCTGACGGTAGATAATCATCGTTGGTTGCGGGTCGAGGTTGGAAACGTGAATCCGGTTCATCACCTGAGCGACGAGTTGCTGACCGCCTTCGCCGCCGGGCTGCTGGCGGAGCCGCTGGTACTGCTCGCCGAAACCCATCTGGCGCTGTGCGGGCCGTGCCGGGCGCGCGAACGGGACCTGCGGGCGATCGGCGGGGCCGTGTTGGAGCGCGCGGCGGCGGAGAGCGTCGGCACGGACCTCCGCGGCCGCGTGCTCGCCGCCCTCGACGCCGCCGATGGCGCGCCGGCGCGACCCTGCGCGCGCGAGGCCGGTGCGGGCGGTGACGTGCCCCGACCGTTGGCGCGCTATGTCGGGGCGCGCTTCGATCAGCTCAAATGGCGCTCGCGCGGCCCCGTCAGCGAGATCCGCTTGATGCCCGAGCAGGAAGGCTGGGTCACCCGCCTGTTGAAGATCCGCCCCGGGGCGACGATGCCCGACCACACCCACGAGGGGCTGGAGGCGACGGTGGTGATCCGCGGCGCCTTCAGCGACTGCACCGGCCGCTACGGCCCGGGCGATGTCGCCCTCGTCCACGGCGATCTCGACCACAGCCCGGTCGCCGAGGAGGACGAGGTCTGCATCTGCCTCGCCGTCACCGACGCGCCCTTGCGCCTCACCGGCAGCTTCGGCCGCTTCTTGAACCCGTTCGTGCGGCTCTGAGCCGCCCACCCCCTCTGCCCGTCGCCTGAGCGCCGTGCCGGAACAACCGGCACGGCGTTTTTCGTTCGCCTACGTAAGTGGCTTTTGGCCCGCCGGCGGTCTTGGCACGCTGCTTGCGATCAGGGAGCCGGACCAAGAACGCGGGCACACCATGAGCGGCGCCGCCGACCTCGAACTCGTCAAACTGACCAAACGCTATCAGGAGACGCCGGCGGTGCGGGGCATCGACCTCGCGGTGCCGGCGGGGACCTATTGCTGCCTGTTGGGTCCCTCGGGCTGCGGCAAGACCTCGACGCTCAGGATGATCGCCGGCCACGAGGAGGTGACCGAGGGCGACATCGTCCTCGGCGGCCGCCAGATCGACGGCCTGGAGCCGGCGGCGCGCACCACCGCGATGATGTTTCAGAGCTACGCGCTCTTCCCGCATCTGAACTGCCGCGACAACGTCGCCTTCTCCTTGAAGATGAAGGGGGTCGCCACGGCCGAGCGCCACGCCAAGGCGCGCGAGATGCTGGCGCTCGTCGACATGGCGGGCTTCGCCGAGCGGCTGCCGGCCCAGCTCTCGGGCGGCCAGCAACAGCGGGTGGCGCTCGCCCGCGCGCTGGTGACCGAGCCCTCGATCCTACTCCTGGACGAGCCGCTCTCCGCGCTCGATCCGTTCCTGCGGGTGCGCATGCGCGCCGAGCTCAAGCGGTTGCAGCTGGAGCTCGGGATCACCTTCGTCCACGTCACCCACAGCCAGGACGAGGCGTTGGCCCTGGCCGATCTGATCGTGGTCATGAACGACGGCGTGATCGAGCAGGCGGGCAGCCCGCGCGGGGTGTTCAACCGCCCGCGCACCGCCTTCGTCGCGCGCTTCATCGGCGGTCACAATCTGTTGACCGCGCGCGTCGCCGGCCGCGACGGCGACGCCGCCGAGCTCGAGGACGCCGCCGGCCGCCGCTTTCGGGTGCGCGCGCCGCAGCTCGAGCCGGGGCGCGAGGTCGCGTTCGCCCTGCGCGCCGATCACCTGGAGCTGGTCCACGCGCCGGCGCTGCGGGTGGCGGTCGGCGCCGAGGCCGAGCCCGAGCCCACGCCGGTGAACGCGATCGACGGTACCGTGACCTCGGTTCAGTACCAGGGCACCCACGTCGAGGTGCGGCTCGACGCCGACGGCCTGGAGCCGCTCATGGTCACGGTGCCCGAGGCCGGCTTCTACGCCGCGCCGTTCGAGGTCGGGGCGCCGGCGCGCCTCGTCTTCGCCACCGCCGAGGCGCACGTCCTCGCCGGCTGACTTCAGCGGTAGTCCAACAAAGGGAGACACCCCAATGACCGACGATGTCACGCGTTCGATCACCCGCTTCGGCCTCAGCCGCCGCCGCGCGCTGCAGACCACCGCCGTCGCCGGCGCCGCCGCCGTCGGCTTTCCCCGCGTCCTGCGCGCCCAGGAGCCGATCACCATCCGCATCGCCGGCACCGGGGTGAACGCCTACAACGAGATCGCCGACAAGGCCAAGGAGGACCTCGGCTTCAACATCGAATACACGGTGTTGACCTCCGACGACGTCGTCCGCCGGGCGGTCACCCAGCCGCGCTCGTTCGACCTGCTCGACGTCGAATACTGGATGATCGCGAAGATCGTGCCGGCGGGCACGCTGCTCGGCATGGACACCAGTCGCGTCGAGTATTTCGACCAGATCGTGCCGATCTTCACACGTGGTGAGATGCCCGACGGCACCAAGATCGCCAGCGAGGGCACCGCGCCCTTCGAGGTGAGCTACCTGACCGAGCAGGGCGGGCGCGCGTTCGCCGACGGCGCCACCGAGTTCATGACCGCGATCCCGACCGTCTACAACGCCGACACGCTCGGCATCCGGCCCGACCTCATCGGCCGGCCGATCGAGAGCTGGTCCGAGCTGCTGAACCCCGAGTTCGCCGGCAAGGCGTCGATCCTCAACATCCCGTCGATCGGGATCATGGACGCCGCCATGGTCTGCGAGGCGATGGGCGAGGTGTCCTACGGCGACAAGGGCAACATGACCAAGGAGGAGATCGACGCCACCCTCGCCGTCCTGACCCGGGCCAAGCGGGACGGCCAGTTCCGCGCCTTCTGGAAGGACTTCAACGAGAGCGTGAACCTGATGGCCTCGGGCGAGGTCGTCATCCAGTCGATGTGGTCGCCGGCGGTCACCGCCGTCCGCCAGCAGGGCGTGCCGTGCGAATACGTGCCGTTGAAGGAGGGCTACCGCGCCTGGGCCTCGGGCCTGGCCGTGCCCGCCCACGTCGACGGCCGGATGCGGGACGCGGCCTACGAGTTCATCAACTGGTACCTCTCGGGCTGGGTCGGCGCCTTCCTCAACCGCCAGGGTTACTACACCGCCGTGCTCGACACCGCGAAGGCGCACATGACGGAGAACGAGTGGGGCTACTGGATGGAGGGCGAGCCCGCCAGCGAGCCCATCACCAGCCCCACCGGCGATCCGATCGACGACGCCGGGGCGGTGCGCGACGGCGGCTCCTATTGGGAGCGCATGGGGGCGGTCGCCTGCTGGAACGCGGTGATGGACGAGGACCGCTACATGGTCCGCAAGTGGAACGAGTTCATCGCCGCCTGATCACGACCCGCCGGCCGGGCGCGTCCCGGCCGGCCGCTTCGTCGAAGGACGCCGGCCCCGATGCGCCTCGCCCGCACCGTCGCCCCCTATCTCCAGGTCCTGCCGCTCACCCTGGTCTTCCTCGGCTTCTTCCTGGCGCCGATGCTGCTGGTGGTCGCGGTCA
>JAAAPF010000321.1 GCA_009908425.1 Alphaproteobacteria bacterium
GGAACCGGAATTTCTGGGACTGAGGCGCGCCACGTACCGACCGATTCGAGTCAATCCGGGAGTTCGATCGTGCCGTCGGCGACGACGACCGCGGCACCCGCGACCCGCACCGCGGTGACCTCGCCGCCGGCCTTGTCGGCGGCGACCTCGAGCCGCGACGGCCGGCCCATCTCCACGCCCTGGGTGAGCGTCCAGGCGAAGCGGCCGTCGGCCGCCGGCTCGAGCCCGGCGAGCAGCCCGCCGAGCGCGGCGGCGGCGCTGCCGGTCGCGGGGTCCTCCACGACGCCGACACCGGGGCCGAACATGCGCCCGCGCAGGCGGCCCGCGGCCTCGACGACGTACGCCACGACGCCGTGGCCGGCGGCGGGGCTCTCCAGCTCGGCCCAGGCGTCGAGGCGGGGCCGGCACGCCGCCAGCGCCTCGCCGTCGCGCAGCCGCACGGCGACGAAATCGAGCCCGCAGCCGATATCGACGGGCGGATGGGCGGCGGCGTCGATCGCGTCCGCCGGCAGGCCGAGGGCGGCCGCGACCCGCTCGGGCGGCGTCGTCGGCCCGCGCACCGGGCGTCGCGGCGCGGTGAAGGTGGCGGCGTAACGGCCGTGATCGACGGTGACGGTGACCGGCGTCGGGCCGGCGCCGAGCTCGAAGACGAGGTTGAGTCGGCGCTCGCCCATCGCGACGTAGCCGTCGGCGACCAGGGCGACCGCGGTGCCGATGGTCGGATGGCCGGCGAACGGCAGCTCGCCACCGGGGGTGAAGATGCGCACCCGCCGCGCCGCCGTCGCGGTTTCCGGCGGCAGCACGAAGGTGGTCTCGGAGAAATTGAACTCGCGCGTGACGGCCAGCATCTGCGGGTCGGTGAGACCGCGCGCGTCGGGCAGCACCGCGAGCGGGTTGCCGGCGAACGGCCGCTCGGTGAAGACGTCGAGCGTGGTGAAACGGCGGCGCATCCGGGCCTCCTTCGTGATCCCCGCGCGACGTCCGTCTCGGCTCAGGCGCGCCAGAAGGGCTTGGCGGCCTCGTGGCTGGCCTCGGCGCGGCTCAGCCCGCAATCGCGCAGCAGATGCTCGTCCAGCTCGGCGAGCGCACGGCGCTCGTGCGCGCGACGGTACCACGTCCGCACCAGGGCGAGCAGATCCGAGCGCGGCGGCTCGGGGTGCGGAATTGTATGCGTCCAATACGTGGCCATAGCGGCCTCTCGCAGCTGTTCTACGAATCGATTCTACAGCTTGACAGCCCGGGACAGCAATAACGAGATTGTTACGATGACAATTTCACCGGACGAGTTGCGGGGCCGGAGCGGGCCGCGCTACCGCGCCCTCGCCGACGCCATCGCCGCCGCCATCGCCGACGGCCGGCTGGCGCGCGGCGCCAAGCTGCCGCCGCAGCGGGCCCTCGCCGAGCGTCTCGGGGTCACCGTCGGCACGGTGGGGCGGGCCTACGATCTGGGTGTCCAGCGCCAGCAGCTCACCGCCCATGTCGGCCGCGGCACCTTCGTCGCCGACGCCGAGCCCGGCGCCCTGGTCCACGACTTCATGGCGGCGCAGGACGTACCCGAGTTCGACCCGCGGCACTCGGCCATGGACCTGCGCACCAACCAGCCGGTGAGCGCCGGCTACGCCGAGCTGGCGCGCGCGGTGCCCGACGCCTTCACCGGCCCCGACCCCGCCGCCGCGCTGTTGGCCTATCCGCCCACCGCCGGCCACGCCCGGGACCGCGCCGGGGGGGCGCAATGGCTGGCGCGGCACGGCGTCGAGGCCCGCGCCGACGAGGTCATCGTCACCGCGGGCGCCCAGGGCGGGCTGACGATGGCGCTCTCCGTTCTCGCCCGCCCCGGCGACACCCTGCTCGCCGCCGCCTCGAGCTACCCGCACTTCCACGACCTCGCCGGGCTCACCGGCCTGCGCCGCCATCCCGTCGAGATCGACGACCACGGCCTCTGCCCGAACGCCCTCGACACCGCCTGCCGCGACACCGGCGCCCGGCTGTTGGTCGCCAACCTCAACCTCCACAACCCGACCGGCGCGGTGATGGGCGAGGATCGCCGCCGGGCGCTGGTCGCGGTGGCGCGCCGCCACGATCTCTGGATCGTCGAGGACGACGTCTACGCGCTTCTGCTCGACCGGCGCCCGCCGGCGCTGCGGAGCCTGGCGCCCGAGCGGACGGTCTACGTCACCAGCGTGTCGAAGACGCTCGCGCCGGGGCTACGGCTCGGCTTTCTGGTCGCCCCGCCGCGGCTGCACGCGCGCCTGCTCGACGCCCAGCACACGCTGCTGCTCGGCCCGCCGACGCCGGGGGCGAAGCTCTTTCGCCACTGGCTCGAGCTAGGGCTCGCCGACCGCGCGGTGCGCTTTCAGCGCGACGAGACCCGCGCCCGCCACGCCCTCGCGCGCACGGTACTGGGCCCGCTCGCCCCCAACGCCGCCGGCGCCGGCCACCATCTGTGGCTGCGCCTGCCCGGCCGCTGGCGCGCCGGGGCGCTGGTCGAGCGCCTGAAAGCCGCGGACGTCCACGTGCTGGCGGGCGATCTGTTCGCCTACGGCCGCGCCCGGGTGCCGCACGCGCTGCGGCTGTCGCTCAGCGGCGCCGCCGACCGCGCCAGCCTCGAACGCGCGCTCCGGCTCTTGCGCCACACCGTCGAGCACGACGCCCGCGGCCACGAGGTGGTGGCGTAGGGCACCGTTTGCGTCGTCGCGTGCGGCACGCAGCGACGACCGCACCGCCGCGGGTCGCCCGTTTCAGTTGGGCCAGTAGGTCTCGTCCATGATCCGGTCGAAGGGCCAGGAGCAAGTCGCGGGGCACGATCCCTCGGCGATGTGCGCGAGGTCGGCCGCGGCGACGTTGCCTTCCCGCAACAGGTTCGCCTGCTCCTTCGCCCAGGCGTAGACGTCGGTCTCGTAAAGCGCCGGCATCTCGGGGCGCTCTCGCCGTGGAGCCATCGCCACGGTCGATGAGGTGGGGCCCGCCCGGCCGCGCAAAGCCCCCCTCCGCCGGCAACCGCGGCCCGGCCGTGGGACACGGCGCGCCCCGCTTGGATCCTGCCCCCGGGGGCTGGTCGCGGCCACCGTGGGCCGCTATAGGCCACGGGTGTTAGGCGACGGGCGACGGGACGAGTCGCTTCGCACCGGGAGGCCGGCACGCACCCGAGTCCGGTCGTCAACGAGAAGGGCCGGAGGGGGAGCGCATGACGCCGGTCGATCTCGCCGCCCACGACACGCTCGCCAAGCTCGTCGTCCACCACGCCCGCGCCCACGGCGACGCCGTCGCCATGCGCGAGAAGGCCTACGGCATCTGGAACACCTTCACCTGGGCGGAGGTCCACGACCAGGTGCGCACGCTCGCCCTCGGCCTCGCCACGCTCGGCCTCGGCCGCGGCGACGTCGTGGCGCTGACCGGCCGCAACCGCCCCAACTGGCTGTGGAGCGAGTGGGCCGCCCAGGCGCTCGGCGCGATCTCGCTCGGGCTCTACGAGGACATCCTCGCCGACGAGGCGGCGCAGCTGTTGAACGCCGCCGGGGCGCGGGTGGTGGTCTGCGAGGACGAGGAGCAGGTCGACAAGCTGCTCTCGCTGGGCGAGCGCCTCCCCGAGCTCCGCTGGATCGTCTTCCACGACGACCGCGGGATGAGGAAGTACGCCGATGCACGGCTGGTCGGCTGGCGGGCGTTGCGGGCCCGGGGCGAGCGCCTGCGGCGCGAGGATCCGGACCGCTTTCGGCGCGAGGTCGAGGCCGGCCGCGGCGAGGAGGTGGCGGCGCTCTGCACCACCTCGGGGACCACCTCCGAGCCCAAGCTCGCGATGCTCGGCCACGGCGCGCTCCTGCGCCACGCCCTGCGCTATCTCGAGCGCGACCCGCGCGGACCCGAGGACGAGTACGTCTCGGTGCTGCCGCTGCCGTGGATCATGGAGCAGGTCTACGTCGCGGTGATGCCGCTGGTGTCGCGGATCCGCGTCAATTTCCCCGAGCGCGCCGAGACCGCCATGGCCGATCTGCGCGAGATCGGCCCGACCCACCTGCTCCTGGCACCGCGGGTGTGGGAGCAGACGGCGGCCGACGTGCGCGCCCGGGTGATGGACGCCCCGCGGGCCACCCGCCGGCTCTACGACCTGGCGATGCGCCGCGGCCTGGAGGCCCTCGACCGCGGCACCCGCGACCGCCTCGCCGAGCTCGTGCTGTTCCGCGCCCTGAGGGACCGCCTCGGCTTCAGCCGGATCAAATCGGCGGCGACCGGGGGCGCCGCGCTCGGCCCCGACACCTTCCGCTTCTTCCTGGCGATGGGCGTGCCGCTGCGCCAGCTCTACGGCCAGACCGAATTGATGGGCGCCTACACCCTGCAGGACGGCCGCGAGATCGAGTTCGACAGCTCGGGCCGGCCGTTCGACGGCGTCGAGATCCGTATCGACGATCCCGACGCCAACGGGGTCGGCGAGATCGTCACCCGCCATCCCGACCTGTTCCACGGCTATTTCGACGCGCCCGAGGCCACCGCCGAGGTGGTCGACGCCGAGGGGTGGCTGCGCACCGGCGACGCCGGCTATCTCGACCCTCGGGGTCGGCTGGTGGTCATCGACCGGGTCAAGGACATCGCCACCACGCGCGCCGGCGACCGCTTCTCGCCGCAGTACATCGAAAACAAGCTCAAGTTTTCGCCCTACATCGGCGCCTGCGTCGTCCTCGGCCACGGCCGCCCGTTCCTCGCGGCGATCGTCTGCATCCGGTTCTCGATGGTGGCGAAATGGGCCGAGAGCCACGGCGTCGGCTACACCACCTACGCCGACCTGGCGGCGAAGGCGGCGGTGCACGAGCTGGTGGCGGGCGAGGTGGACCGCGTCAACGCCGGCCTGCCCCGGGCCCAGTCCATCCGCCGCTTCGTCCTGCTGTTCAAGGAGCTCGACCCCGACGACGGCGAACTCACCCGCACCCGCAAGATCCGGCGCCGGGTCGTCGACGAGCGCTACGGCGAGCTGATCCGCGCGCTCTACGACGGCCGCGAGCGCGCGCGGATCGCCGCCGAGGTCACCTTCGAGGACGGCCGCAAGGGCCGCGTCGACGTCGAGATGGCGATCCGCGACGCCGCCGATGGCAGCGCGGAGGCGGCGTGATGGACGGCGACGCCGGGCTCGCCCCGCCCGCCGTCGACGCACCGAGCGGCTGCACCCGCCCGCTCGGGGAGACGCTGCTCGCGGTGGCGGCGGTGACGCTGCGCTTCGGGGGCGTCCGCGCCCTCTCGAACGTCGGCTTCGACGTCAAGCGCGGCGAGATCCGCGCCATCATCGGCCCCAACGGCGCCGGCAAGTCGTCGATGCTCAACGTCGTCAACGGCTTCTACCGGCCGCAGGCGGGTCGCATCACCTTCAAGGGCCGCACCTTCGCCCGGATGCGGCCGCACCTCGCCGCCCGGGCCGGGATCGCGCGGACCTTTCAGAACATCGCGCTCTTCAAGGGCATGAGCACGCTCGACAACGTCATGACCGGCCGCATGCTGAAGATGCGCAGCACCTGGCTGGAGCAGATGGTCTACGCCGGCCGCGCGCGGCGCGAGGAGATCGCGCACCGGCGCGTCTGCGAGGAGATCATCGACTTCCTCGAGCTCCAGGCGGTGCGCCACACCCCGGTCGGCAAGCTGGCCTACGGCCTGCAGAAGCGGGTCGAGCTCGCCCGCGCCCTGGCGATGGAGCCGGAGCTGTTGCTCCTCGACGAGCCGATGGCCGGCATGAGCGCCGAGGAGAAGGCGGACATGTGCCGCTTCGTCGTGGACGTGAACGCCGAGTTCCGCACCACGGTCCTCTTGATCGAGCACGACATGGGGGTGGTCATGGACCTCTGCGACCGCGTCGTCGTCCTCGACCACGGCGAGCTCCTGGCCGACGGCCCGCCGGCCGCGGTGAAGGCCGACCCCGACGTCGTCGCGGCCTATCTCGGCGTCCGCGCCGACTGACCCGGGGGCGAGGGAGACCGCCGGTGCTCGACGCCGTCCTCTTGACGCCTTGGAGCGAGATCGCCGGCTCACCCGGCTTCTTCTTGGAGGTGCTGATCGGCGGACTGCTGACGGGGGTGATGTACGCCCTCTTGGCGCTCGGCTTCGTCCTCATCTTCAAGGCCTCGGGCGTGTTCAACTTCGCCCAGGGGGCGATGGTGTTGTTCGCGGCGCTCACCTTCGTCGGGCTGATGGAGAAGGGTCTGGCGATGCCGCTCGCCCTGCTGGCGACCGCAGCGGTGATGGTGGGCCTCGCCGTGGTGATCGAGCGGGCGGTGCTGCGTCCGCTCGTCGGCCAGCCGCCGATCGCGCTCTTCATGGCGACCATCGGGATCACCTTCTTCCTCGACGGCTTCGGGCTCACGCTCTGGGGCTCGGAGGTCAAGCGGCTCGACATCGGCATCCCCACCGAGCCGCTCATCCTCGGCGGGGTGTTCGTCAACGGCTTCGACGTCGTGGCCGCGGCGGTCTGCGGCCTGCTCGTCCTCGTCCTCGCCCTCTTCTTTCGCTACACCGCGATCGGCCGGGCGCTGCGCGCCGTCGCCGACGACCCCACCGCGGCGATGAGCGTCGGCATTCCGTTGACGACGATCTGGGTCATCGTCTGGTCGGTCGCCGGCCTGGTCGGCCTGGTCGCCGGGATCGTGTGGGGCGCCAAGCTCGGCGTGCAGTTCACGCTCTCGCTGATCGCCCTCAAGGCCCTGCCCGTCCTCATCCTGGGCGGGCTCACCTCGATCCCCGGCGCCATCCTGGGCGGGCTGATCATCGGCGCCGGCGAGAACGTCTTCGAGGTGTTCTGGATCGATCTGCACGGCGGCGCCTCGCAGGACTGGTTCGCCTACGTGCTCGCCACGCTGGTCCTGCTGGTGCGTCCCCAGGGCCTCTTCGGCGAAAAGATCATCGAGCGGGTGTGAGGCGTGTTCTACCGCGAGACCGGTCAGTACAAGACCAGCTACGCCGCCGATCAGCAGATCTTCCCGCTGGTCCAGGACCGCGTCGGCATGGCCGTGATCCTGGCGGTGGCGTTCGTCGCGATCCCGCTCTTCGGCTCGCACTACTGGATCAGCTCGATCATGCTGCCGCTCCTGGTCTACGCGTTGGCGGCGATCGGGCTGAACCTCCTGACCGGCTATGCCGGCCAGCTCTCGCTCGGCACCGGCGGCTTCATGGCGACCGGCGCCTTCGCCGCCTACAAGCTGACGACCGCCTTCCCCGAGCTCCACTTCGTCGTCGTGCTGCTGCTCGCGGGCGTCGTCACCGCCGGCGTGGGCACGCTCTTCGGCCTGCCGAGCCTCCGGATCAAGGGCTTCTACCTGGCGGTGGCGACGCTGGCGGCGCAGTTCTTTCTGGTCTGGCTCTACAACAAGCAGCCCTGGTTCACGAACTACTCGGCCTCGGGCGTCATCAGCGCGCCGCCGCGCGAGGCCCTGCCCGGCGTCGTCGTCACCGGCAGCACGGCGTCGCCGGTCGCCGAGTACCTGTTCGTGCTGACGCTCGTCGTCGTCCTGGCCTGGATGGCCAAGAACCTGACGCGCTCGAAGCTCGGCCGGGCCTGGATGGCCATCCGCGACATGGACGTCGCCGCCGAGATCATCGGCATCCGGCCGTCCACGAC
>JAAAPF010000277.1 GCA_009908425.1 Alphaproteobacteria bacterium
GCCGGCGACCGCCGGCGCGGCGCCGTGGTGGATGACTGAACCGTCCCGGATTTCCCGGAGTTTACCGCCCTGGCGGCGCAGGAAACAGACGACCTCGCCTCCGAGAAAGCCGGCACGGTTCAGATCGACTGTCCCGGTGCCAGCGACGTCGCCCAACTCCGATCGCTCGCGAAGGTCGTACCGACGGCGCCGTCGTCGACCACGAAGGCGTTCCACAGCTGCTCGGGCGGCGTCACGTCGGGCAGGGTGTAGAAATTTAGACGTGATCTGACGTTGGTCGTTCCGGCGTGGCGAGTGTCCGCCGGATCGAAGCTGTCGGGCCTGCTGTTCAGGCGGCTCGTCCCTGGTGCTGTTTTTCGCGCGCGACGGCGGCGCTGTCGAGGAGGGTCCGCAGCGGCGTCTTGCCGAAGCACCAGCGCCCCTGGTGGGTTCTCACCTCGTTGTAGCTCGCCATCCAGGCATCGAGGTCGGCCTGCAACTCGTCGAGGCTGTCGTAAACGCGCTTGCGGAACGCCACGCGGTAGAACTCGTCGAGCAGGGTCTTGTGGAAGCGCTCGCAGATGCCGTTCGTCTGCGGGCTCTTCGTCTTGGTCCGCGAGTGGTCGATGTTCTCGACGGCGAGGTAGAGCTCGTACTCGTGGCGATCGTGGACGCCGTCGAAGAACGGGACGACCCGATCATTCAGGAGATCCGCCGCCGTCAACGCGGTCTTGCGATCATAGAGTTTGGCGAAGCCGACCTTGGAGTAGGTATCGATCGCCGTCTGCTGATACACGCGGCCCGCACCCAGGTGCTGCGGCTGATCCAGCCGAGCGGCGTTATCCTCACCACCTACCAGGGCCGGCCGCTCTCGGACGCGGCGGCGATCTCGGTGATGGCGTTCTTCTTTCTGTTCGCGCTCGCCTTCTCGGTGCTGACGCTGGCGCTGTCGCTGGTCGGCCTCGACTACCTCACCGCGATGTCGGCCTCGATCTCGGCGCTGGCGAACGTCGGCCCCGGCCTCGGCGCGACCATCGGCCCGGCGGCGAACTACGCGTCGCTGCCGGACGCCGCGAAATGGCTGCTCGCCGCCGGCATGCTCTTGGGCCGCCTCGAGCTCTTCACGATACTCGTCCTCTTGACGCCGGCCTTCTGGCAGCGGTGACGCGTTGCGCCGACCGGGCGACGCTGCCATCTGAAAGGTCTACCCCCGCAGGGAGGACACGATGAGCGCCCCGCTCCAAGACCTGCTCGAGCGCGAGCTGCCGATCGCGCCGGAGCCCCGCACCCTGCCGCTCGCCACCACCGGTCTCGTCGTCATCGCTGGTCCACGGCTTCTGCACCGTCGGCGCCGGCAACCTCGCCCCGCAGGCGCCGAACGCCCAGGTGCGCCGCATGGTCGAGGAAACGGCGGGGCTCGCCGGGCGCTTCGCCGACGCCCACCGCCCGATCCTGACCTTCCTCGACACCCACCAGCCGGGCGTGCCGGAGCCGCCCCTACCCGCCCCACTGCGAGAAGGGCACCGGCGAGGAGAACCTCGTGCCCGAGCTCGCCTGGCTCGAGGACGACCCCAACGCCACGCTGATCAGGAAGGACTGCATCAACGGCTTCGTCGGCGCCATCGAGACCGCCAGCCACCACGGCATGCACCACAACAAGACGATGGACTGGATCAACGTCCACCGTCTGGACACCGTGCTCGTGACCGGTATCTGCACCGACATCTGCGTCATGGACTTCGTGCTCACCCTCCTGTCGGCGCGCAACCACCGCCTGATGCCGACCCTGAAGGACATCGTCGTCCTCGAGCCCGCCTGCGCCACCTACGATCTGCCGCGGGACGTCGCCGAGGGCATGGACCTGCCGGCGACGGCGGCGCATCCGCAGACCGCAACCCACCACCTCGGCCTCTACTTCATGGCGGCGCGCGGCGCGGTGCTGGCGAGCGGCGTCGAGCTGGCCTGAGCGATGGGCGGCGGCCACGACCACGGTCACCCGCGCGGGCACGGTCACCCGCACAGCCACGGCGACGAGCGCCGCACGCTGGCGGCGGCGGTCGTGGTCGGCGCCTTCATGGTCGTCGAGGCCGTCGGCGGCTGGCTCGCCGGCTCGCTCGCGCTCCTCGCCGACGCCGGCCACATGCTCACCGACACGGCGGCGCTCGCGCTGGCATGGTTCGGCTTCCGCATCGCCCGCCGCCCCGCCGACCGGGCGCGGACCTACGGCTTCGGCCGGGTGCGGGTGCTGGTCGCCTTCGTCAACGGCCTGACGCTGTTGGCGATCTGCGCCTGGATCGTGGTCGAGGCCCTGCGGCGCCTGACGGACCCGATCGAGGTGCTGGGCGGCTGGATGCTGGCGGTGGCCGTGGCGGGCCTGGTCGTCAACGTCGTCGCCTTCGCGCTCCTGCACGGCGCCGACCGCGACAACCTCAACATCCGCGGCGCGCTCTTGCACGTCCTCGGCGACCTTCTGGGCTAGGTCGCTGCCATCGCCGCCGCCGCGGTCATCCTGGCGACCGGCTGGACGCCGATCGACCCGCTGCTCTCGCTCCTCGTCGCGGCGCTGATCGTCGTGAGCGCGGTCCGGCTGCTGCGCGACAGCGGCCACATCCTCCTCGAGGGCGCGCCGCCGCATCTCGACGTCGACGAGATCCGCTGCGACCTCGAGCGCGCCATCCCCGAGATCGAGAACGTCCACCACCTCCACGCCTGGTCGGTCGCCGAGGACACGCCGATGGTGACGCTCCACGCCCGCCCGCCGACGGGGTCTCGCCGGACCTCGTCACCCGGCGCGTGCGCGAACGCCTCGCCGAGCGCTTCCAGGTCGACCACGTCACCGTGCAGGTCGAGCACCGCGCCTGCGCCGGCCCGGTGAGCCGGCTGACCGCGTGAGCCGCTCGGCGCTCGCGTCGACGAGGCGGCGCGCGACGCTGAGAGGCGACTTCGTCAACGGGCTGTTATGCTCGACCAGCCCGACGAATAGGCGGTCGGTCGACGCTATCTGAGCTTGGAAAGCCTCGCCCACCTCGGGGACTCTGAGCCCCGTCAGTTGGCTGCCGTAGCCACCTGACCAACCCTCGGACCCAACCGAGGACCGGCCCTGCTATACCAAGCCACGGGGCACGATCCATGCGCAAGGTCCCGGGTGGCAGACCCTCGCTCAGCCTCTCGCGTCCACCGCCCTTGACCAAGCCGTCTTATCAGGCGCAGCTACCGATGCTCGGGGAACGTCGCCCAGCAATTTCCACCAGAAACGCGACACGACCCCTGACGGATATGCGGGTCGTCCTCATGGCACCAGACCCCAGCCGGTCCGCGGCGGCTTTACCGCGCGGCAGGCGCGGTACAGCCGCTCCAACGCTCGACGGACCTCGTGGCGGTGCTCTTCGCGGCTGAGCTCGGCGACGATGACGAGCGCCTCCGATCTCGAGACCTTGACGCCGGAGGCCTCGAATCTGCGGATCAGGCGGACCGCCAGCGACGCTTTCTCCTGGTCGCTCATGTTCTGGAACGTCTTGGCGGCGGCGCCCGGCAGCGCCAAGCCCGCGCGCTTGCCGATCAGCTTGAGCACGTCACCGGCGATGCCGCCGAGCGACGCCATTCGGCCTTTGAACGCCGCCTTGCCGATCGTGCCGACGAGCGCGCCGACGAGCTTCGCCGCCGCCCCGGGGTCGCCCGCCATGGTGTCGTCGACGTGCGCCAGGACGTCTCTGCCCTTTTCGTCGACCACGGTGGCCGCGGCGCGCCGGACGTTGTGGAGTAGCAGCTGCTCGAACTTGTCGTACAACGTCGGGGTGAACCGCTGCAGCGTTCGACGCCCGTCCACGAAGGCGTCCACCGCCGCCACCCACGTCCGGATTTCGCTTCGATTGTCGTTGAGGAACTTGAAGAGACTGGTGCCGAAAAGGATCGCGCCGACGCCCCCGCTGAGCGCGGAACTGCACGCGATCATGAATTTTATTTCCATCTTCATGACCACTTTGAGCGATTTCAAGCGCTCCGCCATGCGGTGGTAGAAGACGGCGTCCCATTCGTTGAGGAACTCGGCGGTGCTTTGCTTGTAGATCCGGCCCGGCCGCCCACGCAGGGGATTGAAGATCGCCCGCCCCGGCCCGGCATCATCGAGGAGCTGAAAGATCGCGCGGTGGCCGTCGATGGCGAGCAGCAAGCGGCGACCGTCGAGTCCGGCATAGACCTCACCGGGACGATAGGTGGCCTGCAGCCGCCACCGTCCGGTGCGTAGGACGTACGGGCTGGAGGTGGCGGCCTGGCGCAAGGCGGTGGCGGTGTCGACGGGCATGACCCGCCCGCGGACGAACGCGATCTCGCGCAACTTGGTGATGGTGCGCCGACCGGGGTCGACGCGGCCGTCCGGCCACCGGAAGCCGCAGACGCGGTCCTGGAAGCGCTCGATCGCTTCGATCAGGAGTTGGCGATCGGCGTCGCTTTCGATTCGCATGGGTAGCGAACTGTAGACGAAACCCTCCTTCGAAACGCCATACCGATCCGGGAAGAGGGTGCCGAGCACCCGGTTCAGGAGCCACGCCACCAGCGCGACGTCGTCGGGTCGGTTCGGCGCCCCTTGGCCGACGGGTTGCGTGATCACCCTCATGGCGTGTGCCTCCGACTTTTCCCCGGGCTCGATGCCACCACCGCTGACGTGGCGACGAGCCGGCGCGGGTCGACCTCCACCCGTTAAGTTGACGGCCAAGTCGAGCGTACGTTAGCGTGGGTAGCCCGTAAACGAAACGAGGCGCGGGACATGGCGCGGTCGGCCGACGCGGAGATGCGCCACCTGGCGGAGCAGCTCGCGGGCGACTGGCGCGACGCCTGCCGCGACGCGCTCATGAGCCCGAAGGTGAAGACGAAACTGGCGGGCCTCGACTCGCAAGAGGGTGGCGAGGTGCTGCTGGTGCTGCTGGGCGTCGGCGGCGTGTTCATGCCCTTAACCGGGCCAGGCGTGCAAGTCGCGCATGGAGCCGTCACCCTGGTCGCGAAAGAAGCCAAAAAAGAGCTGAAAAACGTCCGGCATTCGCAAGCCTTCTATCAAAAACTCATCAAATTGCTGAACAAGGCCGAAATCGAACTCTCTCGGCGGCTGGCTCGCCCGATGGTCGGGCCACCGCCGCCGGGCGGGGCGACGGCCCAGCGCCGCGAGATCATGTCGACGGTCTTCAAGGAGTGCTATCTCGACAAACGGGGATCGCCGTGGCGGCTCGACAAGACCCCCATAACCGGCGACGTTACCCGCAGGATCTGCGGAACGATCGACACGTGGCAGAACATTCCGGGGAAGTGCCGTGCAGAAGCGACGAAATGGCGCGAAGGCTCTTACTGGGCGCCGGGAATTCCTCATTTCGACGAAGTCGAATACAACAAATGTATCGAGAAGGAGCGGCGCAAGCTCGAACAGCGGTTACGCCACGGCCTGAGGTGACGCCGCGGCCGCCGCCAGGCGCCTCGGCCCCGGCGGCCGCGGCCGACCCCTCAAAAGCTCACGCGCAGGCCGACGGCGACGGTCTGCTCGTCGATGTCCTCGCGGGCGAGGATGCGCTCGTAGGTGACGTCGGCGCTGATCCGTTCGGTGAACCGCGCCACCGCGCCGACGCCGAGGTTGACCTCGGTGCGGTCGTCGGAGGGGTCAGCCACGGTCGGGACCTCGGTGCGGTTGGTCTGCACGACGTCGACGGTGCCCTCCGCGCGCGCGAAGAGTTGGAGTTCGTGCAACGCGTCGAGGGGCGGGTAGTACTGGGCCTCGCCGCCGACGGTGACCTGGCCGACCTCGATCGTGCCGCCGCTGACGGTGGTGCCGTTTTCCGTGAACGACTGCTGGTCCTCGTTGGTGTAGCGAAAGCCGACGCGGCCCAGGAGGGCGACGTCGTCGCGGCCGAGCCAGGCCTGCGGGGCGTAACCGGTGACGTTGGTGAAGGCGAAGAAGCGGTCGGCGTCGAACTCGGAATCGAAGGTCGTGCCAGCCTCGCGGCGGCGGCGGTCGTAGTTCAGCCGGGTGTAGCCGAGGCCGAGGTCGAGGATGGCGTGGCGGCCGAGGGTGCGGCCGAGATAGGGCGAGACCGTAATGCCGTCGCTGTCGAGGCCGCCGTCGTTGAAGTCGGTGGTGAGATCGCTGCCCTCGTAGCCGAGCGAAAACCCGAAGGTCCAACCGCTGCGCAGCGTGTAGTCGACGCCGACGAGCGGAGCGTAGGTCTCGCCGTCGAAGGCCTCGCTCGGGCGCTCGTTCTCGAGAAAGGTGACGCTCGCGTTGGTCCACACCGCGAAGGTGCCGTCGACGTCACCGAAGACGTTGCCGAGCGAGGCCACCTGGAACCCCTCCTCGGCGGCCGCGACGGTCGCGCCGTCCCCACGCAGGTCGTCGTTGACCCGGCGGCGGACGTCCCGCGCCGTCTGGGCCGTCGCCGAGCGCACCGATACCGTCGTCGGGATCTCGACGCCGCGGCGGGCGCAGTCCCGATCGAGCTGCTCGGGAGGCAGAAGCTCCTGGCCCGGAAGCCGGCATTCCTCCTGCGCCGCCGCGGGACCGCAGGTCGCCGCGGTCGCGACCAGCCCGGCCATGAGGCCGTGCCTGAGGACACGACCCGGCACCGCCCTGCCGCTCGACATCACGCCGGCCCCCCTCTTCCGATCTAGCATGAACCGTATCATGACATTCGCGGTTTCGCATCCCGAGCGCCGCACCTAATCTTGACGATCAGCGCGGCTCGTGCGGCGGACGCGCCCCCGCGGCGGGGCGCTCGGGCCGAACGGCCTCGCGCAACGCCACCACCTCGCGGCGCAGCGCCTCCGGCATGGCGGCCTCGAAGCGCGCCCGCAGCTCGGCCAGCGCGCCCGCGGGCAAGCCGAGGGCGGTGTCGTCGATGATCCGGCCGAACGGCGTGAACGCCAAGAACGCCTGGAACTCGGTGCGCACCAGCTCCGCCTGCGCGAGGGCGTAGTCGCGGCGGCGCAGGAACCGCTCGAAGGCGACGCGCTCGCCGGCCGTCAGCGCCTCGCGCCAGAAGCGGGCGACGAAGGCCCGATAGGCCGGGCGGCGGGCATGGAAGGCGTGGCCGAGCTCGTGGCCGAGGACCGCCGCGCGCAACGCCTCGGCGTCCGGACCGTCCACGCGCGCGAAGGTGACGACGTAGGCGATGCGTGCGCCGGCGCGGTAACCCTCCGGCGTCGCCCGGATCGCGCCGTGCTCACGCAACAGCCGGCGGAGCTTCCTCTCGGCGTCGCCGAGCCCGGCCCCGGCGCGCTCGGCGAGCCGGAAGAAGCGGGCGAGGGCTTCGCTCGGGTAGTTGTGGCCGTGGTAGAAGCTCGCCGCCTCGCCCCCGGTCCGCGCGAGATAGGCCTCGAGTTCGGCGGGCCGGACCACCCGGTCGCGCGCCAGCCCGCGTTTTTCGGTCAGCGCCGCGACGCGGTTGAGCGCCGCGGCCTGTGCCGCCAACGAGGGAAAGTCCAGCACCAGCACCGCCGCCAACGGCGCCGGGCGCGACACCCGCATCCCCTCGCCCCGCTCGGCCAGGATGTCGGCCACGGCGCGCGTCGGCGCGCGCGCCTCGGGCCGGGACGCCGGCGCCTCGGCTGCGGCGGCATCCCGCGGGGCGGCGGCGTC
>JAAAPF010000014.1 GCA_009908425.1 Alphaproteobacteria bacterium
CATATCGTGGATCGGCGCGCCGGGCTCGAGCCGCCCCCGCCAGCGGTTGTCGACGGCGTAGCCCTTGGTGTCGGTGAGCCGGGCCTCGATGTCGAACAGCCCGTCGGCCCGGCGGTAACCGCGCAGGTCGACGGCACGGCGGTGCAGTGGTTCGCGCTCGACCGGGGGTGGCAGCGGCACGGTTCAGGCGGCGTCCTTGAACTGGTTGATGCTCTTGGACACGATACGCCGCGCCTCCTCCGCGTCGAGCCAGCTACCCACCCGGGTCCACTTGTTAGGCTCCAGGTCCTTGTAGTGCTCGAAGAAGTGCTGGATCCGCTGCAGTTCGATCTGGGGCAGATCACTGTAGTTGTAGACGTTGTCGTAGAGCGAGGAAATCTTCGGCACCGGGACCGCCAGCAGTTTCTCGTCGTGGCCGCCGTCGTCCTCCAACTCGAGCACGCCGATCGGCCGCGAGCCGACGACGCAACCCGGCACCAGCGGCATTTCCCCGAACAGCAACACGTCGACCGGGTCGCCGTCGTCGTACAGCGTATTGGGAATGAACCCGTAGTTCGCCGGGTAGAACATCGAGGTGTAAAGGTAGCGGTCGACGAAGATCGCCCCGCTCTTTTTGTCGAATTCGTACTTGATGGGATCGGAGCGGAGCGGCACCTCGATCAGCACGTTGACGTCGTCCGGCGGGTTGTTGCCGGGCGGGATCATGGTGATGTCCATCGACGGCTCTCTCGGGAGGTTCAGGGCCAGGCGACGAGCGGCGGCAGCGACATCAACACCGCGTCGGGGTTGCCGCCGGTCTCGAGCCCGAACCGTGTACCACGGTCGTAAACCAGGTTGAACTCGACGTATCGGCCCCGGCGCATCAACTGGTGCGCGCGCTCCTCTTCGGACCAGGGACGCTCCATCTTGGCGGCCACGAGGCGCGGATAGACCTCGAGAAAGGCCTCGCCGACGGCGCGGGTGAAGGCGAAGCCGCGCTCGGGATCCGCCACCAACTCGTCGTAGAAGATGCCGCCGACCCCGCGGGCCTCGCCCCGGTGCGGGATGTAGAAGTAGTCGTCGGCCCACGCCTTGAAGCGCGGATAGGCCTCGGGCCCCCAGACTTGGCAGGCCTCGGCCAGCCGGGCGTGGAAGGCCGCGGTCTCGGCGTCGTCGGGCACGATCGGGTTGAGGTCGGCACCGCCGCCGAACCAGGCCTCGGTGGTGACGATGTGGCGCGTGTTCAGGTGCGCCGGCGGCACGTGCGGGTTGCGCGGGTGCGCCACCAGCGAGATCCCCGAGGCCCAAAAGCGCGGATCCTCGCCGGCGCCGCGGACCCGGCCGGCGAAGTCGGGCTCGAAGCGGCCCCAGACGGTGGAGACGTTGACGCCCACCTTCTCGAACACGCGCCCCTCGCGCATCAGCCCCATGACCCCGCCGCCGCCCCCGGGCCGGCGCCAGGGCCGGCGCTCGAACCGACCGGGGGCGAGATGCGCCGTGCGGGGATGGTCGAGGCGGTCCTCCAGCGCCTCGAAGGCGGCGCAGAGGCGGTCGCGCAGCGCCTCGAACCAGGCCCGCGCGGCCTGCTTGCGGGCTTCCACCGCGGCGTCGGGGTGGACCGGGGCCGGCTCGCTCACCCGTCGCTCCTCGTGGGCTCCGCGGCGCGCAACTGCCGCAGCGCCTCGCCGGCGACCATGGCGAGGGCGGTGACGACGTTCAAGCTGCGCACGCCCGCCGCCAGCGGGATCACCACCCGGCGATCGGCCGCGGCGTGCACCTGGTCGGGCACCCCGGCGCTCTCGGCCCCGACCAGCAGCACGTCGTCGGCGCCATAGGTCAGATCGCGGTAATCGGTCGCGCCGTGGGTCGTCAGCAGGACCAGCCGGCGACCGTGGGCGCGCCGCACCGCGTCGAAACGGCGCCACGACGGCTGCCGCGTGATTTCCGCGCGGTCGTGATAATCCAGCGCCGCGCGTCCCAGTTTGCGACGGTCGAACACGAAGCCCAAGGGCTCGATCAACTCGACCGGACAGCCCAGCCCGGCGGCCAGCCGGACGATGGCGCCGACGTTTTGTGGTATGTCGGGTTCGTAAAGGGCGAAGCGCAGCGATGCGCGCATGCGACCAACTAAAGCTTGTCCCTCGGCGAACCCCTTCCTAATTTCCGCCGCACCGTTGGAAAAGACGACAGGGCACCCATGGCTACGGACGCAGCGGACGGCGGCAACCGCCGCGACTTCCTTCAGATCGTCGGTTGGACCGGCTTCGGCCTCGGCGTCGCCGCCGTCGCGTGGCCGCTGTTTCAACAGATGAACCCCTCGGCCGACGTTCTCGCGCTCGCCTCCATCGACGTCGATCTCGCGGGCGTGGAGCCCGGGATGGCGATCACCGTGCAGTGGCGCGGCAAGCCGGTGTTCATCCGCCACCGCACCGAGGAGGAGATCGCCCAGGCCGAGGCCGTCGACCTCGCGGCGTTGCGGGATCCGGCCACCGACGCCGAGCGGGCCACCAGCGCCGACGGCACCACGCGGCAACCCTGGCTGATCCAGATCGGCATCTGCACCCATCTGGGATGCGTCCCGCTCGGCAACAAGCAGGGCGAGCCCAAGGGTGACTACGGCGGGTGGTTCTGCCCGTGCCACGGTTCGCACTACGACACCGCCGGGCGCATCCGCCGCGGCCCTGCCCCGCGCAACCTCGACATCCCGCCCTTCGTGTATAATTCGGATACCGAGATCACCATCGGCTAGGCCGCAGCGGGTCAAAGGAGCAAGCAATGAGCGCTGACACGCCGACGCCGAAGTTCACCGGCGTTCTCGGCTGGATCGACTACCGGCTCCCGGTCATCTCCTGGGGCTATAAAGAGCTGGTGGCCTATCCGACGCCGAAGAACCTCAACTACTTCTGGAACTTCGGCTCGCTCGCCGGGATCTTTTTGGTGCTGCAGATCGTGACCGGCATCGTGCTGGTCATGCACTACACCCCGCACGCCGACATGGCGTTCAGCAGCATCGAACACATCATGCGTAACGTCAACTACGGTTGGCTGATCCGTTACGCCCACGCCAACGGCGCCTCGTTCTTCTTTATCGTGGTTTACATCCACATTTTCCGCGGGTTGTACTACGGCTCGTACAAGGAACCGCGGGAACTGTTGTGGATCCTCGGCGTCATCATCTTGATCCTGATGATGGCGACGGCGTTCACCGGCTACGTGCTGCCCTGGGGCCAGATGAGCTTTTGGGCCGCCACCGTGATCGTCAACCTGTTCAGCGCGATCCCGCTCGTCGGTGATTCGCTGGTGACCTGGCTGCTCGGTGGGTTCTCGGTCGGCAATCCGACGCTGCAGCGGTTCTTCTCGCTGCACTACCTGATGCCGTTCGCCATCTTCGCCGTGGTCTTCCTCCACATCCTGGCGCTGCACGAGCACGGCTCGAACAATCCGGTGGGGATCGATCTGACCAAGAAGGACAAGATTCCTTTCCATCCGTACTACACGGTCAAGGACGTCTTCGGCCTGTTCGTCGCCCTCCTGTTCTTCGGCGCCTTCGTGTTCTTCGCGCCGAACGTGCTCGGGCATGCCGACAACTACATCCCGGCCGACCCGTTGGTGACCCCGGCGCACATCGTGCCCGAATGGTATTTCTTACCGTTCTACGCCATCCTGCGTTCGATCACCTTCGACATCGGGATCTTCGGGTTCACGCTCATCGACGCCAAGCTCGGCGGTGTGATCGCCATGTTCGGTGCGGTGCTGGTCCTGTTCTTCCTGCCGTGGCTCGACACGTCGAAGGTCCGCAGTGCCACCTATCGCCCGATTTACTTCTGGGCGTTCTGGATCCTTTTGGCCGACGTGGTGATCTTGACCTACACCGGGGCGATGCCGGCGGAGGGGATCTGGCCGACGGTGGCGCTGATCGGGACGATCTACTACTTCTTCCACTTCCTCGTCCTGCTTCCCCTGCTGGGTCGCTTCGAGAAGCCCAAACCCGTGCCGGAGAGCATCAACAAGCCGGTGTTGCCCAGGGCCGCGCCCGCGGGGCCGCAAGCTCAGCCGGCGGAGTGAGATCATGCGTACGACGTTCGCTGCCGCGCTTGTCGGCGCGGCCCTCTTCGCCACCCCCTCGGCGGCACCCGCCGCCGAGGCCGGCGCGGAACTGATGACCCGCGACTGGTCGTTCGAGGGCATCTTCGGATCTTACGACGACGCCGCCGCCCAACGCGGGCTGCAGGTCTACGATCAGGTCTGCGCGGGCTGCCACGGCATGAAGTACGTGGCGTTCCGCACCCTCACCGACCTCGGTTACAGCGAGGAGGAGGTCGAGCAGATCGCCTCGAACTACACCGTCACCGACGGTCCCAACGACATGGGCGAGATGTTCGAGCGGCCGGCGGAGCCCAACGACACCTGGCCCTCGCCCTACCGCAACGACGCCGAGGCGGCGTCGATCTTCGGCAAGGCGCCGCCCGACATGTCGGTGATCGCCAAGGCGCGGGTCGGCGGCGCCGACTACCTCTACAGCCTGATGCTCGGCTACGACGACGAGAAGGGCATGGACCTCAGTCCGGGGAACTACTGGAACAAGTTCTACCCCGGCAACATCATCGCCATGCCGCCGCAGCTCTACCCCGACCTGGTCCAGTACGCCGACGGCACCGAGGCCACGCCCGAGCAGATGGCCGCCGACGTCAGCCATTTCTTGATGTGGGCGGCGGAGCCGAAGCTGGAGCAGCGCAAGCGCCTCGGCATCGGCTTCATGCTGTTCTGCACCGCCATGGCGCTGATCTTCTACGCCATGAACCGCCGGCTGTGGGCCGACATCAAGAAATAGACGCTGCCGTCCGACAGCGTCTGCGGACCGCCGTCCCTCGCGGACGGCGGTTTTTCGTCGAGGGCGACGGGTGTCAGCCGCGGGCCTCGGCGATCGCGGCTTCGAGCTGCTCGACGGGGACCGCGCCGGGCATGAAGGCGTCGCCGACGATGAAGGCGGGGGTACCCTCGACGCCGATCTCACGCGCCAGGCGATGGTTGGCGGCGAGCCGCTCGCGGACCGCCGCGCTCTGCATGTCTTCGACGAGGCGGTCGCCGTCGAGCCCGTGGTCCTCGGCGATCGCGACCAATGCCGGGGCGGAGAGGTCGTCCGCCGCCATGAAGGCGCGGTGAACATCCGGATAGATCTCGGGATCCTGGCGCCACACGGCGAGGCTGGCCTGGGCGGCGCGCAGGCTGTCCGGCCCCAGCACCGGGAACTCGACGAACACCACGCGCACGTCCTGGTGGTCCGCCAACAGCGCGTCCAGGCGGGGGACCATCCGGCGGCAGAAGCCGCAGCGATAGTCGAAGAACTCGACGACGGTCACCGCCGCCTCGGCCGGGCCGATGCTGGGATGGGCCGCGCTCTCCAGCGCCTCGCGGTTGGCGGCGATGGCGTCGGCCACCCGCGCGTTGCGGGCCTCCTCCTGTTGCGCCTGGTAGCTGCGGATGGCGTCGACGACGAGCTCGGGTTCGCGGGCGAGCAGCTCGCGCACGACCTCTTCGATCTCCGTCCGCGCGGGCGTCTCGGCGGCGACGGGGCCGATCGGCGACGCCAGGGCGAGACCGACGGCGGTCAGGGTTCGAAGCAAGGGCGATCTCCTCGGGCCACGGCGGAACGGAGCGCGCTTAGCGCATGTGCGCGCCGCGCGCGAGTCACGAGCACGTGCCACGACCAGAGGCTGTGTGCGGCTCAGCGAGCCCGCTCGCGGGCGTCTTCGAGCGCGCGCTGGAGGTCGGCCAGTTGCTGGCGTTCGTGGCCGGAGCTCACCCGCTCCTCGGCGCGCGAGAGATAGAGCCCGGCGTCGGCGAGCTCGCGCTGCAGGATCGCGGCCTCGGCCAGCGCCAGATTGCTGGCGCCGAGATCACCGGCCCGCCCGCGGGCGATGCCGAGCCTGCGCCAGGCGAAGGCGTTGCGCGGTTCGGCGCGCACCACCTCCTCCAGCGGACCCACCGCCTCCGCGGCGGCGCCACTCTGCAACAGGGCGCGGCCCAGACCGAGCCGCAACAGCGGCTGGCTGGGCGCCAAGCGCACCGCCTCGCGGTAGGGCCCGACGGCGGCGGCGACGTCGCCGGTCTCGAACCGGATCTGGCCCTCGAGCTCGTGGAAATACGGGTTGTCGGGCTCGGCCTCGATCAGGGCGCGGACCTCGCGCAGCGCCCCCTCGACGTCGTTCAGCCGATAGGTCGCGACGGCGCGTCCGTAGCGCGCGGCGAGGTCGTCGCGCCCCGCCAGCTCCTCGCGCACCCGCGCCGGCGGCTCCAAAAAGCCCTGGAGCTTGGCGACCATGCGGGCGTGACGCTCGCGGGCGTCGGGGCCCAGCGCGGCGCCGTCGTCGGCGTCGGCGTGGCGCGCGACGAAGGTGATGCGGTCGCGCGTGAGCGGATGGGTCTGCAGATAGGGCGTCGGCTGGACACCCGAGAGCATGCGCTTTTGGTCCAGGATCTCGAAGAAGTCCCGCAACCCCGTCGCCCCGATGCCGGTGCGGTCGAGATAGGTCACCGCGGCCTGATCGGCGGCCTGCTCCTGGGCGCGCGAGTAGCGCAGCATGCTCTCTTGGGCGAGGCCTTGGCCGCCCATGGCGATGGCCCCGCCCACCTGCGGCGCGCCGGCCGCCGCCGCGGCCGCGCCCAGGACCAGGCCGAGGATCTGTTCGACCGCGGCGTCCTCGGCGGCGTCGGCCAGGCGGACCAGATGGCCACCCGCGATGTGCCCGGCCTCGTGGGCGATGACGCCGGCCAGCTCGGCGGGGTCGTCGGCCCGCATCAACAAGCCGGTGTAGAGGAACAGGTTCTGTCCGCCCGCCACGAAAGCGTTGAGGCGGTCGTCGCGAACCAGGTAGATGTCGACGCCGGAAGGGGCGATCCCCGCCGCCTCGAAGATCGGTCGGGCGAGCCCGGCGATGGTCGCCTCGATTTCGGCGTCGCGGATGAGCTGCAGCGACTGCGCCCGCGCCGGCAGCGCCACCAGGACGAGCGCCAGGGCCACCGCCAGCATTTTCGAGTGCGCACGCACCGTCACCCCTCCCATCGTCGGTCCCCGTTAAATCGTTCGCCTCTGAGGAGCTTGCAAGCACCATGGCGTCACGACCGCTCGACGAGCCGTCCCGCCGCAGCCGCGTCGCCCCCTTCCGCGCGATGGAGGTGCTGGCCGCCGCCAACGCCCGCGCCGCCCGCGGCGACGCGGTCCACCACCTCGAGGTCGGCGAGCCCGGAGGCGCCCTGCCGGAGCCGGTGCGCGCGGCCGTCGCCGACGCGCTCGCGCACGCGCCCCTGGGCTACACCGAGGCCCTCGGCATGCCGGCGCTGCGCGACGCCATCGCCGAGCTCTACGCCGACTGGTACGGCGCCGTGATCGATCCGGCGCGGGTGGCGGTGACGGTCGGCGCCTCCGGCGCGTTCGTGCTGGCGTTGCTGGCCGCGTTCGATCCGGGCGCGCGCGTCGGCATCGGCGAGCCGGGCTATCCGGCCTACAAGACGATGGTGCGCGCGCTCGACCTGGCGCCGGTGACGGTGCCGACGGAACGC
>JAAAPF010000269.1 GCA_009908425.1 Alphaproteobacteria bacterium
GTCGCGGCAGGAGCCAGCTCGACGGCAGCCGGCCGGGGTCGGCCTGGCGGTCGATGGCCGTGGCGAGGACGTGGCGAAGTGCGCGGTGGAGCCCGTCGAGCTCGTCGTCGGTGAGCTCGGCGGCGGCGCGGTCCGGCAGGAGGCCGGCCTGGAAGAGGATCTCGTCGCTGTAGACGTTGCCGATGCCGGCGACGAAGGACTGGTCCATCAAGGCCGACTTCACCCCGCCGCGCCGGCCGCGCAGCATCGACGCCAGCTCGTCGCGGCCGAGCTCCGGCTCGAAGGCGTCGGGGCCCAGCTCGTTCGTCACCGCGAAGTCGTCGGGATCGTGGGCAAGATCGATGCGGCCGAGCCGGCGCCGCCAGACGCCGGCGAGGCGGTAGCCGTCCTCGAACTGGACCAACAGGCGCGTGTGCGACGGCGCCGCGCCGTCGGCCTTGAAGTAGGTCAAGAGGCCGGTCATGCCGAAATGCAGGACCAGCCACGGCCCGTCGTCGATCGCCACGAACAGGAACTTGCCGCGCCGTTCGGTCCGCTCGAAGCGGCCGCCGGTGAGGGCGGCGCGGATCTCGTCGGCGCGCGCGCCCTGCAGCATGCGGGTGGCGTCGAGGTCGACGCCGGCGATGCGCTGATGGAGCGAGGTGGCGTCGACGTAGCGCCGGAAGGTCTCGACGTCGGGGAGTTCGGGCATGGGCTCCCTCCTCAGGCGGTGGCGCGCGGCTCGCGCCGCCAGATGTAGACCGCCGGGATCACCAGCGTCGTCAGCAGCGTCGACGAGATCAGCCCGAAGACGAGCGAGGTCGCGAGGCCTTTGAAGATCGGGTCCGTGATGATGAACAGCGCACCGATGATCGCCGTGATGGCGGTCAAGAGAATCGGGCGAAAGCGCACCGCACCGGCCTCCATCACCGCGTCGCGCACGGACGCCCCGGCGGCGCGGCGCGTCTCGATGAACTCGATCAACAGCACCGAGTTGCGCACGACGATGCCGGCGAGGGCGATGAAGCCGATCATCGAGGTGGCGGTGAACTTGGCGCCGATCGCCCAGTGCCCCAGGATGACGCCCAAGAGCGTGAGCGGCACCGGCACCATGATGAGGAGCGGCAGCTTAAGCCGCTGAAAGTGCGCCACGACGATGGCGTAGATGAGGAGAAACGCGCCGGCGAAGGCGAGGCCCATGTCGCGGAACGTCGTCCAGGTGATCTCCCACTCGCCGTGCCAGAGCAGCACCGGCCCTTCGGGTGCGAGCGGCTGACCCCGCAGGTCGACGCGGATGTCGCTCTCGGCCAAGCGCTCCTGCACGGCGAGCATGCCGTAGATCGGGGCCTCGCGCGCGCCCGCGAGCGTCGCCTGGACCATGACCAGCGAGCGGCCGTTGCGGCGGAAGATCGCAAGATCCGTCGCCTCGCGCTCGACGTCGACGACCTGGCCGAGCTCGACCGTCCCGTCCCGCGCCGGCACCGGTGCGGCCAAGAGCGGCTCCAGCCCGCCGCGGTCGCGCCGCGCGAGCTCGACCACCACCGGCCAGTCCCCGTCCACCGGCCGGTCGGTCGTCGGCTCCAGCCGCTCACCGGCGAGCAGCACGCGCAGCTCGCGCCGCACCGCGCCCTCGCGCACGCCGAGCCGATCGAGGGCGGCCTGGTTGGCCACCAGCCGCACCCGCTCGCGCCGCACGCCGATGGTGTCGTCGACGTCCCGGACGTACGGCACCGCCTCGAACGCCGCGCGCACCTCGCGCGCTGCCGAGCGCCGGGCCTCGGGCGTGGGGCCGTAGACCTCGGCCAACAGCGTCGCGAAGACCGGCGGGCCGGGCGGCACCTCGGCGACGCGCACGGCCGTCCCCTCCGGCAGCGGCACGTCCGCGATGCGCGCGCGGAGGTCGAGGGCGACGGCGTGGCTCTGCCGCTGGCGCTCGCTCGCCGGCACGAGGTTCACCTTGACGTCGCCCAGATAGGGCGCCTCGCGCAGGTAGTACTGGCGCACCAGCCCGTTGAAGTTGAAGGGCGCCGAGGTGCCGGCGTAGCGCTGCAGGCTCGCGACCTCGGGGATGGCGCGGACGCGCTCCGCGATCTCCGCCACCGCCCGGTCGGTCGCCTCGACCGTCGCCGTCTCCGGCAGGTCGACGACCACCTGGATCTCGCGCTTGTCGTCGAAGGGGAGCAGTTTCACCGTCACCGCCGAGACGGCGAAGAGCGCGAAGGACGCGAGCGTGGCCGCCACCACCACGGCGAGGAACAGCACCGCCCGCCCGCGGGTCTTCAACACCGGCGTCGCCATGCGCGTGTAGAACGCCCCGAGCGCGCCGCCGGGCGCCTCGCTCGCGCCGGCGAGCCGCCGCTCCAGCCAGCCGGGCAATGGCAGCTCGACGCGGCGCAGGCGCAAGAGCAGCCACGGCGTCGCCGACAGCGCCACCGCGGTGGAGAAGACGACCGCCGCCGAGGCGTTGGCCGGGATCGGGCTCATATAGGGGCCCATCAGCCCGCTCACCGCCAGCATCGGCAACAGCGCCGCGATGATCGTGAGCGTCGAGATGATGGTCGGGTTGCCGACCTCGTCGACGGCGCGCACGGCCGCCGCCTCCGCCGCGGCGCGGTCGCCCGGGCGGTCGCGGCGCCAGTGGCGGGTGATGTTCTCCACCACGACGATGGCGTCGTCGACGAGGATGCCGATGGCGAAGATGAGCGCGAACAGGCTCACCCGGTTGATGGTGTAGCCCATCGCCCAGAGCGCGAAGAAGGTCAAAAGGATCGTGGTCGGGATGACGACCGCCACCACCAGTGCCTCGCGCAGGCCCACGGCGAGCACCAAGAGCGCCACGATCGTGGCCGTGGCACCCACGAGCTGCCAGAGGAGTGCCGCCGCGTTGTCGCTCGCGGTCTCGCCGTAGTTGCGGGTGACCTCGACGGCGATGTCGTCGGGCACGACCTCGCCGCGGGCGGCATCCAGCACGTCGAGCGCGCCCGCCGCCACCTCGACGCCGTTGGCGCCCGGTCGCTTGGCGACGGCGAGCACGGCGGCGGGCCGGGCGTCCGCTTCGCCCGCCGCCTGGTGCCACACCACCGGGCCCGGCTGCGGCGGCGCCACGACCGTGCGGGCGACGTCGCGGACATAGACCGGCCGGCCGTCGTGGGTGCCCACGACCAGGTTGCCCACCGCCTCGGGGTCGGTGAGGCCGCGGCCGGCGCGCAGGTCGCGGCGCTCGGCGCCGACGAGATCGCCCACGTCGATGGCGGCGTTGGCGGCGGCGACGCGGTCGGCGACGGCACTCGCGCTCACGCCGAAGCGCGCGAGGGCGTCGGGGTCCGGCTCGACGCGCAGCTCGGGCGGGCCGCCCCCGACCACGTAGGTGAGCCCGACGCGGTCCACCGCCGTCATCCGCTCGCGCAGCTCGGCGGCGATCTCCCAGAGCGCGGCGTGGTCGTAGCGCGCCGCCGCCGCGGGCTCGGGCGTCACCGTGAGGGTGACGACGGCGACGTCCTCGATGCCGCGGCCGACGATGAGGGGCTCGGGGATGCCGGGCGGGCGGCGCTCGCCATTGGCGCCGATGCGCTCGATGACGCGCAGCACCGCGGCGTCGGCGCCGGTGCCGGTGAAGAAGCGCGCGGAGATGACCGCGCGGCCGTCCTCGCTCCTGGAATAGACGTGGTCGACGCCCTCGATGCCGGCGACGATGTCCTCCACCGGCTTGGTGATCACCTCCTTGACGTCCCGCGCCGAGAGGCCGGGCGCCGGCACGATGACGTCGACGAGCGGGACGCGGATCTGCGGCTCCTCCTCGCGCGGCACGACCGCGAGGGCGCCGACGCCGAGGACGACCGCGATGGCGACGAGGATCGGCGTGACCGGGTTGGCGATGAACAGCCGGGTGACCCGGCCGGCGAAGCCGAGGGGACGCGCGTCGCTCTCCTCGCTCATGGCGGCGTCAGCCGGTCCCCGGCCTCGAGGCCCGCGAGCACGACCACGCGCTCACCGACACGGCGGCCGAGCTGGACCAGCGTGCGCCCGCCGTCTTCGCGCCGCACGAAGGCGAGCCCCGCGCGCTCCTCGACGAGAGCGCGCGGCACAAGGAACGCCTCGCGTTCGCCCACCTGCAGCGTCACGGCCAGGCGGCGGCCGACGGGCTCCGGCTCGACGCCCCGGGGCAACGCCAGATCGGCCTGGACCCGCCCGCGCGTGACGTCGGGGTAGAGCCGGCGCAGCTCGCCGGTCACCGGCCCCGCGGGCGTCGCGACGCGGATGGCGTCGGCGGCTCGGAGGTAGGCCAGGTGGCGCTCGGGCACCCGGACGCGCAGGACCGACGGCGCGGTGGCGACACGCGCCACGGCGGCGCCCGGCCGCACCGCGCTGCCCTCTTCGACCCGGACCTCGATCACCGGACCGTCGCCGGGCGCCAGCACGTCGCCGCGCGCCCGCCGCTCGCGCAGCGTCTGGGCCTCGGAGCGCGCCGCCTCCACCGCCTGCTGCGCCTCGTCGGCGCGGCGGATGGCCTCGTCGAGCCGGGCGCGGCTGACGTCGTCCTCCTCGAACAGCGCGCGTTGGCGCTGGCGATCCCGCTCCGCGATCCGGCTGCGCACCTCGGCGCGCTCGACCTCCGCCTCGGCGGCGGCGAGGCGCGAGGCCAGCTCCGGGTCCTCGACCCGGGCGATCACCTCGCCCGCCTCGACCCGGTCGCCCTCGTCGACGGCGAGCGCGACGACGAGGCCCGTGATGCGGGCGCGGGCGACGGGCCGCTCGTCGGTCTGGACCTCGGCGTGGACGGTGCGGGTGACCGGCACGGTCTCGGCGCGGACCTCGTAGGCGGCGGCCGCGGGCGGCGTGGTGACCACCGCGAGGGCGACGGCGAGGGGCAGGAACGGCGCGCGGATCATGCGAACGCCAACACGCCGCTGTGGAACCGGTTCCCCGCCGCGCTCAGGCCTGCGGCCGCGGCGTCGGCTTGCCGGCCTGACCGGCCCGCCCGCCGCCGCCGGCGGACTCGATCATCATCAACTCGCCGATGGTCTCACGGGTGACCAGCCCGACCAGCCGGCCCGCGCGGTCGACCACGCCCACCGCCGGGCGGTTCTTCTCCTGCAGCAGGCGCGTCGCGTCCTCCAGGTTGCCGCGGTCGCGGACCTCGGGGACGTCGGTGTCCATGACCTCGACCACGGGGGTGTCGGGGCCGCGTTCCTTCAGCGCCTGGATCATGGCGTCGCGGGTGAGCACCCCCTCGAGCCGGCCGTCGTCGTCGCAGATCGGAAACTCGTGCTGGGTGGTGCGGATCAGGCATTCGACCGCGTCCGCGACCCGGCCGTCGCGCCCGAGCCGCTCGAAATGGGTGACCATGGCGTCGGCGTTGATGACGCCCTGGGCCACCTGGCGCATCTGGGCGGCGTGGCTCTCCGCCGCCGCGGCGAGGTAGATGAAGAGCGCCACGAACAACAGGATCGGGTTGCCGGCGGCGAGCCCGAGGAGGCCGAACAAAAAGGCCAGGCCCTGGCCGATGCCGGCGGCGATGCGGGTGCCGCGGGCGTAGCCGGTCCAGCGCGCCAGAAAGGCCCGGAGCACGCGGCCGCCGTCCATCGGAAAGGCCGGGATCAGGTTGAAGACGGCGAGGAACAGGTTGGCGTAGAGCAGCCGCGCGGCGAGGCCGGTCTCGGGCTCCTCGAAGGCCGCCTCCGCGCTCGGCGCGCCGCCCAGCGCCACCAGCAGCACGGCGGCGACGACCAGGTTCACCGCCGGGCCGGCGAGGGCGACCACGATCTCCTGCGCCGGCTCCTCGGGGATGCGCTCCATCCGCGCCACCCCGCCGATCGGCAGGAGCACGACGTCGGGCGTCTGCACGCCGTAGCGCCGGGCCGCGAAGATGTGGCCGAACTCGTGCAGGACGACGCAGCCGAACAGGAGCGCGATGAACACCACCCCCGCCACCGCCGCCGCCGGCCCGCCCTGGGCGTAGAACACGCCGGCGATCCACAACAGGAACAGCAGAAAGGTGACGTGCAGCCGGACCACGGTCCCGCGCACGCTGCCCAAGGTGATCGACCAGCCCATCCACGTCCCTCGTCTCGCCACCGGACGGCCGGCGAACCGCCGCCACCACCGCCGGGTTCCGGCGAGCGCCGGCGCGGTGGCGGGAGGAGGCGTAAGGCTAGCCCTCGGGCATTGCCGAGATCGGCCTGGAGCTGTCCCTCGATGCGAGGTCCGCAAGGTCAGCTTTGCGAAGCAAAGCGCGCGCGACGAGCCGTGGCGTGTCAATCATGCCCGAGGCGGCCACAGCCCGGCAGCACGGCGCCAAGCTTCGGCAATCAAGCCCTCGCGATCTGGTCGCCCGTTGACTGATCGGTTGGACGGGTGAGGCGCCCAGACGAGTTGGACGAATCTCGGGACGCGCGCAAAGCGCATCCCGCGCCAAGCTCTATCACCGAAGACGAGGACAGTTTCGAGCCGGGACAGCAGTTCGATCAACCGCTCGATCCTGACAGCCCAAGCGCGTTCGCATCGTGTGTCGGGCGGCGCGTAGGCGGCGTAGAAGTTCCACAACACGACCTCATGCTCGTGCACACCGGCATCGGCCATCAGTCGCTTCATTCGCCGCGCTGTCGGATCGGCGTTTGTGAGCGCACACTCTCCAGAGACGGCGGCCCCGGAGCGTGTTGGGGTTTCTAAGATCGACAGTATTCTGGCCTCATGAGAGGCGCCGCGTGCGAAGCGCGGAAACTCCAGACCTGTCTCGGCGATAAGCTGCTTTCGATATACTTGAAGCACCGACGACATGGTATTTATCTCGCATCAACCATTGAATCAATGCTCAGATTGCTTCGGAGCGCGACCGAGACGCAAGATGCTTGGCGAGATGGGCGCGAATCATCGCTTTCGGCCTGAAGCGGGCGAAGCGTACCCCTTCGCGACAAGTCGGCTGTCCGAGGCGGAGACGCCCAACTCCGCGTCCATCACGTGCGCACAAAAGCTCCTCTTTGGCACCAACAACGCGGCCGAACATAGGCGAGTGTTCCGGCGCGGCAAAACCCCCGTCCAGAGCATCGGCGATTATGACAGGTTTATGGCGCGCTGCGGACGAGCAGATGGGCGCACACTGAAGACCGCTCGCCGTTTCGAGCCGCCTTGCCGAGCCGGAGCTGTTCAGGGTCTCTCTGGCCGACCTCGGCCGTGACGCTGCGGCGGGCCGGCGGGCGTCGCTGGTCGACGCTGTGTAGGTGTGTTATCCTAACGCGTCGAGGGTATGGTCGCAGGGCGTGGGACGTGGGGGGCGGTTCGGGTGTTGCCGAACGAAGCCAGAGCGGGCGATCGTCCTTTCAGTTCAACGGCTTGCGGCGGTTTCGGGGGGCTCGGGCGCCGGCGACGAGGTGGCGGGCGACGAGGTCGTGGAGGTCGCCGACATGGCCGTGGCTGCGGGCGGGGCGGGTCGGATCGGAGGTGACGACCACGCTGAGCGCGCGCTCGGGGACGACGTAGACCATCTGGCCGCCGTAGCCGCGGGCGTAGGCCACGCGTTCGCCGGCGAGGC
>JAAAPF010000043.1 GCA_009908425.1 Alphaproteobacteria bacterium
GAGCCCGCTTTGCGGCTTCTGCCACGCCGCCCGGCGCCTGCTCGCCGACAAGGCGGTGGATTTCACCGAGATCGACGTCGTCGCCGAGCCGCGGCGCAAGGCGGAGATGATCGAGCGCGCCGACGGCCGCCGCACCGTCCCGCAGATCTTCATCGACGGGCGTGGGATCGGCGGCTGCGACGAGCTCTACGCCCTGGAACGGACCGGCGAGCTCGACCGCCTGCTGGCGGGGGCGGGGTCGTGAGGTGATCCGCTACGCGCTCCGCTGCGCCTGCGGCCACGGCTTCGACGCCTGGTTCGCGAGCGCGGCCGCCTACGACGCCCAGGCGGACGGCGGGCTCGTCGCCTGTCCGGCCTGCGGCGCCAACACCGTCGACAAGGCGCTGATGACCCCGGCGATCGGCCGCGCCCGCGCCGCGCCGCGTCCGGGGGACGCGCCGGCGGGAGCCGACACCCCGCCGCCCGGCGCGCCGGACCCGGCGGCCTCCCCGCCGGACCGGGCGGCAGCGACGCGCGCCGCGCTGCGCGCCCTGATCCGCGAGGTCAAGGACGGCGCCGAGGACGTCGGCACCGGCTTCGCCGCCGAGGCCCGCCGCATCCACGACGGCGAAGCCGCGGACCGCCCGATCTGGGGCCGGGCCACCGGCGACGACGCGCGTGCCCTGCGCGAGGACGGCATCGACGTGCAGGCGCTGCCGGACCTCCCCGAACACGACGCCTGAGCTCAGCCGCGGCGCGCGCTCATCAGATAGTTCACCGCCACGTCGCGCCGGAGCTCGAAGCGGTTCTCCCGGGCGTTCCAGCCGATCCCGGCGAGGCGGTCGACGCGCAGGCCGGCGCGGCGCAGCCAAGCCGCCAGCTCGGAGGGCCGCACGAAGCGGCGCCAGTCGTGGGTGCCGCGCGGCAACCAGCCCAGCAGGCCCTCGGCGGCGAGGATCGCCTCGACGTAGGAGCGCGGCGTGCGGTTGAGGGTCGACAGGCAGACGACTCCGGCCTCGGCGGTGAGCTCGGCGAGGCGAACGGTGAAGCCGGCCTGGTCGGGCACGTGCTCGACGACCTCGGAGGCGACCACCAGATCGAAGCGCTCACCCCGCGCCGCCGCCTCGTCGACGCTCTCGCAGCGGTAGTCGATCGCGAGCCCCTGCGCCTCGGCGTGACGGCGCGCGACGGCGAGCGCTTCGGGGACGAGATCGATGCCGGTCACCCGCGCCCCCAGCCGCGCCAGCGGTTCGCACAGCAGCCCGCCGCCGCAGCCGACGTCGAGCACGGCGAGGCCGCGCAACGGCTTGCCCGGCGAGACCGCGCGCCCGGCGATGGCGGCGTCGCGGACGAAGGCGATGCGGACCGGGTTGAGGCGGTGCAACGGCGCCAGCGGGCCGCCGGGGTCCCACCAGTCGGCGGCGGTGGCTTGGAACTTGGCGAGCTCTCGCGGATCGGCGGCGCTGACGGGGGGCATGGCCTGCTTTGTCGGTTGAGAACGGGAAGGCCGACTTGCTTCGGAGGTCCGAGGGTGGATAAGAACCGCGCGTGGTCAATGCCGCCGCGAACCGCGGCGGCGATCGCGCGAGAGGAACTCCCGTTGACACGCGTCGTCCAGAAATTCGGCGGCACCTCGGTCGCCGATCCCGATCGGCTTCGCCACGTCGCCGGGCGCGTCGCGCGCCAGGTCGCGGCGGGCGAAAGGGTGGCGGTGGTGGTGTCGGCGATGGCCGGCCACACCAACCAGCTGGTGCGCTGGGTGGAGGACGTCGGTGGCCCCACCGCCGATCTCGCCGAGCACGACGTCGTCGTCGCCGCCGGCGAGCAGATCACCGCCGGGCTGCTGGCGCTGGCCTTGCAGCGCCTGGGGGTTCCGGCGCGCTCCTATCTGGGCTGGCAGCTGCCGCTCAACACCGACGACGCCCACGGCAAGGCGCGCATCACCGAGGTCGACGCCGCCGGCGTGCGGGCCGCGCTCGACCGCGGCGAGGTCGCGGTGCTGCCCGGCTTTCAAGGGGTGGACCCCACCGGCCGGCTGACCACGCTCGGCCGCGGCGGCTCGGACACCTCGGCGGTGGCGGTGGCCGCCGCACTCGACGCCGAGCGCTGCGACATTTTCACCGACGTCGACGGCATCTACACCACCGACCCCCGCATCGTGTCGCGCGCCAAGAAGCTCGAGCGCATTACCTACGAGGAGATGCTGGAGCTGGCCTCGCTCGGCGCCAAGGTGTTGCAGACCCGCTCCGTCGCGCTCGCCATGCAGTACGACGTACCCGTTCAGGTCTTGTCCAGCTTCGAGGACAAGCCCGGCACCCTGGTCATCGCGGACGATCCCACCATGGAACACCAGACGGTTTCCGGCATCACCTACAGCCGCGACGAGGCCAAGGTGACGCTGGTCGGCGTCGAGGACCGCCCCGGCGTCGCGGCGCGGATCTTCGGCGCCCTTGCCGAGGCCAACGTCAACGTCGACATGATCGTGCAGAGCGTCTCGCCCGACGGCCGTTCCACCGACCTCACCTTCACCCTCGCGGCGAGCGACCTCGCCCGGGCCCGCGACGTGCTGGACCCGGTCGTGCGCGCCCTGGGCTGTCGCGACCTCGTCGCCGACGGCGGGGTGGTCAAGATCTCGGTGATCGGGGTGGGCATGCGGAGTCACGCCGGAATCGCGCATCGCATGTTCAACGTGCTCGCCGAGCGCGGTATCAACATCCAGGCCATTTCCACCTCGGAGATCAAAATCAGCGTGCTCATCCCCGCCGAGTACACCGAACTCGCCATTCGCACCCTGCACGCCGCCTACGGCCTCGACGCGGACGGCTGAGGCGAGATGCGACACCATCCCGGTTACGCCCGCCTGGAGACCCTCACCCGGCGCGGCCGCGCGCTGTTGGGCTCGGAGGTGGCGATCATGGGCGGCGCCATGACCTGGGTCTCCGAGCGTCATCTGGTCGCCGCGATCTCCAACGCCGGCGGCTTCGGCGTCATCGCCTGCGGCTCGATGGGCCCCGACCTCCTGGCGGCCGAGATCGAGGCCACGCGCGGGCTCACCGACCGCCCGTTCGGGGTCAACCTCATCTTGATGCACCCCGAGCTGGATCGGCTGATCGCGCGCTGCACCGAGCTCGGCGTCGGCCACTTCGTCTTCGCCGGGGGCATGCCGACGCGCGAGCAGATCGCCCGCGCCAAGGCCGAGGGCGCCAAGGTGCTGGCGTTCGCGCCCTCGGCCGCGATCGGCAAGCGGCTGGTCAAGGCCGGGGTCGACGGTCTGATCATCGAGGGCGCCGAGGCCGGCGGCCATATCGGGCCGGTGGCGACCAGCGTGCTCGCCCAGGAGGTCCTGCCCGCGATCGCCGAGGTCCCGGTCTTCGTCGCCGGCGGTATCGGCCACGGCGAGGCGATCGCGGCCTATCTGTCGATGGGCGCGGCGGGCTGCCAGCTCGGCACGCGCTTCGCCTGCGCGAGCGAATCGAT
The DNA here is from genome assembly GCA_009908425.1 of Alphaproteobacteria bacterium. Lineage (GTDB taxonomy): Bacteria > Pseudomonadota > Alphaproteobacteria > Geminicoccales > Geminicoccaceae > JAAAPF01. Next base: position 3,457 of record JAAAPF010000043.1, read on the forward strand.
CGCCCATCCGCGCTTCAAGGAGGCCTTCGTGCGGGGCAGTGCGCGCGACGCCCAGACCAGCGTGCAGGTCGACCCCGAGTTCAAGGTCATCCCGGTGCGCGCGCTCGCCAACCGCGCCACCGAGCGCTTCCGGGAGGTGCAGGTGGACACCATCCGGCGCTATCGTGCCGGTGAGCTGGGCTACGAGGAGGCGGCGCTGGCGATCGAGCATTTCTGGGCCGGCGCGCTCAGGCGCGCCGTCGTCGACGGCGACGTCGAGGAGGGCTCGCTGATGGCGGGACAATCGGTGGGGATGGTCAAGGCGGTGGAGCCGACGGCCGCCATCGTCGACACCTTGGTGACCCAGGCCGCGGCCGCATTGGAGCGGGCGGAACGGCTGGGATGAGCGCCGGCTGGGGCAGCTCGACGACGGTGCCGCCGGCGGGCCGACGCACGCCCGAGCTGTCGGCGTCGCGCCGCCTGTTGCGCCGCATCATGGAGCTGGCGGCGGCACCGATCCAGCCCCAACAACGGCTCGACCGCATCGTCAGCCTGATCGCCGCCGACATGGTGGCGGAGGTGTGCTCGATCTACGTACGGCGTTCCGGCAACATCCTGGAGCTGTTCGCCACCCAGGGGCTCCGGCGCGACGCCGTCCACCAGACCCGTATGCGCCTGGGCGAAGGGCTCGTCGGCTACATCGCCCAGCGCTGCGAGCTGGTGAACACCAACGACGCCCAGCACCACCCCAACTTCCAGTACTTTCCGGAGACCGGCGAGGAGATCTACCGCTCGTTTCTGGGCGTGCCGATCCTGCGCGGCGGCGAGGTCGCGGGCGTGGTCGTCGTCCAGAACACGGTGGCGCGCTCCTACGCCGAGGACGAGGTCGAAGCGCTCGAGATCATCGCCGCGCTCTTGGGCGAGATGCTGGCCTCGGGCGGGCTGGTGGATCCCGACATCTACAGCGACTTCGCCGAGCTGGCGGCGCCGCCGCGCCGGCTGGTGGGCGCCGCGCTGGTGGAAGGTCTCGCCCTCGGCGAGGCGGTGCTGCACCACCCGCCGCCGCAGGTGACCCGCTTCGTCTCCGAGAACCCCGAGCTGGAGACCGCCCGGCTCGAGCGCGCGATGCAGGCCTTGCGCTTCGACGTCGACCGCCTCGTCGCCAGCGCCGGGCTCGGCCTCGGCGAGCACGGCGACGTGCTCGAGGCCTACCGCATGCTGAGCCACGACCGCTCGTGGTTCCGCCGCCTGCACGAGGCGATCCTGACCGGCCTCACCGCCGAGGCGGCGGTCAAGCGCGTCCAGGAGGAGACCAAGGTCCGCCTCAGCCAGTCCTCCAACACCTATCTGCGCGAGCGGCTGTTGGACCTCGAGGACCTCGCCAACCGGCTGCTGGGCCATCTCGTCGGCTCGCCGCGCGGCCGCCCGCCCGACGACCTGCCGGAGCGCGCGATCGTCGTCGCGCGCACCCTCAGCCCGGCGGAGCTCTTGGACTACGACCGCGACAAGCTCGCCGGGCTCGTCCTCGAGGAGGGCTCGCACACCGCCCACGCCACCATCATCGCCCGCGCTTTGGAGGTGCCGGTGCTCGGCGGCGTCGAGCGGGCGCTGGCGGCGGTGCGCGACGGCGACCGCCTGGCGCTCGACGCCGACCACCATCAGCTCTTCCTGCGCCCGAGCGACGACGTCGAGCAGGCCTTCCAGCTCGCGCTCGCCGCCCGCGGCGAGGCCCGCGCGCGGGTCTACGAGCTCAAGGACCTGCCGACCGTCAGCCGCGACGGCGTGCCGATCGCGCTCGAACTCAACGCCGCCTTCTTGATGGATCTGAGCGCGCTCGACACCACCGGCGCCGACGGCATCGGGCTCTACCGCACCGAGCTCGCCTTCATGGCGCGCGGCAGCTATCCGAGCGTCGCGGAGCAGATCGAGATCTACGCCAAGATCGTCGACACGCTCGGCCCCCGCAGCTGCACGTTCCGCACCCTCGACGTCGGCAGCGACAAGATGCTGCCCTACTGGCGCTTTCCCCAGGAGGAGAACCCGGCGCTGGGCTGGCGGGCGATCCGCCTGACCCTCGACCAGCCGCAGCTGTTGCGCCAGCAGCTGCGCGCGCTGTTGGCGGCGCACGCCGGCCGCGAGCTGCGGGTCATGTTTCCGATGATCGCCGAGGTCGCCGAGCTCGACCGCGCCCGCGCCCTGCTCGACCTGGAGATCGACCGGGCGCAGCGGCGGGGCGCGTTCCTGCCCGACCGCATCGAGGTCGGCGCCATGCTCGAGGTGCCGGCGCTGTTGTTCCAGCTCGACCGGGCGCTGGAGCGGCTCGACTTCGTCTCGGTCGGCAGCAACGACCTGATGCAGTTCCTGTTCGCCTGCGACCGCGGCAACCCGCGGGTTCACGACCGTTACGACGTGTTGTCGCCGCCGATGCTCAACCTCGTCCACGACCTGGTCGAGCGCTGTGGCCGCGCCGGGGTGCGGCTTTCGGTGTGCGGCGAGATGGCCGGCCGGCCGCTGGAGGCGGTGGCGCTGGTGGCGCTCGGCGTGCGCGAGCTGTCGATGACCGCGACCCACATGGGGCTGGTGAAGGCGGTGCTGCGCTCGATCGACGTCGACGCCACGCGGCGCTTCGTGCTCCGCCAAGCCGCCTCGCCGGTCCACTCGGTGCGCGACAGCTTGCACATGTACGCCCGCGATCACGGCTTCGACCTGCCGCCCGCGCCACCACCGGGTCTGCCGGGCCTGAGCTGAGCCGGGGCCGCGGTTGGCGCTTGGTGCGGCGGCGGTTTTGTGCCATCGTTAATCGCGAAGTCGTCAGCGGATGTTCTACCCGAGGCTGCCTTGACGGAACGCGACCCCGAGGCGCGCGCCGACGCCCTGACCGGCGCGGTGCTGCGCCAGATCGGCCATCACCTGCGCCTGGCCCGCGAGGAACGCGGCGAGACGCTGGAGGACATCGCCACCTTTTTGCGCATCCGGCGGGTCTATCTGAGCGATCTCGAGAACGGCGATCTCGCCAACGTGCCGGGCCGCGCCTACGCGCTCGGCTTTCTGCGCTCCTACGGCGACCATCTCGGCTTCGACGGCGACGCCATCGTCGAGGAGGTCAAGCGCACCGACGAGCCGCTGCCGGCGAGCCCGAGCCTGCAGGTGCGCGAGCCGGTGCCCGAGAGCCACCGTCCGCCGCTCGCGCTCGTCGCCGTGTCGCTGCTGTTGGCGATGCTGGTCTACGTCGGCTGGAACCACTGGCAGGGGCGCGAGGACGGGCCGCGTCAGCTGGCCGCGACCGACCGCCCGGCGAGCGCCGACGCCGCGACCTCGCCGGCGGCCGGGACCGTGACGGAAAGCGGCGCCTCGCCGAGCGACGCGAACGCCGCGGTCACGGCCACCGCGGCGGCGTCGGAGGTGGCCGCCCTGGATCAGGAACCGCCGCCGTTGCCCGCCATCCCCGAGCCGCCCATGCCCGCCAGCGTCGACGCCCTCGGCGCGGCGACGGCGGTGACCGCGGCCGCGACCGGCGCCGACGCCGGCGCGGGCGAGAGCCGGGGCGACGCGGCCGTCGACGCCATCCTCGAGCAGCCGGAAGCGGACGCCCCGGGGCGCGACGACACGACGCGCCGCGCCAGCGCGCCGGCGGCCGCGGCGGCCCGCCCGGACGCGTCCCCGAACGGCGCCGGCACCGGCGATCTTCTGGCGGTGGTCGCCGCCGAGAGCGGCGGAGGCGAGGTCCGCACCTTCGGCGAGGAGGAGGCCGGCGGCCGGATCGTGCTGGTGGCGAGCGCGGCGAGTTGGGTCCAGGTCAAGAGCGGGTCGAGCGACTTCGTCTGGACCCGGACGCTGGAGGCGGGCGACGCCTATTTCGTGCCCGACCGCGAGAACCTGGCGCTGTGGACCGGCAACGCCGGCGGGCTCAAGGTCGTGCTCGACGGCGAGCCGCTGGCTTCGCTAGGCGATCCGGGTCAGGTGCGGCGCGACATCCCCCTTGCCGCGGACGCTCTGCGCGCGCAATACGCCGGCAACTGACGCGGTTTCGAGACGGCGAAGACGAGGACACCGATGGTCGCGCTT
>JAAAPF010000047.1 GCA_009908425.1 Alphaproteobacteria bacterium
CGGCGTCGCCCGCGGCCGACGTCGACCGCGGCGAGTTGGCTCGGCAGTTCGAGACGTGGCTCGACCTCGCCGCCGCCGGCTACCGCGCGGCGGTCACGCCCGTCGCCGCCGAGCCGGCGCGGTTCGCGCTCGCGACCGTGCTCGGCGACGGCGCGATCCGGCTGCTGGACGGGGCGACGGACGCCGCGGTCCTGGCGCGCGGCACCGCGGCGCTGCGGGCCGAGTGCGCGGGCACGGCGGCGACCGCCGACCACGGCCGCCACCACCTCGACGGGATCGTGGTCCAGCGCACCGGCCTCGCCTGCGGCGACGGCGGCGCGGGGCGACTGGAAGCGTTGATCCTGAGCTGGCCGGAGGAGCCGGGCGGTCTCCTGATCGTCGTGCCGGATCCGGGCGGGGGCGGCCGCGGCGCCGCGTTCACCGCCGCGCTGGTCGCGGATCTGGCCGCCCGCGGCGGCCCGGGCCTCGACCTCGGGCGACGGGAACCGGCGTCTTGAGCCTCAGCGCGGACGCTGCTCGCGCATCGCGGCCAGGATGTCGCGGGCGAGCGGGCTCGCGAACACGTCCTCGACCGGGGCGGGAAGGCGGCGGCGCCAGTTGGGATGCTCGTCGACGGTGCCCGGCAGGTTCGGCTGCTCCAGCGCGCCGGCGAGATCCTCCATCTGCACCAGCGCCAGCGCGGCGGTGCTGGCGGCCAAAAAACGGTGCAGCGCCACCGCCACCGGTTCCTCGCCCATCCCGGCCTCGGCGAGCGCTTCGTCGAGCGCGCGCATGTCGCGGCCGCGCGCCTCTTGGGCTTCGGCCCGGCTGGCGGCGTCGTGGTCGCCGATGTCGGCGCGCCACTCGACGTCCTTGCCCGCCATGAACCCCTTCACCGTCGGCAGGTCGTGGGTCGAGACCGAGGCCAGGGCGGCATAAGGGTATTCTTCGGGCTGGCGGAACCGCTCGTCCTGGCGTTCGAACCACAGCACCCGGCAGGACAGCATGCCCGCTTCGTGCAGGCGTTCGCGGAAGCCGTCGGGCACGGTCCCGAGATCCTCGCCGATGACGACACAGCGGTGGCGGTGCGACACCAGCGCGCACAGCCGCGCCATCACGTCGAACGGAAAGCGGACGTAGGTGCCCTCCGACGCCGGCGCGTTCTCGGGAATCCAGAACTGCCGCGCGAAGCCGAGGACGTGGTCGATCCGCAGCGCCCCGGCGTGGCGGGCGTTGGCCTCCAGATCGTCCAGGAGCGGGCGGTAGCCCAGCTCGGCGAGCCGGGTCGGCGCGAAGGGGGCGAGGCCCCAGTTCTGGCCCTCCGGGCCGAGCGGGTCCGGCGGGGCGCCGATCGCCAGACCGGGGACGGCGAGCCGCTTGAACGACCACGCCATCGAGCCCGCCGGGTTCACCCCCACCGCCAGGTCGCGGTAGAGCCCGAGCCGCATACCGTGGTGACCCGCGGTCGCCTGGGCGTCGGCGAGCTGGCGGTCGCAGAGCCACTGCAGGAAGGCGAAGAAGGCGACGCGCTCGCCGTGGCGCTCGGCGAAGGCCGCGACCTCGACGCTGTCGGCGTCCTCCCAGCCCCGCGGCCACAGCCAGAACGGCCAGGCCTCGGGGTCGCGGTCGAGCGCGGCCTCGTGCAGCGCCTCGAAGCGGCAGTGCCGCTCCAGGCTGAGCCCGCCCTCGGCGCGAAACCGCCGGAAGTCGAAGTCGTCACCATCGGCCCGGAAGTCGCGAAACAGCGCCTCCAGCGCGGCGCGCTTGTCGCGCGCCAGTTCGGGATAGTCCAGCAGGGTCTCGCCGTCGCGCGCCGGCGCCGGCGCCGGCAGGCCGAGCTTGCGCGCCGCGGCCTCGACGTCGAGGTAGAGCGGGTTCACGAAGGCCCGGTGCGACGGCGAGTACGGGCTGCGCGCCGCCGGATCGGCCATGAACAGGGCGTGCAAGGGGCTCAGACCGAACAGGTCCGCACCCTCGTGGGCGGCGAGCTCGACCGCCACCTCGAGGTCGCCGAAATCGCCGATGACGCTCGGCCGTCGGCTCTTGAGGCTGTAGAGCTGCGCGCTCACGCCGAAACTGCGCTCGACCCCGAGTTCCTGCGGGCTCAGACAACGCGGCGGCGCGATCAGGAGATGGCGCTCGCCGCCGTCCGAGCGCAGCCGGTGCAGCCCCATCGGCAGACCGCCCGCGAGCACGCCGCCGCTCGCGGCGGGCTGCGCGGTGCCGGCGATCACGGCCCCGTTCTCCAGCTCGACGGTGTAGCGCCCGCCGGGGGTGAGCTCGGCGAGCGCCAGCGGCCGCCAGGGCTCGCCCAGCGCCGGCGGCGGCACCGCCGTCACGGGCCGCGACGCGCTCGGATCGACCCCCAGGCCGTGCAGCACCGCTTCGAGGGTGGTGTCGGGCACGTCGTGGCGTGCCCCGGCGATGTCGTGCCACACGGTGGCCACGCCGTGGGCCTCGGCGAGGGCGTGCAACGAGGTCATGGGTTGGGGGCCTCCGTCAGGAACCAGGCGACCGACCAAGGCGGCAGCCGGCCCTGACCGAGTTCGCGTTGCAGGTGCGGGGTCGAGAGCCACAGCGCCTCGCCCTCCGGCGGCGAGAAGCCACGCCCGGCCTCGGGGCCGAGCTGCGCGAGGAGCACCAGCTCGCGCAGGCCGCCGAGCTCCCAGCGCACCTCGAGGCCGTAGGCGCCGACCCGCGCGAAGCGCCCGCGCCCGCCCGGCGCGTCTTCCAAGAGCGGCTGGATGCGTCGCGCCCTGAGCGCCAGCAGCTCGCCGACGAACGCCCGGCGCCCGCGCGCCTCGGGGGTCTCGGCCTCCTGCCAGTCGAGGCGCGAGCGCGCGAAGGTGGTCTCCGCCTCGGGGTCCGGCATGGTCCGGGCGTCGAAGTCGTGGAAGCTCTCGAACTCCCGCCGCCGCCCCCGCTTGACCGACTGGCCGAGCGCGCCACCGAAATCGGTGAAGTAGTGAAAGGGCGTGGTCGCCCCCCATTCCTCGCCCATGAACAACAGCGGGATCTGCGGCGCCAGCAGGAGCACGGCCTGGCCGGCGGCGAGGACCTCGGCGGCGAGCTTGGTGGTCAGCCGGGCGCCGGCGGCGCGGGCGCCGATGCGGGCGTGGTTCTGGAGATAGGCGATGAAGCGCGTCGGCGGCAGCGCCGTGCCCGGAGCGCTGCCGGTGAGCGCCTCCAGCTCGCCGTCGTCGCCGATGGCCCAGCCCTCGGCCAGCCCGCGACCGACATAGTCGATGGGATCGACCGCGAAGCGCGGGTCGTCGGGATCCTCGTCGCCGGTGAGCGCGGTGTGCAGCGCCTGGCTCAGCTCGACGTTCCAGCGCGCCCGATAGGCCCCGTCGAGCCGGGCGGCATCGGGCGGCGCGCTCTCGATCATCAAATGGACGTAGCGGTGCCCGCCGAAGCGCTCCGCCACGGCGGCGGCGAGCTCGTCGACGATGTCGGGGGTCTCCTCGTCGACGATGGCGCGCGCGCCGTCGAGGCGCAGGCCGTCGAGGCGGTACTCCTCGATCCAGAACAGCGCGTTGTGGACGACGAAGTCGCGCACCGGCCGGCGCCGGTAGTCGATCGCCGGGCCCGACGGCGTGGCGACGTCGTCGCGGAAGAACGGCCGCGCGAACGGCGGCGGACCGTCACCGGCGGGACCCCAATGGGTGTAGACCACGTCGACGAAGACCATGAGGCCGTAGCGATGGGCCTCGTCCACGAAGGCCTTGAGCTGTTCGGGGGTGCCGTAGGTCGGCGCCGGCGCGAACGGCAGCACGGTGTCGTATCCCCAGTTGCGGGTGCCGGCGAAGGCGGCGACCGGCATCAGCTCGAGCGCGGTGATGCCGAGCTCGGCCCATTGCGGCAGCTTGGCCTTGAGGGCGTCGAAGGTGCCCTCGGTGGTGGCGGTGCCGACGTGGACCTCGAGGATCACCGCCTCGTGCCACGGCCGGCCGCGCCACACGCTCTCGCGCCAGCGGTGGGTCGCGGGATCCACCACCAGCGACGGCCCGAGCACGTCCTGCGCCTGCCGGCGCGACGCCGGATCGGGGACGGTGAGGTCGCCGTCGAGACGGAACGCGTAGGCGGCGCCGGGCGTGGCGGCCTCGCTCCAGAGCTCGAACCAGCCGGCGCCGCGGGCCTCCATCGCCAGCACCGCGGCGTCGGCGCCGGTGCCGAGCACCAGATCGACGGCGCCGCGGTCGGGTGCCCACAGCCGGAACCGCACCCCGCCGCGCCGCAACGGCTCGGCCCCGAACGGCATGGCGTGGCGGCTGGTCTCGACGACGTCGTGGTCGGGCGCGGCCTCGGCCGTCGCCATCAACACCGCCAGGCTGCGCGCCGCCAGCCGGTAGCTCGCGTCGGCGCCGATGGCGGCGCCGCCGGGACCGAGATCGGGGTCGACGGTGTCCAGCATCCGCCGCCACGACATCACCCCCGGCACCGCCGGCAACCGGATCAGGTGCTCCTCGCTGGCCGCGTTGAACAGCACCAGGAAGGTCTCGCCCGCGCCCTCGGCCTCGAATTCGGCCACCGCCGGCGGCCCGGCGGCCCCGCAGAGCATGACGGCGAGGGTGCGGCGGTGGGGGTCGAGCCAGTCGTTCTCGCGCATCGGCGCGCCGTCGTCGTTGAGCCAGGTGACGTCGCGCACACCCCCGGGCGAACGCTCGCGGCCGTGCAGGAAGCGGAGCCGGCGGAAGATCGGGTGCTCGCGTCGAAGTTGCATCACGCGGGCGGTGAAGCGCACCAGCGCGCGGTCCTCGGCGTCGAGCTCCGGCCAGGGCAGCCAGGCGATCTCGTTGTCCTGGCAGTAGGCGTTGTTGTTGCCGCTCTGCGAGTTGCCGAGCTCGTCGCCGGCGAGCAGCATCGGCGTGCCCTGCGCCAACAGCAGCGTCGCCAGCATGTTGCGCTTCTGGCGCTGGCGCAGCGCCTGGATCGCCGGGCTCTGGGTCGGGCCCTCGTGGCCGCAGTTCCACGACAGGTTGTGGCCGTGGCCGTCGCGGTTGTCCTCGCCGTTGGCGTGGTTGTGCTTGCGCGAGTAGCTGACCAGGTCGTGCAGGGTGAAGCCGTCGTGGGCGGTCACGAAGTTGAGGCTGGCCCAGGGCCGCCGGCCGCGGCGCTCGAAGATGTCGGCGGAACCGAGAAAGCGGGTGGCGAATTCGGGGGTAAGCCGCTCGTCACCGCGCCAAAAGGCGCGCACGGTATCGCGAAAGCGGTCGTTCCACTCCGCCCAGCTCGGCCCGAAGCCGCCCACCCGATAGCCCCCGGGGCCGACGTCCCAGGGCTCGGCGATGAGCTTGGCCTTGGCCAGCACCGGGTCCTGGCGCACCGCGTCGAGAAAGCCCGAGCCGGCGTCGAAGCCGTCGTCCTCGCGGGCGAGCGCGGTGGCGAGGTCGAAGCGGAAGCCGTCGACGTGCATCACCTCCACCCAGTACCGCAGCGAGTCCATGACGAACTGCAGCACCCGCGGGTGGGTCAGGTCGAGCGTGTTGCCGCAGCCGGTGACGTCGTAATAGTAGCGCGGCTGATCCTCGACCAGCTTGTAGTAACTGGCGTTGTCGATCCCGCGGAAACACAGGGTGGGGCCGTGCTGATTGCCCTCGCCGGTATGGTTGTAGACGACGTCGAGGATGATCTCGATGCCGGCCTCGTGCAGGCGGGCCACCATGGTCTTGAACTCGCGGACGGCGTCGCGGTCGCGGGCGTAGCGCAGCTCCGGCGCGAAGTAGCCGATCGAGCTGTAGCCCCAGTAGTTGGTGAGCCCGCGCTGCAACAGCGGGCGCTCGTCGGCGATGGCGTGGACCGGCAGGAGTTCGAGGGCGGTGACGCCGAGGTCCTTGAGATGCTCGACGACCGCCGGATGTCCGAGCCCGGCATAGGTGCCGCGGAGCGCGTGGGGCAGCTCCGGGTGGCGCTCGGTGAGGCCGCGGACATGGGCCTCGTAGATCACCGTGTCCTCCCAGCTCCGCGCCGGGCGGCGCTCGACCCCCCATTGAAAGGCGTCGTCGATCACCACGCCCTTGGGCATCGAGCGGGCGGTGTCGCGGCGGTCGATCGAGAGGTCCTCGCGCGGGCTCCCGACCCGGTAGCCGAAATAGGCGTTCGACCAGCGAAACGGCCCCGACAGCAGCTTGGCATAAGGGTCGAGCAGGAGCTTGGCCGGGTTGAAGCGGTGGCCGGCCTCGGGCTGGTAGGGGCCGTGGACCCGAAAGCCGTAGAGCTGGCCCGGGACCAGGTCCGGCAGATAGCCGTGGAAGACCTCGTCGGTGTACTCGGGCAGCTCGATGCGCTCGATCTCGCGCTGGCCGGTCGGCTCGAACAGGCAGAACTCCACCCGCTCGGCGTGCGCGGAGAACAGCGCGACGTTGACGCCCCGGCCGTCGAAGGTGACGCCGAGCGGATGGGGCTTGCCCGACCAGACGCGCGGGCCCGACCGCGTCACGGCGGCCCTCCGGCGCGGCCACGACCGTGCCTCATTGCGGGATGAAGACCACGGTCGCGAGCGGCGGCAAGGTCAGCGACAGGCTGTAGGGCCGCCCGTGCCAGGTCACCTCCTCGGCCTCGACGGTGCCGTTGGCGACCCCGCTGCCGCCGTAGGCCGTATCGTCGGTGTTGAGCCGCTCCGCGAAACTGCCCGGCGCCGGCACCCCGACGCGGTAGCCTTGCCGCGGCACCGGCGTGAGGTTGCAGGCGACCACCGCGAGCCCGCCGCCCGGGGCGCGCCGCAGATAGGTCACCACGCTCTGCTCGCTGTCGCTGGCGTCGATCCACTCGAAGCCGTCGACCTCGCTGTCGCGCGCGTACAGCGCCGGCGTCGCCCGGTAGAGGTGGTTGAGGTCCTTGACCAGCCGCTGCACCCCGCGGTGCTCGTCGATCTCCAAGAGATGCCAGTCCAGGCTGTACTCGTGGGTCCACTCCCGCCCCTGGGCGAATTCACCACCCATGAACAACAGCTTCTTGCCGGGATGGGTCCACATGAAGCCGTAATAGGCCCGCAGGTTGGCGAACTTCTGCCAGGTGTCACCGGGCATGCGGGCCAGCAGCGAGCCCTTGCCGTGCACCACCTCGTCGTGGCTCAGCGGCAGCACGAAGTTCTCCGAAAAGGCGTACAACAGACCGAAGGTCAGATCGTTCTGGTGGAACTTGCGGTGCACCGGCTCGAGCCCGAAGTAATGCAGGGTGTCGTGCATCCACCCCATGTTCCACTTGAAGCCGAAACCGAGGCCGCCGAGATAGGTCGGGCGCGACACCGCCGGCCAGGCGGTCGACTCTTCCGCCACCGTCGTCGCGCCGGGGTGCTCGCCGTAGACCAGCTCGTTCATGTGGCGCAGGAAGGCGATGGCTTCGAGGTTCTCGTTGCCGCCGTATTGGTTGGGGATCCACTCCCCTTCCTCGCGCGAGTAATTGAGATAGAGCATCGACGCCACCGCGTCGACGCGCAGCCCGTCGATGTGGAAGCGGTCGAGCCAATACAGCGCGTTGGCCAAGAGGAAGTTGTCGACCTCACTCCGGCCGTAATTGTAGATCAGGGTGTTCCAGTCGTGGTGGAAGCCCTTGCGCGGGTCCTGATGCTCGTAAAGGGCGGTGCCGTCGAAATAGGCGAGGCCGTGGGCGTCGCTGGGGAAATGGGCCGGCACCCAGTCGATGATGACCCCGACGCCGGCCTGATGGCAGGCGTCGACGAAGCGGCAGAACTCCTCGGCGGTGCCGTGGCGGATGGTGGGGGCGTAGAGCCCGGTGGGCTGGTAGCCCCAGGAGCCGTCGAAGGGGTATTCGCTGACCGGCAGGAGTTCGATGTGGGTGAAGCCCATGTCGGCGACGTAGGACACGAGCTTGTCGGCGAGCTCCTCGTAGGACAGGTAGCGGCCCGCCCCGGGGCCGATGCGCTGCCACGAGCCGAGATGGACCTCGTAGACGCTCATCGGCGCGTCCGGGCGCTGGCGGTGCTCGCGCTCGGCCATCCAGGCGCCGTCGCTCCAGTGGTGATCGACCAGCCCCGCCACCACGCTCGCGGTCTCCGGCGGATGCTGGGCGCGAAACGCCACCGGATCGGCCTTGAGCGGCAGGAGTTCGCCGGCCGGACCCAACAGCTCGTACTTGTAGAGGGCGCCGACCTCGGCGCCGGGAACGAACAGCTCCCAGACCCCGCACTCGACCCGCTTGCGCATCGGAAAACGCCGGCCGTCCCAGTTGTTGAAGTCGCCGACGACCGAGCAGCGGGTGGCGTTGGGCGCCCACACCGCGAAGCTGACGCCGGCGACGCCGTCGACCTCGTAAGGATGGGCGCCGAGCTTCTCGTAGAGCCGACGGTGGCGCCCCTCGGCGAGGAGGTAGACGTCGACCTCGCCCAAGAGCGGGGCGAAGCGGTAGGGATCGTCGACGACGCGGCCGTCGACCTCGAGCCGATAGGCGTCGCCGGGTTTGAGCTTGGCGACGGCGCCCTCGAAGAACCCGGTGGCCTCGGTGCGCTCCAGCGTCGCCAGCCGCCGGCCGCCGGGGTCGAGCACGTGGACCTCGCGGGCGTCCGGCTGGAAGGTGCGCAGCTGTCCCTGATGCAGACCGAGCACGGCGAAGGGGTCGCCGTGGCGGCCCTCGACGACGGCTCGAACGGTGTCGGGGTCGACGCGCGCGCTGGTCGCCATCCTGGTCGCCATGGTGTCCTCAGTTCCCTTGGCCGTTGGTGGACGGCAGGAGCGCCGCCACACCCTGGAGCGGTATTCCGAGCCAGGAGGGGCGGTTCGCCGCCTCGTAGCTGATCTCGTAGAACGCCTTCTCCAACAAAAACAGATCGAGCAGCAGCCGATCCTCCGCCGCGTCCGCCGGCAGCGAGCCGCAGTCGGCCATGCGCAGGCGGTAGGCGTCGAGGAACGCCGCCGAGGTCGCCGCGCGCCAGCGCGCCATCAACGGACCGACGACGGCGTCGGCGTGGCCGCGATCGCCGATCAGGCGCGCCCCCACCGTCTCCGCGGCGTAGTCGAACGAGCGCAGCATGCCGGCGACGTCCTTGTGCACCGCCATCTTGGCGCGGCGCTCGGCGAGCGAGCGCGCCGGCTCGCCCTCGAAGTCGAGGATGTAGACGTCGTCCTTGCTCACCAGCACCTGGCCCAGGTGGTAGTCGCCGTGCAGCCGGGTCTTGCGTGCGGTCGGGGTGAGCGCGCGCACCGCGTCGAGCCGCGCGGCGAGGGCGTCGCGGCGCTCCAGCACCACCGCCGCCAGGCCTTCGCCGGCCTCGTCGAGATCGGCGTGGACGTGGGCGAGGGCGCGGTAGGCGGCCTCCGCCTGGCGCTGGACGCCGTCGACCCAGGCGGCGAGGTCGGCGGCGGTGATCGGTTCGGCGGCGAAGGCGGGGTCGTCGGTCGCCACCGCGAAGGCGCGGTGCAGATCGGCGGTGCGGGTGCCCAGCCGGCGGGCGAAGTCGTTGAAGAGGGCGAAGACGGCGCTCTCGGTGGTGGCGACGGTCTTCTCCTCCTCGCTCGCCGCGGCGGCGAGCACCAGCGGCTCGAACTCGCGCTCCAGGAAGCCGATGGTGTAGCTCCAGCCGTCGCCCTGGTTGAGCACGAAGCCGAAGGCGGCGGCGATGGCGGTGGGCTCGCCGGCGTCGTCGAGCCATTCCAGCGAGCCCAGCAGCGGCGGCGTGTTCTCGAAGCCGCCGACGTCGGTGAGAAAGCGCCCGACCTCGACCTCGGGATGCACCCCGGCTTGCAGGCGGCGGTAGAGCTTGACGATGACGTCGCGGCCGATCGTCATCGAGGTGTTCGACTGCTCGACGCCGAGCCGCCGGACCACCGGTTCGGACGGTTCCGGCAGTTCGGCCAGCTTGGCGCCGGCGCGGAACACGAGCGTGCCGTGCGGGCCGTCGATCCGGCGCTCGGCGCGCATCTCGTCCAGCAGCAGGTGGGCGAAGCGTTCGCCGACGGTGGCGTCGTAGAGCGCGCCGATGCGCGAGCCGCGCCGCGCCTTGGCGAGGGTGAAGGGCAACAGCATCGAGCCGGTGTGGACGTTCTCCTCGCCCCAGGCGACGGCCAACGGCAGGACGTAGCGGTGCGCGCTGCCGTCGTCGAGTTCGACCTCCAGCACCTGCAGGCACAGGCCGTCGGCGTCCTCGCGCAGCACCGCCGTCGGCCCCATGCCGATGCGCGCCACGGCGGCGTCCTTGGCGGCGAACCAGCGCTGGTTGCGGGCGAACGGCACCAGCGCCTGGCGCTCCAGCGCGCGCCGGTTGGTGGGGTCGGCCAGCGCCGACCAGCCGTCGCGCATGACCACGGTGACGAAATCCGGCAGCGGCTCGGGGATGGTCTGATGCCAGCTCGGCACTTCGGCCTCCTCCGCCAACAGGAACCAGTAGAAGCCGTAGGCTGGCAGCGTCAGCAGATACGGCAACTCGCCGATGGGGGGAAACGGCGTGCGCCCCAGCAGCTCGACCGGCACGCGCCCGGCATAGGCCGCCAGATCCAGCTCGACCGGCTGGGCGTGGCGGGACAGGTTGACCACGCACAGGATGACCTCGCCCTGATGCGCCCGACTGTAGGCGAAGATCTTGCGGTTGCCCGGATAGATGAACTCGAGCGAGCCGCGCCCGAAGGTCTTGTGGGCGCGGCGCACCGAGATCAGCCGCTTCATCCAGTTCAAGAGCGACGACGACGACCGGGTCTGGGCTTCGACGTTGACCGTCTCGAAACCGTAGACCGGGTCCATGATCGTCGGCAGGTAGAGTTCCTGGGGGTTGGCGCGGCTGAAGCCGGCGTTGCGGTCGGGCGACCACTGCATGGGGGTGCGGACGCCGTCACGGTCCCCCAGATAGATGTTGTCGCCCATGCCGATCTCGTCGCCGTAGTAGACCACGGGGGTGCCCGGCATCGAGAACAACAGCGAGTTCATCAGCTCGATCTTGCGCCGATCGTTCTCCATCAGCGGCGCCAGCCGACGGCGGATCCCGAGATTGATCCGCATCCGGCGGTCGCTGGCGTAGGTGTTCCACAAAAAATGGCGTTCGTGGTCGGTGACCATCTCGAGCGTCAGCTCGTCGTGGTTCCGCAAGAACACCGCCCACTGGCAGCTTTCCGGGATTTCCGGGGTCTGGCGCAGGATGTCGGTGATCGGGGCACGGTCCTCCTGCGCCAGCGCCAGATACATCCGCGGCATCAGCGGAAAGTGGAACGACATGTGGCACTCGTCGCCCTCGCCGAAATACAGATGGGTGTCTTCCGGCCACTGGTTGGCCTCGGCCAACAACATCTTGTCGCCGTAATGGGCGTCGAGTTCGGCGCGGATGCGCTTGAGGACGTCGTGGGTCTCCGGCAGGTTCTCGCAGTTGGTGCCCTCGCGCTCGATCAGATAGGGAATGGCGTCGAGCCTGAGCCCGTCCACCCCCAGCTTCAGCCAGTGGTGCAGCACCCCCAGGACCTCGCGCAGCACCGCCGGGTTGTCGAAATTCAAGTCGGGTTGGTGGCTGTAGAACCGGTGCCAGAAATAGGCCTGGGCTTCGGGATCCCAGGTCCAATTGCTCTTCTCGGTGTCGAGAAAGATGATGCGGGTGTCCTGGTACTTCTGGTCGGTGTCGGACCAGACGTAGTAGTTGCGTTGGACGGTGCCGGGCTTGGCGCGCCGGGCGCGCTGGAACCAGGGGTGCTGATCCGAGGTGTGGTTGATGACGAGCTCGAAGATCAGCCGCAGATCGCGCTTCTTGGCCTCGCGCACCAGCCGCCGGACGTCCGCCCGGTTGCCGTAGGCGGGATGGACGCTGCGGTAGTCCTGGATGTCGTAGCCGTCGTCCTTCAGCGGCGACGGGTAGAACGGCAGCAACCAGATGGTGTCGACGCCCAGATCGGCGATGTAGTCGAGTTTCTGAATGAGGCCGTCGAAATCGCCGACACCGTCGTTGTTGGAGTCGAAGAAGGCCTTGACGTGGGTCTGATAGATGATGGCGTCTTTGTACCAGAGCGGATCGGGCATCTCAGCGGGCGGCGACGAAGGGCGAGGCGGCGGCGAGACCGGGCGGGACGAGGCGCCACAGCTGATAGGGCCGATAGGCCGGGTCGAGCCAGACGTGCTGAACCTTGCCGGTCCAGGTGAAGCGCGCCCCGGTGACCAAGTCCTCGACCTCGATCGAGCCGTGATCGGCGAGGCCGAAATGCCACAGCGGTACCTCGATCGCGGCGCCTTGCGCGTGATGGGGGTCGAGGTTGACGGCGACGAGGACGACATTGTCGCGGGCCCCGGTCATCTTCGAATAGACCATGACGTGGTCGTTCCACGCATGGTGGAACTCCAGATTGGTGAACGACCATAGCGCCGGGTTGTCGCGTCGCACGCCGTTCAAGAGGCGAATGTCGGCGCGGATGTGCCCCGGCCGATCCCAGTCCCACGCCTTGATCTCGTATTTCTCGCTGTCGAGGTACTCCTCGCGGCCCGGCAGCGGCGTGCCCTCGCAGAGCTCGAAGCCGGAATACACCCCCCACAGCGTCGACAGCGTCGCCGCCAGCACCGCGCGCACCTGAAAGCCGGCGCGCCCGCCGGTCTGCAGGTAGTACGGATTGATGTCCGGCGTGTTGACGAAGAAGTTCGGCCGCATGTGCTCGCGCGCTTCCTCGCGCGTCAGCTCGGTCAGATAGCTCTGCAGCTCGTCTTTGGTCTCGCGCCAGGTGAAATAGCTGTAAGACTGGGTGAAGCCGATCTTCGCCAAGCGTTGCATCATCTTGGGCCGGGTGAAGGCCTCCGAGAGAAAGACGACGTCGGGGTGCTTGGCCTGAACCTCGGCGATCAGCCACTCCCAGAACGGCAGCGGCTTGGTGTGCGGGTTGTCGACCCGGAAGATCTTGACGCCGTGGTCGACCCAGAACGTCACCACGTCCTTGAGCGCGAGCCACAGCCCGGGCAGCGCCCCCTCGCGGTAGAAGTCGACGGTGGTGATGTCCTCGTACTTCTTGGGCGGATTTTCGGCGTATTTGAGCGAGCCGTCGGGCCGCCAGTCGAACCAGTCCGGATGCTGCTTCAGCCAGGGGTGATCGGGCGAGCACTGGATGGCGAAGTCGAGCGCGAGCTCGAGGCCGTGGTCGTGCGCCGCCTCGATCAAGCGGTGGAAGTCGTCGAAGGTGCCGAGCTCGGGGTGGATGGCGTCGTGGCCGCCCTCCTCGCTGCCGATGGCGTAGGGCGAGCCCGGGTCGTCGGGCATCGGGGTCAGGCTGTTGTTGCGGCCCTTGCGGTTGGTCCGCCCGATCGGATGGATCGGCGGGAAGTAGAGCACGTCGAAGCCCATGTCGCGGACGTACGGCAGCTTGGCGATCACGTCGTCGAAGGTGCCGTGACGCTGCGGGTCGTCGCTCTGCGAGCGCGGGAACAGCTCGTACCAGGCGGCGAAGGCGGCGACGGTGCGGTCGACCACGACCTCGGGTTCGCGCTCGTAGCGCGTCAGGTTCTCCTGGAGATCGGCGGCGCGCATCAGCTCGGCGGTGTCGTCGGCGAAGAGCCGGGCGAGTTGAAAGCCCTGGTCGCCCTCACGCCCGCGCAGCTCGCCGGCGAGCGCCTCCAGGGCCGCCTTGGTCGCGCCCGCGGCGCCGGCGGCGGTGCGCTCGACCAGCCGGCGGCCCTCCTCCAGCTCCAGGCCGATCGGGACGGCGGCGTCGTTCTTCTTGGTGACCTCGACGCGCCAGGAGGCGAAGGCGTCGCGCCACGCCTCCAGCGTGAACTTCCAGCGACCGTTGCGGGTGAGCGGAAATTCGCCCGCCCAGCGGTCGTTGCCGAGCGGTCGCATCGCCACCGAGCGCCACTCGCGCGCGTCCGCCGGGCGGACCAGGAGCGCGGCGGCGAGCTGGTCGTGGCCGTCCATGAAGATGTCGGCCTCGACCTCCAACAGGTCGCCCACCACCCGCTTCACCGGAAAGCGGCCGCCGTCGAGTTCCGGGCTCACCTTCTCGATGACCACGCGCTGCGCCGCCACCTGCAGGAGGCGCTTTTCCGCCGAGGCGGCGCGCCCCGTCCGCGCCGCCTTGGGCTTGACCGGCCGGCTCGCCAACAGCCGCAGGGCGCCCGGCGCCAGCGTCAGCGGCCGCGTCGGGTCGACCGCCTCGCCGGTGCCGTCGAGGCGGATCTCCTCCAGCGTCTCGA
Organism: Alphaproteobacteria bacterium; assembly: GCA_009908425.1. GTDB lineage: Bacteria > Pseudomonadota > Alphaproteobacteria > Geminicoccales > Geminicoccaceae > JAAAPF01. The sequence goes on from JAAAPF010000047.1 coordinate 14,080, forward strand.
AGCGCCCGCCGACGGCGGTCAACAGGCCGCGCAACTCGAGGCCGTCGCTCTGGCCGAGCTCCGGGTTGGCGGCGACGAACACCGCCTCCTCGGCCCGCGCCGGGGACGGATGCGACAGCCGCGCCAGCGCCGCCACCCGCGCGTTCGGCGCGTTGACGCGGCGGAGCTCGCCCGCCACCCGCAACGCCCGATGGCGCTCGCCGAGCGCGTTGGCGGCGGCGATCGACGCGCTCAGATCGACCAGCGGCGCGGTCGTCTCCGCCTCCCAGTCGGCCGGGCTGCTGCGCACCGGGTCGAGCGGGCGGCGGCAGCCGTACTCGAAGCCCATCGGCATGAACAGCCCGGTGCCGAGCGCGACCGCCTTCAGGTAGGCCGCCTCCAGGCTGCGCGCGACCAGCTCGGGCTCGACGCTGGCGAGCTGGGCGGCGCGGCGCGGCTCGCCGTCGTGCTCGGGAAAGGCGAAGGGTACGCCGATGGCGCGCAGCGCGGCGTGCTGCTGGAGAAACCACGCGTCGTGGAAGTTCCACCAGCGCGAGCTGTCGAGCACGCCGTCGAAACCGACGCCGGCCAGGTCGGCGAGCGCGTGCGCCGGCGCGCCGAGGACGTCGGCGACGAACCAGGCGTCGGGGAACCCCGCCCGCAGCTGCGCCAGGAGCACGCGCCAAAAGGCGGCGGGGACGTGATGGGCGGCGGTGAAGCGCAGACCGGCGACCCCGGCGTCGAGGTAGGTCCGACCCCGCGCCGCGACGTGCTCGAGCTGGGCGCCGTCGCCGGCGTCCAGCGCCAGCGCCAGCCCGCCGTCACCGCCGCCCGGACGGGGCGCGCCCTGGGCGTCGCGGTCGATCCAGTGCGGATGGGTGCGGGCGACGAGACCGTCCGCGGCGACGAAGGGCACGATCATCTCGAGCCAGAGCGACAGCCCCTCGGCCGCCGCCGCGGCGGCGACGCCGGCGAGGGCCGGCGCCGCCTCGCCGCCGTCGCCGGCGAGGCGCGGGTCGAGCGTGAAGGGATCGGCCGGCAACGCCAACGAGCCGCCGGCGCCGGCGGCGAACGGGCTGGCGACGTGGACGCCGTCGAAGCCCATCGCGCGGGCGCGCGCGAAGTGCCCGCCCCAGGCCGCGATCGGCCCGGCGGTCAGCGGGTGCAGGTGATAGAGCCGCGGCGCGGCACCGCCCGGCGTGGACGACACGTGAGGATCCCCCCGAGGTTCGGCCGGGTCCGCGGAACGGCCCGGCGTTGCGTTCCCGCGACGACGGGGCGCGGTAGAGCGCGATCGCGGCCCGCCGTCAACCGCCGCCGGCGTCGGCCGGGCAGCGGCGCGTCAGCGGCCGTGGCGCGACGCCCCCGCGCGCTCGTACACCTCGACATAGGCCTGCGCCGCCCGGGTCCAGCCGAGGTCCTGCGCCATGCCGCGGCGCTGGATCGCGCGCCAACGCTCACGGTCCGCGTAGGCCTCGGCGACGCGCGCGAAGGCTCGGCGCAGCGCCAGGGCGTCGCCGGCGGCGAAGACGAAGCCGGTGCCGTGGTCGGGGTCGGTGTCGGCGTCGGTCACGGTGTCGACCAGCCCACCGGTCCCGGCCACCACCGGCACGCAGCCGTAGCGCAGGCCGTAGAGTTGGGTGAGCCCACAAGGTTCGAAGCGCGACGCCACGACGATGCCGTCGGCCCCGGCCTGGATGCGGTGGGCGAACGCCTCGTTGTAGCCGAACCAGGTCGCGACCCGGCCGGGGTAGACCGCGGCGGCGCCGGCGCAGCGTTCCTCCATGCCGGGGTCGCCGCTGCCGAGGATGAGCATCTGCCCGCCGGCGCCGACGGCGCCGTCGAGGGCTTCCACCAGCAGATCGGTGCCCTTCTGCCAGGCGAGGCGGCTGATGATCGCGAAGAGCGGCCGCTCGGGGTCGACGTCGAGGCCGAACTGGGCCTGCAGGTGCGCCTTGTGCTCGCCGCGGCGTTCCAGCGTGTCGGCGTCGTAGGGCGGTGACACCAGGGGATCGGCGGCGGGGTTCCAGACCGTGGTGTCGATGCCGTTGACGATGCCGGTGAGATCGTGGGCCCGCGCGCTCAACAGCCCCTCCATGCCCATGCCCCAGAGCGAGCCCTGGATCTCGCGGGCGTAGGACGGGCTCACCGTGGTCAGCTGGTCGGCGTAGTAGAGCCCGGCCTTCAAGAACCCGACACCGCCGTAGTACTCGACGCCGTCGGCGCCGAAGGCGTGCGCCGGCAGGCCGAGCCGGCCGAGCCACGCCGCCGGCATCTGTCCCTGGAACGACAGGTTGTGGATGGTCATGACCGTCGCCGGCCGCGGGCGCGAATCGAGCGCCAGATAGGCCGGCACCAGCCCGGCCTGCCAGTCGTGGGCGTGGACGACGTCGACGGCGAGGTCGGCGACGCGGCCGAGGGCGAGTTCGCGCGCCACCACCGCCAGCGCCGCGAAGCGAAAGCCGTTGTCGGGCCATTCGTCGCCGTCGGGGCCGACATACGGGTGGCCGGGGCGGTCGAACAGGTGCGGCGCGTCGACCACGGCGACGTCGAGACCGGCGGCCCGCCCCCGCAGCACCCGCGCCGGCCCGCCGTAGAGCTCGGGGTAGGAATCGATCTCGGCGGCGGCGTCGAGCGCCGCGAACACGCTCGGATAGCCGGGCAGGCAGACGAGCACCGTGTGGCCGAGGGCCGCGAGCGCGGGCGGCAGCGCACCCACGACGTCGGCGAGCCCCCCGCTCTTGGCGAGCGGATAGCACTCCGAGGCGACCATGAGCACGCGCATGCCCGTCAGCTCTCCAGCCGCTCGATCATCGGCACGGTGATCAGCGTGATGCCGTTGTCGGTACGGCGGAAGCGCTCGGCGTCGCGCTCGGGGTCCTCGCCGGCGACCAGCCCGGCCGGGATGCGCACCCGGCGGTCGACGACGCAGTTGGTCAGCCGCGCGCCGCGGCCGACGTCGACGTCCGGCATCACCACGCAGCCGCTCAGGCTGGAGAACGAGTGGCAGTGGACGTTGGAGAAGACCAGACTGGTGTTGAGGTTCGCGCCGGAGATGATGCAGCCGCCGGCCACCAGCGAGCTGATGGCGTTGCCGCGCCGCCCCTCCTCGTCGTGGACGAACTTGGCCGGCGGGGTGATCTCGGCGTAGGTCCAGATCGGCCAGTTGTGGTCGTAGAGGTCGAGCGCCGGGGTGACCGTGCAGAGGTCGATGTTGGCGGCCCAGTAGGCGTCGATGGTGCCGACGTCGCGCCAATAGGCCTCGGGCTCGGTGTCGGCGCGGACGCACGAGGCGGTGAAGCGGTGGGCGTGGGCGTGGCCGTACCGGACGATATAAGGAATAAGATCCTTGCCGAAGTCGCGATTCGAACCGCTGACGCTCGCGTCCCGGCGCAGTTGCTCGAACAGAAACGCCGCGCTGAAGACGTAGATGCCCATCGACGCCAACGCGATCTCCGGGTTGTCCGGAATGCCGGGAGGATCGGCGGGCTTCTCGACGAAGTCGATGATGCGGTCGTTCTCGTCGACGTGCATCACCCCGAAGGCGCTCGCCTGCGGGCGCGGGGTTTCGATGACGCCCACGGTCACGTCGGCCCCGGTCTCGACGTGATCGCGCAGCATCGCCTCGTAGTCCATCTTGTAGACGTGGTCGCCGGCGAGCACGATGACGTACTCGACGCCGTAGCGCTCGATGATGTCGGCGTTCTGATAGACCGCGTCGGCGGTGCCCTCGTACCACTGGTTGGGGGCGATGCGCTGCGAGGCGGGCAGGATATCGAAGCTCTCGTTACGCTCGGGGCGGAAGAAGTTCCAGCCGCGCTGCAGATGGCGGATCAGGCTGAACGCGTTGTACTGGGTGGCGACGGCGATCCGCCGAATGCCCGAATTGAGCGCGTTGGAGAGCGCGAAATCGATGATGCGCGACTTGCCGCCGAAATGGACGGCCGGCTTGGCGCGACTGTCGGTCAGTTCGTAGAGCCGGGTGCCCCGCCCGCCGGCGAGCACGTAGGCCATGGCGTTGCGCGCGAGATTGGGTGCGGGCCTCGGTCTGGAGACCATCGCCGATCCTCCCCTTTTGGTGCCGCGGCGCGGCGGGCCTGCCCGGCGCGAGCGGAATGCTGCGCTGCGCCGTCAGCCCCCGGGTAACGGATCGAACGGCGCGCGCCAAATCTCTTCGGCATAATCCCGCACCGTGCGGTCGGAGGAGAACCACCCCATCCGCGCGGTGTTGCGCGCCGCCTTGTACCACCACTCCGCGGTGTCGAACTCCCGCGCGACATCGGCTTGCGCGTCGGCGTAGGCCGGGAAGTCGGCGGTGACGAGGTAGCGGTCGTGGTGGACGATACCGTCGACGAAGCCGCGGAACCGGTGCGGCTCGTCGGGCGAGAACACGCCGGAGCGGACCTGCTCGAGCGCCTCGGCGAGCGCCGGCGTCCGCCGCACCGCCGCGTGCGAATCGAAGCCGTCGGCCCAGTGCTGCGCCACCTCGTCCGCCGTCAGGCCGAAGATGTGAATGTTTTCGGGGCCGACGTGCTCGCGGATCTCGACGTTGGCGCCGTCGAGGGTGCCGATCGTCACCGCACCGTTGAGCGCGAACTTCATGTTGCCGGTGCCCGACGCCTCCATCCCGGCGGTCGAGATCTGCTCCGACAGGTCGGCCGCCGGGATCAAGAGTTCGGCCAGCGACACGTTGTAGTTCGGGATGAAGATCACCTTGAGCCGGTCGCCCACCAGCGGGTCGCTGTTCACCATCTTGGCGACGTCGTTGATCAGTTTGATCACCAGCTTGGCCTGGTGGTAGGACGCCGCCGCCTTGCCGGCGAAGATCTTGACGCGGGGCTGCCAGTCGCGGTGGGGCTGCGCCCGCATGGTATTGTAGACCGCGATGGTCTCGAGAATGTTGAGCAGCTGGCGCTTGTACTCGTGGATGCGCTTGATCTGGACGTCGAAGAGCGCGCTCGGGTCGAGCTGGAGGCCGTAGCGGCGGCCGACGACGTCGGCCAGCCGCTCCTTGTTGGCGCGCTTGGCGGCGGCGAAGCGCTCGCGGAAGCCGGCGTCCTCGATCAAGGGCTCCAGCGCCGCCAGCTCGTCGGTGTTGCCCACCCAGTTCTCGCCGATGCACTCGGTGATCAGGCCGGCGAGCGGCTGGTTGCACACCAACAGCCAGCGGCGCGGGGTGATCCCGTTGGTCTTGGCGTTGATCTTGTGCGGCATGATCCGATCGAGCGGCCCGAACACCGTCCGCTTCATCAGATCGGTGTGCAGCACCGACACCCCGTTCACCTTGCGCGCGCCCAGAAAGGCGAGATGGCCCATGCGGACGCGCCGCCCGCTCGACTCGTCGATCAGCGAGACGTCGCGCACGATCTCGTCGTCGACCCCGCTCCGGTGGCGCAGCTCACGCAGGAAGTCGGCGTTGAGCTCGTAGATGATCTGCATGTGCCGGGGCAGCAGCCGCTCGACGATCGGGACCGGCCAGCTCTCCAGGGCCTCGGGCAGCAGGGTGTGGTTGGTGTAGTTCACCACCCCCTGCACGAGGGTCCAGGCGTCCTGCCAGGGGACGCCGTGGACGTCGACCAGCAGGCGCATCAGCTCCGGCACCGCCAGCGCCGGATGGGTGTCGTTGAGCTGGAGCGCCACCTTGTCGGGCAGGTTGTCGAAGGTGCCGTAATAGTCCAGATGGCGCCGCAACAGATCCTGCAACGACGCCGCCACGAAGAAGTATTCCTGCTTCAGGCGGAGCTCGCGCCCGGCCTCGGTGCTGTCGTCGGGATAGAGCACGAGCGAGATGCTCTCGGCGTTGGCCTTGCCGGCGAGCGCACCGACATAGTGGCCGAGGTTGAATTCGCTGAGCAGCACGGGCTCGACGGCGCGCGCCGACCACAAGCGCAGGGTGTTCACCTGCCGGCCGGCCCAGCCGACGATGGGGGTGTCGTAGGCGATGGCGTTGACGCGCTCGGCCGGCTGCCAGCGGGCGCGGCGATCGGTGGTGCGCTCGACGCTACCGCCGAAGCCGATCTCGTAGATCACCTCGGGGCGCTCGAACTCCCAGGGGTTGCCGTACTCCAGCCAGTCCTCCGGGCGCTCGACCTGCCAGCCGTCGACGAAGGCCTGGCGGAACAGGCCGTGACGGTAGCGGATGCCGTAGCCGTAGCCGGCGAGGCCGACGCTCGACATGCTCTCCATGAAGCAGGCGGCGAGCCGGCCCAGACCGCCGTTGCCGAGCGCGGCGTCGGCCTCGATGCCGGCGATGCGATCGAAGTCGATGCCGAGCTCGCCCAGCGCCTGTCGGCACGGCTCCAACAGCCGCATGTTCGACATGCTGTCGCTCATCAGCCGGCCGATCAGAAACTCGACCGAGAGGTAGTAGACCCGCTTGCGCTCGCGCTCGTAGGTGTCCTGCGTGCTGGCCACCCAGCGCCGGGTGACCTGGTCGCGCAGGGCGTAGGCGGTCGCGAGGAACCAGTCGCGGTCGCTGGCGTGGTCGGCGTCCTTGCCGACCTGGTACATCAACTTGGCGAGGATCGCCGAGCGCAACTCGGCGACGTCGGCGCCGACGTCGTCCTGCGAGAGAGGCTCGTCGCGCAGCTGCAGGGCTTCGGTCATCTCGGTCCTTCACCTGGCAAACCCGGCGGCGCGGCGACACCACCCGCGCTACCCGTTTCGTCGCGTTGTAGTTCCTTGCGCCGTCGGCGTCGGGGCGTTCTTTCGGCGGATGGGCCGTCGCGGCGTCGGCGCGCGGCGCCGGCGACCCCACCTAGATCCGCCAGGTGTCGCTCCCGTTCAAGAGTTCCTGCAGCGCCGCGGGCTCGCGGCGCTGCGGCGGGCGGGCGGCGTGATGCCGCCGTTCCGACACCGCGGCGTCGCGGCGGTGGATCACCCCCAGCGCGGTGGGCTCGTCGAGCTCGCACAGCAGGCGGGCCAGCATCGGGTTGCCGGCATCGTGAACGAGCACCTCGGCCGCCTCGCCGTCGACCCCGGGGGTGAACGCCTCGAGGGTCAGCGCGGCGGCGTTCAGCCGCAGCGCCTTCGCCCCGCCCTCGCCGAAGCGCAGCGGCTCGCCGTGGCGGCACCAGAGCTGGCGCTCGGCCGCGGTCTTCTTGTCGGTGACCGTGCTCCAGGCGCCGTCGTGGTAGACGATGCAGTTCTGCAGGATCTCGACGAAGCCGGTGCCGGCGTGGGCGTGCGCCGCCTTCATGACCTCCACCTGCTGCGCCTGGGCGACGTCGGGCACGCGCGCGAAGAAGGTGCCGCCGCAGCCCAGCACGTAGCGCCCGGCGTGCACCGGCGCGTCCAACGAGCCGCCCGGCGTCGACGGCGTCACCTGCCCGACCGGGCTGGTGGGCGAGGCCTGGCCCTTGGTCAGGCCGTAGACCTCGTTGTTGAACAGGAGATAGACGAGGTCGACGTTGCGCCTGAGCAGGTGCAGCAGGTGGTTGCCGCCGATCGACAGGCTGTCGCCGTCGCCCGAGACCACCCAGACGTCGAGCTCCGGCTGGGCCAGCTTGACGCCGGTGGCGATCGCCGCGGCGCGGCCGTGGATGGTGTGAAAGCCGTAGGTGTCGACGTAATAGGGAAAGCGCGCCGCACAGCCGATGCCCGAGAGGAAGACCGTGCGGTCGGGGTCGGCCTCCAGCTCGGCCAGCGTCTTCTGCACCGCCTTCAAGATCGCGTAGTCGCCGCAGCCCGGGCACCACCGCACCTCCATGTCGGAGGCGTAGTCCTTCGCCGTTCGCGGGCTGGCGCTCCTCTCGGGCGCGGCCGGCACCGCCTGATCGAGCGTATCGCTCATGCCTCGACTCCCAACTCCGCGCGGACGCGGTTCTTGATCTCGCCGATGCCGAACGGCCGGCCGGCCACCTTGGTGAGCGAGGCCACCGGCCGGGCGTAGCGGCCCTGCAGCAGGAGCGCGAGCTGGCCCATGTTGAGCTCGGCCACCAGCACCCGGTCGAAGGCGGCCAGTAGATCGCCCAGGTTGCGCGGCAGCGGGCTCAGATGGCGCAGATGGAGCTGCGCGACCTTCAACCCCTCGCCGCGCAGCTGATCCACCGCGGAGGTCAGCGCGCCGTAGGTGGAGCCCCAGCCCACCACCAGGATGTCGTCGTCGGTGCCGCCGGCCTCGAAGGCTTGCTCGGCAACGGCGTCCGCCAGCCGTGCCACGCGGGCGTGGCGCAACTCGGTCATGCGCTGGTGGTTGGCCGGCTCGTAGGAGACCGAGCCGGTGCCGTCCTGGCGCTCCAGCCCGCCGATGCGGTGCCGCAACCCGGGCGTGCCGGCGGGGATCCACGGCCGCGCCAGCGTCTCGGGGTCGTGCTCGTAGGGCTGCCGCGTGCCGTGGGGCGGCCGCTCGATCGGCGCGAGCGCGGCCAGGTCGGGGATCGCCCAGGGCTCGGTGGCGTTGGCGAGAAAGCCGTCGGTGAGCAGGATCACCGGCGTCATCGCCCGCACCGCCAGGCGGATCGCCTCGATCGCCATCTCGAAGGCGTCGTGCGGCGTCGCGGCGGCGAGAACCGGCAGCGGCGAGTCGGCATTGCGCCCGAGCACCGCCTGCAAGAGGTCGGACTGTTCGGTCTTGGTCGGCAGTCCGGTCGAGGGTCCGCCGCGCTGGGCGTCGATCACCACCAGCGGCAGCTCGGCGGCGAGGGCCAGGCCCAGCATCTCGGTCTTGAGCGCCATGCCCGGCCCCGAGCTGCCGGTGATCCCGAGCTTGCCGGCGTAGGAGGCGCCCAGCGCCACCCCGATCGCCGCGATCTCGTCCTCGGCCTGGAAGACGTCGACGCCGTAGGCCCCGAGCCGGGCGAGGCCGTGGAGCATCGAGGACGCCGGCGTGATCGGATAGGAGCCGTAGACCAGCTCCAGATCGGCCAGATGCGCGCCGGTCACGAGCCCGAGGCAGAGCGCGTCGGCACCCGAGATCGAGCGGTAGCGCCCGCCCGGCAGCGGCGACGGTCCGGCCTCCAACACCGGCTCGACCCGCGCCAGCTCGGCGGTGTCGCCGAAGGCGTGGCCGGCCTCGAGCGCGCGGGTGTTGGCGTCGACCAGCTGCGCGTTGGCCTTGAAGCGCTCGGCGATCCACGCCGCGCTCTTGGCGACGTCGCCGCCGGTGAGCCAGAGCACCAGGCCGAGGGTCCAGAAATTGCGGGCACGGCCGGCGTCGCGGGCCTTGACCCCGGCCGGCTTGACCGCCTCGGCGGTGAGCTTGGTGACGTCGAGCGCCACCAGCCGGTAGCCGTCGAGCGACCCGTCGTCGAGCGGGCTGGCGGCGTAGCCGGCCTTCTTCAGGTTGCGGTCGGTGAAGGCGGCGGAATCGGCGACGATCACCCCGCCCGGGCGGAGCTCGTCCAGGTTGACCATGAGCGCCGCCGGGTTGAGCGCCACCAGCACGTCGACCCGGTCGCCGGGCGTGCGCACGGTGCGCCGCCCGATCTGGATCTGAAAGGCGGACACGCCGTAGGTCGTGCCGGCGGGGGCGCGGATCTCGGCGGGAAAATCCGGAAAGGTCGAAACGTCCGCGCCGGTGAAGGCCGCGGCCGCGGTGAAGCGGGTTCCCGTCAGCTGAATGCCGTCGCCGCTGTCCCCGGCGAAGCGCACCACCAGTGCGCCCTCGCCGAGCTTCGGCTCGTCCATGTCGTCGTCCTCGCTGGATTTCAGCCACCGTGTGCGGGCACGTGGCGATGCCGCACCTCGTCTTAATGTGCGGGATTGACGCAGGCTTTCAGGTCGATCCAGCACCACCATCGTCGCCCGCGCCGAGCGGCCGCAGGCGTTCGCGGTAGGTCTGCGCCCGCCGCACGTAGTTGTCCGCCCCCTGGCGCATCCGCGCCGCCTGCTCGTCTGAGACCGCCCGCACGATCTTGCCGGGCTGGCCCATGACCAGGCTGTCGTCGGGGATCTCCTGGCCCTCGGGAACGAAGGCGTGGGCCGCGATCAGACAGCGCTCGCCGATGCGCGCACCGTTCATCACGGTGGCGCCGATGCCGATCAGGCTGCCGGCCCCGACGGTGCAGCCGTGCAGCATGGCGAGATGGCCCACGGTCACCCCCGGCCCGATCGTCAACGGGTAGCCCGGGTCGGTGTGCAGCACGCAGTTCTCCTGCACGTTGCTGCCTTCGCCGACCACGATCAACTCGTTGTCGCCGCGCACCACCGCGCCGAACCACAGGCTCGAGCGCGCCTCCAGCCGGCAGCGGCCGAGCACCACCGCGGTCGGCGCGATCCACGCGGTCGGGTCGATCTCCGGCTCCACGCCGTCGAGAGCGTAGCGCATGATCCTCTCCCTCGGGGACCGCAACGCTTGCCAAGCCCGGGGCCTTCGCGCAAGCCGCCGCGGCGACAGCGAGTGGGAGCGTGCCATGCAGCGGATCGATGCCGGCGTCACCGGCGCCTTCGTCATCGCGCCGACGCCGTTCACCGACGACGGCGAGGTCGACCCGGCGAGCATCGACCGTCTGGTGGCGGGCTATCTGGAGGCGGGGGCCGCCGGCATCACCATCCTCGGCGTCATGGGCGAGGCCACCAAGCTGCTCGCCGACGAGTTCAAGGCGGTGACCGCCCGCTTTCTCGACCGCGTCGACGGTCGGGTGCCGGTGGTGGTGGGCGCGAGCGCGCCCGGCCTGGTGCCGCTGGTCGCCCGCGCCCGCGACGCCATGGCGGCCGGTGCCGCCGGGGTGATGATCGCCTGCCCGCCCGGCACCGCGACCGAGGCGGCGGTCGAAGCCTACCTGGTCGAGGTCGCCGCCGCGCTCGGCCAGGACGTTCCGATCTGCTTTCAGGACTATCCGCTCACCACGGGCGTGAACTTCTCCGTCGCCACCTATCGGCGCATCGTCGAGCGCTGCCCGAGCGTGGTGATGTTCAAGCACGAGGACTGGCCGGGACTCGCCAAGCTGGCGGAGATCCGCCGATGCGAGCGTGAGGAGGGGCTGCGCCGGCTCGCCATTCTCACCGCCAACGGCGGCCTCTTTCTCGCCTCCGAGCTGCATCTCGGCGCCGACGGCTGCATGACCGGCTACGCCTTCCCCGAAGCGCTGGTGGCGATCTGCCGGGCCTTTCGAGCCGGCGCGCGCGAGCGCGCCGAGGACCTCTTCGACGCTCACCTCCCGCTGATCCGCCTGGAACAGCAGCCGGGCGTCGGGCTCGCGCTCAGAAAGGAGATCTACCGCCGCCGCGGGTTGATCGCGTCGGCCGCGGTACGTCGGCCGGGCCCGACGCTGGTGCCCTCGGATCACGCCGAACTCGACCGCCAGCTCGCCCGTCTCGCCCGACGGCTCGACCAGCTCGGCGAGCCCGTGCCGCGCGGTCTCGCCTGACGGCCGGCGGGTGCTACCTCGCAGGCCATGACCCGAACGAGCCCGCCCCTTCACGTCGTCTGGTTCAAGCGCGACCTCCGCGTCCACGACCACGTCCCGCTCGCCGAGGCGGCGGCGCGCGGGCCCGTCCTGGCGCTCTACATCGCCGAGCCCGGCTTTTGGGCCTTGCCGGACAGCTCCGGCCGGCAATGGCGCTTCGTCGCCGAAGGCCTGACCGAGCTCGACGCCGAACTCCGGGCGCGCGGGGGCGGACTGGTCGTCCGCACCGGCGACGCCGTCGAGGTGCTGCGCGATGTGCTCGACCGGATGCCGGTGGCGGCGCTCTGGTCGCACCAGGAGACCGGCAACGCCTGGACCTACGCCCGCGACCGGCGGGTGGCCGAGCTCCTGCGCGAGCGCGGCGTGGCTTGGCACGAACGCCGCCAGCACGGCGTGATCCGCGGGCTTACCCGCCGCGACGGCTGGGCCGCACGCTGGGAGAAGCTGATGCGCGCGCCGGTGGCGGAGGCGCCGGCGGCCTTGAACCCGCCGGTGCTCGACGGCGCCGCGATCCCGTCGGCGGCGGCGCTCGGCCTCGCCGACGACCCGCCCCAGCGCCAGCCCGGCGGGCGGGACGCCGGGCTCGATCTCCTGACCGGCTTCGTCGGCCCGCGCGGGCGCGACTACCGCCGCGCGATGGCGACGCCGGTCGAGGCCTTCGACGCCTGCTCGCGGCTGTCGCCGCATCTCGCCTGGGGCACGCTCTCGCTGCGGGAGGTGTACCAGCGGTCCCGCGCCGAGCTCGCGGCGCACGACGGCCCCGACGGCGATCGCACGCAGGCGCAGAGCCTGGTCTCGTTCCGCTCGCGCCTGCACTGGCACTGCCACTTCATCCAGAAGCTGGAGAGCCAGCCTTCGATCGAGTTCACGCACTTCCACCGCGCCTACGATCGGCTCGACCGCGACGCCGACCCGGCGAAACTCGAGGCCTTCGCCGAGGGCCGCACCGGCTATCCCTTCGTCGACGCCTGCCTGCGCGCGCTCGCCGCCCACGGCTGGATCAATTTCCGGGTGCGGGCGATGCTGGTGTCCTTCGCGAGCTACCATCTCTGGCTCGACTGGCGCGCGACGGGCCCGCTCCTGGCGCGCTGGTTCACCGACTTCGAGCCCGGCATCCACTGGTCGCAGATGCAGATGCAGTCGGGCACCACCGGCATCAACACGGTGCGGATCTACAGCCCCATCAAGCAGTCGCGCGACCTCGATCCCCACGGCGTCTTCATCCGCCGCTGGGTGCCCGAGCTCGCGGGGCTCGCGGCCAAGGCCTTGCACGAGCCGTGGAAGAGCGGCGCGGCCGCCGGCCTGGACTACCCGCCGCCTGTGGTCGACCACGCCTCCGCGGTGCGGAGCGCGCGCGACCGGATCTTCGCCGTCCGGATCGGCGCCGGCTACGGCGAGGAGGCCGACACCGTCCAGGCGCGCCACGGCAGCCGCCGCTCGGGCCTGCCGCGGACCGGGCGCGGTCCGCGCGGCCGCGCCGACGCGAAGCAACGCCGCGAATCCCGCCAACTCGGGCTCGAGCTTTGAAGCGCCGCGCCAACGACAAGGCCGAGCTGCCCGCGAAGACCTGCGCCGCCTGCCGCCGGCCGTTCACCTGGCGCAAGAAGTGGGCGAAGGACTGGGCGAACGTGCGCTACTGCTCCGCGCGCTGCCGGCGCGACCGCACTGCGAAAGGCGAGCCCGCCGCGCGGCGCCGTTGACCCTGCGCGTGGCCGAACCACGGAACGCAGGCCCGATCTCCCGCCACGACGAGAAACGACGCCGGCGCTGAGGCCGGCGTCGTCCCATCTCCCTCGGTCGTGACCCCGCCCGGTCAGGCGGGCTCGGGCACCTGCGGTTCGCGGTCGCCTTCGCCTTCGTCACCGTCGGCCTCACCCGGCGGCGGCAGCAACGACTGGCCGTTGCCGCCGGTGATGACGAAGGAAAGTTCACCATCCTCGACCGTGACCAACACCTTGCCGCCCTTGGCGAGCTTGCCGAAGAGGAGCTCGTCGGCGAGCGGCCGCTTGATCTTCTCCTGGATGACGCGGCCCAGCGGGCGGGCACCGAAGAGCGGTTCGTGACCCCGCTCGGCCAGCCACAACCGGGCGTCCTCGTCGACCTCGAGCGCGACCCGCTTGTCGGCGAGCTGGGCGCTCAGCTCCTTGACGAACTTGTCGACGACGTGCGCCACCACGTTCGGCGTCAACGGCGCGAAGGCGATGACCGCGTCGAGGCGGTTGCGGAATTCCGGCGTGAACAAGCGGTTGATCGCGTCGGTGTCCTCGCCCTCGCGGCCCTCGCGCATGAAGCCCATCGCCGGCTTCGACATGTCGGACGCGCCCGCGTTGGTCGTCATGATCAAGATGACGTTGCGGAAGTCGACCGTCTTGCCGTTGTTGTCGGTGAGCTTGCCGTAGTCCATCACCTGCAGGAGGATGTTGAACACCTCCGGATGGGCCTTCTCGATCTCGTCGAGCAGCAGCACGGCGTGGGGGTGCTGGTCGATGCTGTCGGTCAGCAGCCCGCCCTGGTCGAAGCCGACATAGCCCGGGGGCGCGCCGATCAGCCGCGAGACGGCGTGACGCTCCATGTACTCGGACATGTCGAAGCGGATCAGCTCGATCCCCATCACCCCGGCGAGCTGGCGCGCCACCTCGGTCTTGCCGACCCCGGTGGGCCCGGAGAACAGATAGGAGCCGATCGGCTTTTGCACCTCGCGCAACCCGGCCCGGCTGAGCTTGATCGCCGAGGACAGCGCCTCGATCGCCTTGTCCTGACCGAACACGCCGCCCTTGATGTCCTCCTCGAGGGTGCGCAGCGCCTCCTTGTCCTTGGCGGACACGCTCTTGACCGGCACCCGCGCCATCTTGGCGACGATCTCTTCGATGTCCTTCGACTGGATCGTCTTGCGCCGCTGGCTGTCCGGCTTGAGGGCCTGCGCCGCCCCGACCTCGTCGATGATGTCGATCGCCTTGTCGGGCAGCTTGCGGTCGTGGATGTAGCGCACCGCCAGATCGACCGCCGACTGCAGCGCGTTCTGGGTGTACTGGACGCCGTGGTGGTCCTCGAAGCTGGGCTTGAGGCCTTCGAGGATCCGCACCGCCTCGTCGTTGGAGGGCTCGGTGATGTCGATCTTCTGAAAGCGGCGGACCAGGGCGCGATCCTTTTCGAAGTAGGACCGGAACTCCTTGTAGGTGGTCGAGCCGATGCAGCGCAGCGCACCCGACGCCAACGCCGGCTTCAACAGGTTGGAGGCGTCCAGCGAGCCGCCCGAGGTCGCCCCCGCTCCGATGACGGTGTGGATCTCGTCGATGAACAGGATCGCGCTCTCGTCGTGCTCCAGTTCGGCGAGCACCGCCTTCAAGCGCTCCTCGAAATCGCCGCGGTAGCGCGTCCCGGCGAGCAGCGCGCCCATGTCGAGGGCGTAGATGACGGCGTGCTTGAGCACCTCCGGCACCTCGCCGTTGACGATCCGAAGGGCCAGCCCTTCGGCGATCGCGGTCTTGCCGACCCCCGGATCACCCACGAACAGCGGGTTGTTCTTGGACCGCCGGCACAGGATCTGGATGGTCCGCTCGACCTCCACGTCGCGCCCGACGAGGATGTCGATCTTGCCGTCCCGCGCCTTCTTGTTGAGGTCGACGCAGTAGGCCGCCAGCGCCTCGCGCTCGGTGTCCTCGCTCTGCTCGTCGGTCTTCTGCTCGTCCGAACCGCGCACCGCCCGCGCCTCCGACATCCCTGCTCGTTTCGCGATACCGTGACTGATGTAGTTCACGGCGTCGAGCCGCGACATGTTCTGCTCTTGCAAGAAATAGACGGCGTGGCTCTCGCGCTCGGAGAACACCGCCACCAGGACGTTGGCCCCGCTCACCTCGCTGCGCCCGGAGGACTGCACGTGGATCGCCGCGCGCTGGATGACGCGCTGAAAGCCCGCCGTGGGCTTGGCGTCGACCTGACCTTCCACCACCAGCGAGCCGAGCTCGTGGTCGAGGAACTCGGTCAGATCCTCCTTGAGCTTGTCGATGTCGACCGCGCAGGCCTTGAGCACGGTACCCGCGTCCTGATCGTCGGCGAGGGCGAGGAGCAGGTGCTCGATGGTGGCGAATTCGTGCTGGCGCGCGTTCGCGAGCGCCAGCGCCCGCCGGAGGGCCCGCTCGAGGTTCTTGGACAACATGGGCATCTCCTCAAGCCTCCGCCAAAACCGCCGCGACCCCCAACCCGTTCCGCCGTGTCACTCTTTCTCCATGGTGCACTGGAGCGGATGTTGGTGCTGCCGCGCGAACTCGATGACCTGCGCCACCTTGGTCTCGGCGATTTCGTAGGTGTAAACGCCGCAAACGCCCACTCCCTTCTGGTGAACGTGCAGCATGATACGCGTCGCGTCTTCGGCCGATTTTCCGAAAAAGCGCTGCAAAACCAGCACGACGAACTCCATCGGGGTGTAATCGTCGTTCAGTAGCAGCACTTTGTAAAGCGACGGCCGCTGCGTTTTGGTGCGTGTCTTGGTGGCGACGTCACCGTCCGGCGTCTCCGTGTCTTCGTAAGGATCGTTCGCCATCACTCGACTGCGACTCCCGAACCCACCCGCGCGAGGATACCCAAGTTCCCGCACCAGGGAAACCGGCCCGGCCGGTGGCACGCCCGCGCCACCTCACGAGAAGTGGCCCGCTCAGCCGTCGGAGACAACCCCCTCGTCGCCGTGCTCGCCCTCGCCTTCGGTATCGCGCTCCTGGGCGCGCAGCGTGATGCGGGGCCGGCGCGCCGCCGCGGCGGCGCGGCCGCCGGCGCGGCCGCCGGGCTCGCGCCGCG
>JAAAPF010000346.1 GCA_009908425.1 Alphaproteobacteria bacterium
GGTGCGTCCGCCCGGCCCCGCGCACCGCCCAGGTGAACTCGTGGTCGTGCTCGAGCTCGATCTCGATGGCCTCGCCGCCGACCCAGACCATCCAGCTCTTGGCCCGAAACGGCCGGTAGTGCTTGAGCTGGCCCTGGATCTTTTGGGCCCGGTCGCTCTCGTAGGAGCGCATGCAGGCCGCGACCATCGCGAACCGGAGCGCCAGATCGCCCTGGACCGGCTGGGGCTCGAACCGCTCGCCGTAGTGCTCGGCGATGAAGTTCGTCGACATGTCGCCGGCCCGGAACTGCGGATGCGCGATCAACGAGGTCAAGAAGTCGACGTTGTTGCCGAGCCCGCGGATGACGAGGTCGTCGAGCGCCTGGCTCATCCGCCGGACCGCGTCGGCGCGGGTGGCGCCGTGGGTGCAGACCTTGGCCACCATCGGATCGTAGAAGAGGGTGACCTCGTCGCCCTCGACGACGCCCTCGTCGACGCGCACCTGCTCGCGCTTGGGGTACTGCAGCTTCACGAGCCGCCCCGTCGCCGGCAAGAAGCCGCGCGCCGGGTCCTCGGCGTAGACGCGGACCTCCATGGCCCAACCGTCCATCTTCACGTCGTCCTGACCGAACGACAGCTTCTGGCCGGCGGCGACCTTGATCATCTCCTCGACCAGGTCGAGCCCGGTGATGAGCTCGGTCACCGGGTGCTCGACCTGCAACCGCGTGTTCATCTCCAAAAAGAAGAAGTTGCGGTTGGGGTCGACGATGAACTCGACCGTGCCGGCGGAGAAGTAGCCGACGGCTCTGGAGAGGGCGACCGCCTGCTCACCCATCTCCTTGCGGGTCTCGGGGTCGAGGAACGGCGACGGCGCCTCCTCGATGACCTTCTGGTGACGACGCTGGATGGAGCACTCGCGCTCCCACAAGTAGACGTAGTTACCTTGCTGGTCGCCCAGGACCTGGATCTCGATATGGCGCGGCTTCTCGACGAAGCGCTCGAGGAAGACGCGGTCGTCGCCGAAGGACGAGAGCGCCTCCGACTGCGCCCGGGCGAGCCCGTCGTCGAGCTCACCGCGGTCGTGGGCGATGCGCATGCCCTTGCCGCCGCCGCCGGCGGAGGCCTTGATCATCACCGGATAGCCGATCTCCTCGGCGAGCCGGCGGGCCTCGTCGGGATCGCGGACCGCGTCCGGATGGCCGGGGACGATGCTGACCCCGGCCTTGTCGGCGAGACGCTTCGAGGTCAGCTTGTCGCCCATGGCGTCGATGGCGTCGCCGGGCGGGCCGATGAAGGTGATGCCGGCGGCATCCAGCGCGTCGCGGAAGGGCTTGCGCTCGGAGAGAAAGCCGTAGCCGGGGTGCACCGCCTGGGCGCCGGTCGCCTTGCAGGCGTCGACGATCTTGTCGATGACGAGATAGCTCTCACTCGCCGGCGCCGGGCCGAGATAGACCTTCTCGTCCGCCTCGCGCACGAACAGCGCGTCGGCGTCCGCCTCGGAAAAGACGGCGACCGTCTCGATGCCGAGCTTCTTGCAGGTCCGGATGACGCGGCAGGCGATTTCGCCGCGGTTGGCGATCAGGATCTTGTCGAACATGTTGGCCTCGAACGCCTAGAGCGGCAGATTGTCGTGCTTCTTCCAGGGCTCCTCGACGCGCTTGTTCTCCAGCCAGCGCAGGGAGCGACAGAGCCGGCGGCGGGTGCCGTGGGGCATGATGACGTCGTCGATGAAGCCCCGGCCGGCGCCGACGAAAGGGTTGGCGAAGCGCTGCCGGTACTCCTCGGTGCGCTGCGCGATCTTCTCCTCGTCGCCGAGATCGCCGCGGAAGATGATCTCCACCGCGCCCTTCGGCCCCATCACCGCGATCTCCGCGGTCGGCCAGGCGTAGCTGACGTCGCCGCGGAGGTGCTTGGAGGCCATGACGACGTAGGCGCCGCCGTAGGCTTTGCGGGTGATGATCGTGACCTTCGGCACCGTCGCCTGGCTGTAGGCGAACAGCAGCTTGGCGCCGTGCTGGATGATGCCGCCGTATTCCTGGGTCGTGCCCGGCAGAAAACCCGGCACGTCGACGAAGGTCACGATCGGGATGTTGAAGGCGTCGCAGAACCGCACGAACCGGGCCGCCTTGCGCGAGCTGTCGATGTCGAGCACGCCCGCCAACACCAGCGGCTGGTTGGCGATGATGCCCA
Source organism: Alphaproteobacteria bacterium (assembly GCA_009908425.1). GTDB lineage: Bacteria > Pseudomonadota > Alphaproteobacteria > Geminicoccales > Geminicoccaceae > JAAAPF01. Next base: position 2,170 of record JAAAPF010000346.1, read on the forward strand.
CCGTCGAGCCTTCGAAGCGGCCGAAGCCGGTGATGATGTTCTTGGCGTAGTCGGGCTGGAGCTCGAAGAACTCGGCCTCGTCCACGACCTTAAAGATCAGTTCCTTCATGTCGTAGGGTTTGTTGGGGTTCGGCGGAACGAGCGAATCCAGCGAGTAGTCGTAGCGCTCGGGATCGTCGTCGCTGGGCCGGGTCGGCGGCTCCTGGCGGTTGTTCAACGGCAGAAAGTCGAAGAACCGGCGGAGCTCGTGCAGCGCCTGCACGTCGTTGTCGAAGGCGAGATCGGCCACGCCCGACGTCGTGGTGTGGGTGTGGGCGCCGCCGAGCTGCTCCTGGGTGACCTCCTCGTTGGTCACCGTCTTCACGACGTCGGGGCCGGTGACGAACATGTAGGAGCTGTCGCGCACCATGAAGATGAAGTCGGTCATCGCCGGCGAATAGACCGCACCGCCGGCGCACGGCCCCATGATGACGCTGATTTGCGGCACCACGCCGGAGCTGGTGACGTTGCGCACGAAGACGTCGGCGTAGCCGGCGAGGCTGTCGACGCCCTCCTGGATGCGGGCACCGCCCGAGTCGTTGATGCCGATGACGGGCGCGCCGACGTCGATGGCGCGATCCATGATCTTGCAGATCTTGTCGGCGTGGGTCTCCGACAGCGAGCCGCCGAAGACCGTGAAGTCCTGCGAGAACACGAAGACCAGCCGGCCGTTGATGGTGCCCTGGCCGGTGACCACGCCATCGCCGGGCACCTTGGTCTCGGCCATGCCGAAATCGGTACAGCGATGCTCGACGAACATGTCGGTCTCTTCGAAGGAGCCGGGGTCGAGCAGCAGTTCGATCCGTTCGCGCGCGGTCAGCTTTCCGCGCTGATGCTGAGCCTGAATGCGCTTTTCGCCACCACCGGCCCGCGCGCCTTCGCGGCGCCGTTCAAGTTCGTCGATAATCGCTTGCACCGTTGACCTCCTCCGCAGCGGCACAGGGTTAGCATGCTGCGCTGCAGCGGCAAAGCGCCGCGAGGTCTACCGTCACTCAATCGCCATCGAGGGCCCGCAGGAAGCGTTCCGCCGCGTCGAGTTCCGCCAGCAACACCCGCTCGCGGGCGGCGGCGTCGGCCTCCTCGCCCCACCGCGCCCGCTCGAAGCGCTCGTCGACCAGCGCCGCGTCGCCGGCGGCGGCGGCGGTGAGCGCGTCGGCGTGGACCATCAGCGCGAGCACGACCGAGCCGGAGGCGGTGGTGAGGGCGTGCAGCCCCACCAGCGGCCAGTCGGTGAGCCCCGCCACCAGCGTCGCCACCCCGCGCACGGCGGCCTCCGCCGGCACGAGCGGGGTCATCGCGGCGGTAACCTCGAGCCGAATGCCGTGGGTGGCCTCCAGCCACGCCAGCGGTCCGTCCCAGTGCCGGCGCTGGGCTTCGACCAGCTCGCCCGGAAAGGCGGCGCGGTAGCACAACAGGTCGGTGCCGACATACTCTACGACCTGGTCGATGGCTCCGCTGCGGCGCTCGGGCATCAGATCCACCGCGGTGGTGGCGAGCCGGTTCACCGGCATGGTGTCGGGCGCGACCGTCTCGGCTTGCGCCGCCCATTCGGCCGCGACGATCTCGGCGAGCGCCGCCGTCGGCAGGATGAGCGGACGCCGGCGCGGCGTCTGCACCGGCCGGCCGTCGAGCCGAACCGTGTGGCCCCACTCGGCGGGGGCGGTGTCGCTGGCCCGGTAGAACCGCTTCACGGCAGGAGCAGCCCCTCGAGCGCGCCGGCGTCCTCCGCCACCGCGCGGGCGCCGGCGGCGACCAGCCGGTCCGGTGGATGGTGGCCCCAGCCGACCCCGATGGCGGCGACACCCGCGAGCGTCGCCATCTCCATGTCGAAGACGGTGTCGCCGATCATGCAGGCCCGCTCGGGCGCGCCGCCGGCCTCGGCGACGGCGCGCCGCAGCATTTCGGGATGGGGCTTCGACGGGTTGCCGTCGGCGCTCTGGATGCTGACGAAGCGCTGCGCCAGGCCGTGCACGGCGAGGACGTGGTCGACGCCGCGGCGCGACTTGCCGGTGGCAATGGCGAGCCGGCGACCGGCGCCGTCGAGCCCCTCCAACAGCGCCGCCATGCCGGGAAAGAGCGGCTCGTCGTAGCGGGCGTCGGCGCGCAAGCCGCCGAAGGCGGTGCGGTAGCGCCGTACCACCGCCCGCCGGGTCTCGACGGCCAGCTGCGGGGCGAGCCCGCGCACCGCCTCTTCGAGCGAGAGCCCGATCACTTGGCGCACCGCCGCCGCTTCCGGCGCCGGCAGGCCCGAGGCGTCGAACGCGCCGGCCATCGCGGCGACGATCATCGCGCCGCTGTCCACCAGCGTGCCGTCGCAATCGAAGACGATCACCTCGAAGCTCAAGGCGCGAAGTCCTCGAGGCCGTGCTCGCGGCCCGCCTCGACGGCGAAGCCGAGCCAGTCGAAGCCGGCCTTCAGTTGCGGCGACAGCGGCGCTTCGAACGTCAGCGGCCGGCCGGAGGGATGGGTCGAGGCGGCGGCGCGCGCGAGCAGCATCAACCCCGCCGGCTGGCCGGTCAGCGTGCCGCGCGCGTCGGGGTAGCGCGCATCTCCCAAAATCGGGTGGCCGATGGCGGCGCAGTGCGCCCGCAGCTGGTGGGTGCGGCCGGTGACCGGCCTGAGCGCCAGCCAGGTCGCGACCCGACCGGCGCGCGCGACGACCCGGAACAGCGTCTTCGCAGCCTTGCCGTCGTCGTCGCCGACCACGCGCTCGCGCCCCGGCCCGCCGCTCTTGGCGAGCGCCAGATCGATCATGCCCCGGGGCTCTCGCACCCGCCCCCGCACCAGCGCCCAGTAGAGCTTGACGACCCGGCCGCGGCGGAACTGCTCGGTGAGATGGGCGCTCGCACCGGCGCCGCGGCCCAGCAGCAACAGGCCGGCGGTGTCGCGGTCGAGGCGGTGGACCAGCCGGCAGCGCTCGCCGTCCTGGTCCAGCGCCGGCAGCAGGCGATCGAGGTGGCGCGGCGTCTTCGGCCCGCCCTGCACCGCCAGCCCCGCGGGCTTGTCGAGCGCCACCACCGCCCCGTCGTCGTGGACGACGAGCGAGCGCACGTAGCGGATATCGGCGTCGGACAAGCGCTCGGCGCTCCGTGGCGGCGGCCGCTCGTCGCTGGCCAGCGGCGGGACGCGGACGGTCTGGCCCGGCGTCACCCGGGTCGAGGCCTCGACCCGGCGGCCGTCGACGCGGAGCTGGCCGGTGCGCGCCAGCTTCTGCAGCCGACCCTGGGTCAGCCGAGGGTAGTGCCGCTTGAGGAAGCGGTCGAGGCGCACCTCGCCGTCCTGCGGGCGCACCGCCAGATGGGTAACGCCACTCACGTCTGGTCCTCCAAGCCGCGGCGGATCGCCTCCCAGTCGGCGAGACGGCGGGCGATCGGGGCCTCGGCGCCGCGCTCGACCGGGCGGTAGAAGGTGCGGCGCTCCAGGCCGACGGGAAAATGGTCTTGGCCGGCGAAGCCGCCGGGCGCATCGTGGTCGTAGGCGTAGCCCTCGGCGTAGCCGAGTTCGCGCATGAGTTTGGTAGGCGCGTTGACGCTGACCGGCTTGGGCGGCAGCGAGCCGGCCTCGCGGGCGGCGGCTCGGGCTTCCTTGTAGGCGGCGTAGACGGCGTTGGACTTGGGCGCGGTCGCCAGGTGCACCGTCGCCTGCGCCAGCGCCAGCTCGCCCTCGGGTGAGCCCAGCCGCTCGTAGGCCTGGGCCGCGGCGAGCGTCGCCGGCAGCGCGTCGGGATCGGCGAGGCCGACGTCCTCGCTCGCCATCCGCACCAGCCGGCGCGCCAGATAGCGCGGGTCCTCGCCGGCCTCCAGCATGCGGCAGAGCCAGTAGAGCGCGGCGTCGGGATCGGAGCCGCGCACGGCCTTGTGGAGCGCGCTGATCAGGTTGAAGTGCTGGTCCTGGTCGCGGTCGTAGCGCGGCCGGCGCCGCTGCAGCCGGTCGAGAAGGCCGCGCTCGTCCAAGGGCGCGTCGGGCTCGCGCTCCAAGAGCGCCTCGATCAGCGTCGCCAGATAGCGGCCGTCGCCGTCGGCGAGCGCGGTGAGCGCGGTGCGCGCCGCGGGAGTGAGCGACAGGGTGCGGCCCAAAAGCTCCTCGGCGCGGTCGACCAGCACCCCCAGCGCGGCCTGATCGAGGGCTTCGAGCACGACCACCTCGAGCCTGGAGAGCAGCGCGCTGGTCAGCGCGAAGGACGGGTTCTCGGTGGTGGCGCCGACGAGGGTGATCGTGCCGTCCTCGACCCGCGCCAGCAGGCCGTCCTGTTGCGCCTTGTTGAAGCGGTGGATCTCGTCGATGAACAGTACCGGCTGCTCGCCGGCGCGGCGCAGCTTGTCCGCCGCCTCGAAGGTCTTGCGTAGGTCGGCGACGCCCGCGGTGACCGCGGAGAGGAAGAGCAGCTGACCCTCGGTCTCGCGCACCAACAGCCGCGCGATGGTGGTCTTGCCGCAACCGGCCGGCCCCCAGAGCACGAGCGAACGCAACCGCCCGGCGCGCACCATCGCCCCCAGCGCCCCCTCGGGCGCGAGTGCCGCATCCTGACCGACGACGGCGGCGAGCCGCTGCGGCCGCAAGCGCTCGGCCAGTGGCGCGGCCGCCGTGTCGGCCGCGGGGGCGGCGGCGGTGGGTGTGGTGTCGGCGAACAGATCCTCGCTCACGTGCTGCTTTCTCCGCGCGCGCCCTCCAGATGCGCCCGCACCGCGTTCGCCGGGATCGCGAACCCGACGCCGACCGACCCGCCGGCGCGGGTGAGGATCGCGGTGTTGATCCCGACCAGCCGGCCGTCGACGTCGACCAGCGGCCCGCCGGAATTGCCCGGGTTGATCGCCGCGTCGGTCTGGATCAGCGGCACTTCCAGATCGAGGCCGCGGGCGCGCCGGCCGACCGCCGAGACGATGCCGCTCGACACCGACTGGCCGACCCCGAAGGGGTTGCCCAAGGCGAGCACGAAGTCGCCGGGCTGCAGCTCGTCGCTGTCGGCGATCGGCAAGGCGGGTAGACCGCCGACGCCGTCGAGCCGCAACAGCGCGAGGTCGGTGGCGGGATCGACGTGCACCAGCCGGGCCTCGACGGCGCGCTCGTCGCTCAGCAGCACCGCGATGGCGTCGGCGTCGGCGACGACGTGATGGTTGGTGACGACCAGCCCGGCGGGATCGACGATGACGCCGGAGCCGAGGCTGGTCTGACGCTGCGACGGTAGCGCGCCGGGACCCATGCGCTCCAAGAACCGGCGAAACAACGGGTCTTCCAAAAGCGGCGATCGCCCCGTCCGCTCG
>JAAAPF010000268.1 GCA_009908425.1 Alphaproteobacteria bacterium
GCCACGTGCGCGACACCGCGCTCGATCTGGGGCGCGGCGGCGTCGGCTACTATCCCCGCTCGCACTTCATCCACCTCGACAGCGGCGACGTCCGCACCTGGTGAGCCCGCCCCGGCGCCACGGTCGCGGCGCTGGCCAACGGCGGCGATCGGTGGCAGAGCCGGCGCCCGACGATCCGAGCTGAGGGCGCCGCCATGACGGCCGCGGGCCGACACGTCCTGATCACCGGCGCGAGCCGCGGCATCGGTGCCGCGCTCGCCCGGGTCTACGCCGCCCCCGGGGTGCGGCTCAGCCTCGCCGGCCGCGACTCCGGCGCGCTCGAAGGGGTGGCGGCGGCGGCCCGCTCGGCGGGCGCGGAGGTGACGGCGGCGGTGCTCGACGTCCGCGACGCCGCCGCGGTCGCCGAATGGATCGACGCCGCCGACGCCGAGCGCCCGCTCGACCTCGCCGTCGCCAACGCCGGCGTCAACCGCCCCGACGACCCCTTCGGCGCCGCGCCCGACAACCTGCGGCTGGTGCTGGAGACCAACGTCCTGGGCGCGGCGCACGTCGTCACCGCCTGCGTGCCGAAGATGACCGCGCGCGGCCGCGGTCAGCTCGGATTGATGAGCTCGCTCGCCGGCATCACCGGCTTCGGCGGGATGGCCAGCTACGGCGCCAGCAAGGCGGCGATCCGGGCCTACGGCCAGGCGCTCCGGGGCGAGCTCGGCCGCCGCGGCGTCAAGGTCAGCGTGATCTGCCCGGGCTTCGTCGACACCGAGATGGCGGCCCAGGTCCAGGGCACCCGCATGGGCGAGTGGAGCGCCGAACGGGCGGCGCGGTTCATCGCCAAGGGGCTCGCGAAGAACCGCGGCCTGATCGCCTTTCCGCCGCTCGAGGCGCTCGGCGTGCGGCTGTTGACGGTGCTGCCCGGCGTGCTCATGGATCCGATCGGCCGCGGCTTTCGTTATCGGGTCGACGAGCGCGGCTGACGGGCGTCGAGGACGGGCGCGCCGCTCACCGCGGAGCCGGCGGACGGGGAGGCGACGGCCGATGTCCGAGCGCGCAACGGTATTCTTCGTCGGGCTCGACGCGTTCAACCGGACGCTGTTGGAGACCCTGCCGCAGGCCGCCGAGTTCGACTTCGAACCGGCGCTCACCCTCGCCGAGATCCGCGACGAGGGTGAGGTCGACGTCGCCGCCCTGATCGAGCGCGCCGCCGCGCGGATGGCGGCGGCGCCGGGCGGGCCGGCCGGGGTGGCCAGCGTCTTCGACTTTCCGGGCACGATCATCGCCGCCGCGCTCGCCCACCGCTTCGCCCTGCCCGGTCCCGACCTCGCCGCGCTCTTTAAGTGCGAGCACAAGTACTGGAGCCGGCTCGAACAGCACAAGGTGGTCCCGGACAACATTCCGACCTTCCACGCCTTCGATCCCGCCGCCGACGACGCTTACGCCAAGCTCGGCCTGATCCCGCCTTTCTGGATCAAGCCGGTGAAGTCCTTTCGCTCGTATCTGGCCTACGCGATCCCGGACGAGCGCCAGTTCCAGCGCATCAGCGCGGTCTGCCGCGAGCGTGGGCCGGCCATCGTCGAGCCGTTCCGGGCGATCATGCGGGCCTACGAGATGCCCGACGAGCTCACCGAGATGCCCGAGACGTTCATCGCCGAGAGCACCATCGGCGGGGCGCAGTGCACGCTGGAGGGCTACGCCTACGGCGGCCGCGTCGTCGTCTACGGCGTCGTCGACAGCGTGCGCGAGGCCGACAGCTCCTCCTTCGCCCGCTACGAGTACCCCTCGATCCTGCCGCTCGAGGTCCAGCACCGGATGATCGACGTGGTGCGGGCGGTGATCCAGCAGTTCAACTACACCCACGGCCCCTTCAACGCCGAGTTCTTCTACGACCAGACCAACGACCAGGTCTGGCTGTTGGAGATCAACCCGCGCGCGTCGCAGAGCCACGCCGATCTGTTCCACAAGGTCCACGGCGTGTCGCACCTGTCGGTCGTGGTCGACCTCGCCGTCGGCCGCAAGCCGCGCCCGCTGGCGCGCGAGGGGCGCTGGAACGTGGCGGCGCACTTCTTCGCGCGCGCCCACGAGCCCGGCCGCGTCGTCGCCGTCCCGCCGCGCGCGGCGATCGAGCGGGCGGTGGCGCGCCAGGGCGACACCCGCGTCCACCTGATGGTCCAACGCGGCACCGACCTCGCCGATTTGCCCAATCAGGACAGCTACAGCTACGAGCTCGCCAACGTCTACGTCGGCGGCCGCGACCGCGCCGACGTCCTCGACAAGTACGACCGGCTGCTCGACGTCCTGCAGTTCGAGATCGAACCCCCGCCACCGGCGACGGCCTGACCCGGCGGGCTCCGGCGTGGCTGCCAGCCGGTCGTCGCGGCGCCGGGCAGGCCGATCACGATATCGAGCCTCCGGGCGCGCCCCGCCGCGCGCGTCCGAGCGCGGGTTTGAGCTCGGTTTGACGCTGGCCGCATAGGGTCCCGGCACCGCGATGGGTGGTTTGCCGGGAGGATCGTCGGGCCATGAGCGTCTTCGGAAACGTCGACCCCATGTCACCGCCCGAGCGGCCGCTCGGCGACGACGTGGCGACGGGCGACGTCGTCCCCACGGGCGAGGACGGGCGCGACCCCGCCTTCGGACTGTGCGGCGACGACGAACTCGAACTTTGCCGCGACCACGTCGGTTTCGCCGGGTTCGGCGACGACGGCCTCGGCGGCGGGTCGGAGCCCGGCCGGAGCGACGTTTCGCCGGCGGTCGAGCTCGGCGTCGAGGTGCCGAGCGACCTCGCCGACCTGAGCGAGAGCGCGACCTGGCTCGCGGTCGAGGTGTTCGAGACCGGCGATGTCGCGAGCGGCGGGCCGGGCAGCGACACCCTCCTCCACGATCCGCTGACCGACGACGTCGCCACGCCGTTGGATTGCCGGGTCGCGGTCGACGGGATCGCGCGCACCGGCGCGGTCGATCCGTGCTCGGTGCCGCCCGAGGACGGCACGCTCGTGCTCTACGAGGGTGGCGGCGACGACGCCGGTGAGCTGATCGAGAACGCCGGGATCTTCTTCCAATTTCGCCGGCGCCGGGTTGACGGACCATTCGGGTTCGCGCCCGTGATGGCGGAGGACGGCGTCCTGATCTGAGCGCGGTGGGAGCGGGCGGCCTCGGCCGGTTCGCGCCCACGCGGGCCGGTGGTGGTGGGCCGGGCTCGGTTGCGAGCCGCGGTCGCGACGACGTGGCCCTCGTCGTGCCGGCGTCGCTACGGCATCCTCCGCGCAGTTTCACCGTAGCGGCCCGGTTCGGCGCGAGCGGCATGACCCCGGCGCCGAACGCGGCGGAGAACGTGACGCTGGACCTCGCCCCCTTGCTCCAAGCGAGCCCGCCCATCCAGCTGCACGCCTGGAGCGCGCTCGCCGCGATCGTCCTGGGCATCCCGCAGCTTCGGCGCGCCAAGGGCACCGCCGGACATCGCCTGGTCGGGGTCGTCTGGGTCGGGCTGGTCGCGACGGCGTGCGTGAGCTCCTTTTGGATCCACGAGATCGAGCAGTGGCGCGGCTTCAGCTGGATCCACCTGCTCGCCGTGCTGACCCTCGTCGGCCTCGCCCGCGGCCTGTGGGCGCTGCGCGCCGGAAGCCCGCGCGCGCACCGCTCGGCCATGCTCTGGGTGTTCGTGGGCGGGCTCGGCGTCGCCGGCAGCTTCGCCTTCTGGCCGGACCGCATCATGCACCAGGTGGTCTTCGGCGGCTGAGCGCCGCACCCGAGTACCCCGGCGCGCCGGTCGCCGGCCTCACCGCAGGCGGTGGAAGCGCGCGGCGGGCGCGACCTCGTGGATGCTCGCGACCCCTTCGCCGAACAGCACCAGCTCGCGCGCCAGCGCCAGGGCACGGCGCTCGGCGGCGGCGCGACGGTCCGGGTCCTCGATGCTCTCGAGGTCCTCGACATGGGCGAGGCCGAGGATGCGGCGGATCATCTTCATGCCGCCGAAGCGCAGGCTGTCGGCGAGCAGCGCCCGCAGGTAGCGGTCCTTGGCCGCGGCGGCGGCGGGCGCGTCCGCCGCCTCGTCGAACAGCCCCGCGACGAAGCCGTCGCCGGTGCCGGCCTCGGCCCACAGCGCGCGAAAGCGTGCCTCGAAGCCCTCCCAGATCGCGGTGATCTGCGCCAGGATCCACTCGCGGTAGTCGTCGCGCGCGCCCGGCCGCTCCTCGTGGCCGTCCTGGGCGTAGTAGGCCAGGAGCAGGTTGCCCAGGACGGCGCCGATGTCGAAGCCCATCGGGCCGTAGAAGGCGAATTCGGGGTCGATCGCGCGGGTGTCGCTCTCGGTCACCATCAACGAGCCGGTGTGCAGATCGCCGTGGATCAGCGCCTGGGCGTCGCCCAGAAAGCGCCGCTTGAGCTCCTGCGCGGCGCGCTTCAAGGGCGTGTCGCGGCGGAACTGCAGCGCCAGGGCGTCGAGCTGCGGGCTGGTGTGCCGGTTGAGCTCGGCGTCGCGGTACGGGTCGGTGAAGATCAGGTCCTCGGTGATCTTGCAGAGCGCGGTGTTGTCGCAGAAAAACTTCATCTTCTGCTTCTTGTCGGCGGCGGCGAGGTGCAGATCCGAGGTCTTGAAGAGGGTCTCGGCCAGCAGCTCGGCGACGTGCTCGGCGAGCTTCGGGTAGACCGTGCCGGCGATCAGCCCCTTGCGCAGGATGAGGTGCGGGGTGAGGTGCTCCATGACGACGAGCGCCTGGCTCTCGTCGAAGTGGTGGACCTCGGGCACGCGGGCCGGGGCGTGGCGCGCCTGCTCCACGAGGGCGGCGTGCTCGAACGAGGCGCGCGCCAGCGGCAACGGCCAGCTCTCGCCGACCAGGCGGACATAGGGCAGCGCCTGCTTGGCGACGACGGAGCCGCGCGGACCCTCGACGATGAAGACGAGGTTGATGTTGCCGTCGCCGACCTCGCGCACGCGCCAGTCGTCGACGGTGCCGCCGAGCCGGGCGGCCACCGCCGGCAGCTCGGCCAGTGCGGCGCCCAACGTCTCCGGGGCGTGCGCCCGATAGGCCCGCGCCGTCGTCGTGTTCATTTCCGCCCTCCCCGATCGTCGGCGTTCCGTCGCGACCCGGGAGCGTAGCGCGGGCCGCGCCGGCTCGAAAGCGAGCGGAGGCCGGGGCGCGCGTCGCTCCCGAGCGCAGGCCTCGCTCTTGCGGTTCGAGCGCGCTTGCGCCATGGCGACCTCGCCCGAGTCTCGTCGCGAGCCGGGCGGTGCGTTCGCCGAAGCCGCCGGACCCGGTCGGTCGCAGCGTCGGTGCGGTGGGCGGGGGCGGGAACAGACCCTCGGCGATCGGCGTCGGCGGGGGCGGAAAGGTCGCTGGAGGACCGAGATGGCGAGAGACGGCCACGACAAGTACGAACGCCTGATCGCCCGCGTTCAGGAACTGCCGCCGACGCCCACGGCGGTGGTGCACCCGTGCGACGCCGGCTCGCTGGAGAGCGCCGTCGACGCCGCCAAGCTCGGCATGATCATCCCCATCCTGGTCGGCCCGCCGGCGAAGATCCGCGCCGCCGCCGAGGCGGCCGAGCTCGACATCGAGCCGTACGAGATCGTCGAGGCGCCCCACAGCCACGCCGCCGCCGAACGCGCGGTGGAGCTGGTGCGCGCGGGGCGGGCCGAAGCCTTGATGAAGGGCTCGCTGCACACCGACGAGCTGATGGGCGCGGTGGTCGACCGCAGCGCCGGGCTCAGGACCGAGCGCCGGATCAGCCACTGCTTCGTGCTCGACGTGCCGAGCTACGACAAGCCGCTGATCATCACCGACGCCGCGGTGAACATCGCACCCTCGCTGCGGGACAAGGTCGACATCGTGCAGAACGCGATCGACCTCGCCCACGCCGCCGGGATCGACGAGCCCAAGGTCGCCATCCTGTCGGCGACGGAGACCGTGAACCCCGACGTCCCCTCCACCGTCGAGGCGGCGGCGCTCTGCAAGATGGCGGATCGCGGCCAGATCACCGGCGGCGTGCTCGACGGTCCCCTCGCCCTCGACAACGCCATCGACGCCGAGGCCGCGCGCATCAAGCAGATCACGAGCCCGGTGGCCGGCGAGGCCGACATCCTGGTGGTGCCGGACCTGGAGGCCGGCAACATGCTGGCGAAGAGCCTGTCGTTCCTGGCCGACGCCGACGCCGCCGGGATCGTGCTCGGCGCCCGGGTGCCGATCGCGCTCACCAGCCGCGCCGACACCGTGCAGGCCCGGCTGGCCTCGATGGCGCTGGTCGCGCTGGTGGCGAACTACCGCAAGTCGCAGACCGTCGAGGCGGTCTGAGCCGCGGCCGCCCGCCCGCGTCGGCCCCGCCCTTACGACCCCCCGAACGGGCGCAGCTCGTCGAGCCGGCGCTGCTCGCGCCGCAGGGCGTCGCGGCGCGCGGCGGCGCGGGCGCGGGCGCGCAGCGCCTCGATCTGCTCGAGCCGGAGCTCCGCGGCGCGCAGCGCACGTTCGGCCTCGTCCACCGCCGCGGCCAGCCGCGCCGCCTCGGCGGCGAGCCCCCGCTCGCGGCTGCGGCAGGCCTCGAGCCAGTGCTGCAGGTCGGCGGGCGCGCGCGCGGCGGCGGCCTCGGCGTCGACCCCGCCGCGCCAGCCGCGCCGGCGCTGCTCGCAGGCGGCGTGGGCGGCGCGGGCCGCGACCAGGTGGGCGCGGGCGTCGTCGCGGGCGCGTCGGCGCAGGCGCTCGAGTTCGGCGAGGGCGTGCGGCGCGGTCACGGCGCCGCGCCCGGCGCGTCGGTGCCGAGGGTCGCGGCGAGGCGCGCGAACGGGGTGGCGTCGAAGCCCTCCTCGGGCGTCTGGGCGAGCAGCTGGTCGAGCGCCGGCAGGCGGGCGACGGCCTCGTCCACCAGCGGGTCGGCGCCCGCGCTGTAGGCCCCCAGCCGGATCAGATCGGCGCTCTCGGCGTGCGCCTGGAGAAGGCGGCGGGCGTGGCGGGCGAGGCGCGCCTCACCCTCGCCGTAGACCGCGCCGGCGGTGCGCGACAGGCTCTTGAGGACGTCGATCGGGGGGTAGCGCCCGGCCTCGGCGATCTTGCGGTCGAGCACGACGTGGCCGTCGAGGATCGAGCGGGTCTGGTCGGCCACCGGCTCCTCGGTGTCGTCGCCCTCGGTCAAGACGGTGAAGAGGCCGGTGACGTCGCCCGCCGCGACCCCCGGCCCGGCGCGCTCCAACAGCCGCGGCAGTTCGGCGAAGACGCTGGGGGGGTAGCCGCGGGTGGCGGGCGGCTCGCCGGCGGCGAGGTAGACCTCGCGGAGCGCGGTGGCGAACCGGGTCAGGCTGTCGACCAGGCACACCACCGAGCGGCCCTGGTCCCTGAGCGCCTCGGCGATGGTCAGCGTCAGCCAGGCGGCGCGCCGGCGCAGCATGGCGGGCTGATCGGAGGTGGCGACGACGGTGACGGCGCGGGCCCGGGCCTCGGCGTCGAGGGTGTCGTTCAGGAACTCGTTGACCTCGCGGC
>JAAAPF010000053.1 GCA_009908425.1 Alphaproteobacteria bacterium
CCCAGGATGTCGTAGGCCTTGGAGACCTCCTTGAAGCGCTCCTCGGCCTTGGCGTCGCCGGGGTTGTGGTCGGGGTGGAGTTCCTTGGCGAGCTTGCGGTAGGCGCGCCGGATCTCGTCGTCGGACGCGTCGCGCTTCAGCCCGAGAACGCTGTAGAGATCGGCCACCGTTCACACTCCCACACTCGAACGCCCCGACCGCGGGTACGCGCCGCGATCGGGGCCGCCGCGGGCGCGACCCCACGCCCGCGGCGACATGATCGACCGCTTCAGGCCGCGTTGTCGATCGCGATCGTCCGCGGCTTGAGCGCTTCGGGGACCTCCCGCACGAGGTCGATCGTCAACAGACCGTCGGCGAGCCGGGCGCCGTCGACGCGCACGTGCTCGGCGAGGGCGAAGCGGTGCTCGAAGGGCCGACGCACCAGGCCGCGATGCAGCACCGTGACGTCGTCCGCGGTGCCGGGCGGGGTGCCGCGCACGACCAGATCCGCGTTTCGGGTCACGATCTCCAGGTCGTCGGCGGCGAAGCCGGGCACGGCCAGCGTCAACCGGTAGCGATCGCCGGCGGTCTTGACGAGGTCGTAGGGCGCCGACCCGGCGCGGTGGTCGGCGGGCTCGTGGGCGCGCGCCGTGGGGTCGAACAGGACGAAGGGGGAAACCGGGCGATGAGCCGTGGAAAGAGCCATCGTATCCTCTCCGAGCGATACGGGTTGGGGCGCGCCACCATTGGCCGCGCCGAAGATGCCGTCGGCCCCGCGCAGGCGGCCGACGGACGTGACATGGGTGAGCCGCGCGCGTCCCGCAAGTCCGCGCCTCAGCCGGCGGCGAGCCGGGCTTCGGCGCGGGCCAGATCCGCCGGCGTGTTGACGTTGTCGAAGGGATCGCCGGCGGGCGTCGCCCACCACGCCGACACGGCGCGATGGCGCTCGACGAAGGCCTCGACGCGGCGGACGCCGTCGCGCGCGAGCGCCCGCTCCAGATCGTCCGCGAGCGCGGTCGACCACAGCGCGACGACGTGATGGACGCGCGCGCCGCTCGCGGCGGTGACGATCGCCGCGTCGCCGCGGGCGGCGTGCAGCCGCGCCACCAGGTCCGGCGGCAGGAACGGGGTGTCGACCGGTGCGGTCACGACGAAGGGAAAGCGCCCGCCGGCCCGGCGCACCGCGGTGAGGACGCCGACGAGCGGGCCGAGCCCGCCGGGCAGGGCGTCGTCGGCGACCACGAGCCCGCTGGCCGCGAGCGCGGGGGCGCCGGGCGGGCCCGCGATCACGAGCGCGTCGCACTGGGGGCGCAGGCGCGCGGCGACGTGGGCGACCAGCGCGCGGCCGCCGAGGGCGAGCCCGGCCTTGTCGACGCCCATCCGCCGGCTGCGACCGCCGGCGAGGATGCAGCCGAGGGTCGCCGGCCGGCTCACGCCGCCGGCCGCTCGGTCGTCCGCGCGCGCTTGGCGGCGCGGCGTCGGCGGCGGCGCTTTTTGTAGATCAGGCGCAGGTTGCGGGAGTAGATGATCAGCCCCGTCGCCTGGCCGACGATGATCACCGGGTCCTGGCGCCAGATGGCGTAGGACAACAGCGTCATCCCGCCCAGGATGCTGAAATACCAAAAGGCCATCGGCACGATGCTCTCGCGGGCACGCTCGCTCGCCAGCCACTGGACGAGAAAGCGCATCGAGAACATGAACTGGCCGAGAAAGCCGATCGAGACCCAGATCACCTCGGCCCGGGTCAGGTCGGCGAACCACTGCTCGAACATCACTCAGCTGTCCTCGATGGCGATCACCGGCCGGCGCCGGCGGCGTAGCCAGGCCACGCCCAAGAGGTCGACGACACCGACCGCCAAGCGGTCGAGGGTGCCGTATTTCGAGCGCCCCTTGAGGCGCGGGCGGTGCCCCACCGGCACCGAGCGCACGGCGAAGCCCTCGCGCAGGAAGAGCGCGGCGAGAAAGCGGTGCTGGTGATCGAAATAGGGCAGCAGCAGATAGGCGTCGCGGCGCATCACCTTGAGGCCGCAGCCGGTGTCGAGGGTGCGGTCGCCGAGGACGTGGCCGCGCACGGCGTTGGCGATGCGCGAGGACCGGCGCTTGACCCAGCGGTCACGGCGCGACCTGGAGCGGTCGCCCCCGACCAGACCCAGGGGCGGCCGGCCCGCGGCCCCGACGAACGTCTCCAAGAGCCGCGGCAGCTCCGCCGGGTCGTTCTGGCCGTCGCCGTCGAGCGTGGCGACCAGGGGGGCGCGCGCGCTCAGGATGCCCGAGCGCAGCGCCGCACTCTGACCGCCGGGGCGGCGGTGGCGGACGACCCGCAGGCGGGGTTCGAGGCGGCGGGTGCGGGTGAGTTCGAGCGCGGTGTCGTCGTCGCTGCCGTCGTCGACGTAGATGATCTCGAAGCGGCCGACCGGCTCCAGCGCGGTGGCGATCTCGGCGACGAGAGCGGCGATGTTCGGGCCCTCGTTGCGCACCGGCACCACCACGGAGAGCGTCAGCTCGCCCGCGCGCGGCGCCACCAGCCGGGTGGCGGCCCAGTCGGCCGGAGCCTCGTTCATCGCGCCGGCGCAGCCGCGATCGCCCGGGGATGGGACGGCGGCTCGACCACGCCGACCGTCGCCGCGCACCCCGGCCCGGCGGCGACCGCGACGACCCCGAGATCGTGGCGCGGCCGCCCGCGCCGGTCGAGGCGCCGCTCGCGACCGAGGAGAGCGGTGACGACCAGCACCGCGACGGGCGGCGAGCGGCGACGGGTAAGGGGGGCCACGAGGCCGCCGGGATGCGGACGGTCGATCGACAACGCCTGAAACTCAAGGTGCGAAGGAACCTCGGGTTCGCATAGGGCGTCGCCTCGGCGCTGTCGAGGTGCCGGGCCGGTTCGCACCTGCAGCACGGGCTTTGACTTTTCGAGAAGCGACGGTAGTATCGCGTTTCCGGCACGCGCTCGACGCTCGTCGCGGTGCCGTGCATCGACGCCGCGGCGCGCTCGCCGCGGCGGTCCAACCCGGGCGCCCGTCACGGCGGCCCACCGGCCGCTGCTCCCCACCCGAAACGACAGCCAGAGGAGACCGTCACCCGTGACCGATCCCAGCTTGGCGCGCATCAAGGCCGCGCACGACCTCAGCGGCGATCTCGACAATCTGACCCAGTACTATCGCGACTGGGCCGACGCCTACGACGCCGACGTCCAGGACGAGGGCTACGTCGCTCCCAATTTCCTGGTCGACTGCCTGCAGCAGGTGGCCGGGCGCAACGGGGTCGCCGTCGACCTCGCCCGGCCGAGCGTCGAGGTCATGGACGTCGGCTGCGGCACCGGCCTGGTCGGCGCCGTCCTGAAGGAACGCGGGGTGCAGCCGATCGACGGCTTCGACCTCTCCACCGAGATGGTCGACCGCGCCCGCGATCTCGGCGTCTACCGTGAGCTCTGGGGCGATCAGCCGCTGGAGGGCGTGTCCGAGCGCGTGGGCGGCCGCAAATGGGACGTCTCGCTCGCCTGCGGGGTGTTCACCCTGGGCCACGTCCCGCCGAGCGAGCTTTCCGAGATGTTCCGGCTGACCAAGCCGGGCGGGCTCGCCATCGTCACCACCCGGCGCAGCTACGCCGACGCCACCGACTTCGTCGACGAGGTCGAGCGGGTGCAGGCCCGCGGCGAGGCCGAGCTCGTCGATCGCGTGCTCGACGGTCCCTACATCAAGGAAGAGGGCGCGCACTACTGGGCGTTCCGCGTCGCCGCCTGAGCGGCGTCACCGGTCCGGAGGTCCCGGCTCGGGGCCTCAGCCTCGCGAGGTGGGCCGCGCCGGCGCTTCGGGTTCCGTTCGCCGGGACCGCGAGGCCGCCGGTGCGGCTTTCGCGCGTTTGGGCGGTGCCGGGGCGTCGACGCCGAGCATGGCGCCGACCTCGGCGCGCATCGCGGCGACGTGCTCCTGCACCCGCTGCGGCTCGCTGCCGGCGGTGGTCAGCGTGAGCCCGCCCAGCTGCAGGCTGCTTTCCGCCGCTTCCGCCACCGTCGCCGTCGCGCCCAGATGGCGCAGCTGCTGGGCGTGGGCCTGGTCGTGGGCGCGCGCCACCACCGGCAGCTGGCGCCAGTGCCCGCGCACCGCCGCCAGCGCTCGGCTGGTGGCGATCGGGCTGTTGAGCGTGATCACCAGCGCCCGCGCCCGGCCGAGTCCGGCGGCGTCCAGCACCTCGGCGCGGGTGGTGTCGCCGAAATAGACCGGTAGGCCCGAGGCGCGGGCATCGGCGACGCGCGCGTGGTCGGTGTCGAGCGCCAGCCACGGCAGGTTCTCGAGCTCGGCCAGGCGGGCCACGGTCTGCCCGACCCGGCCGTAACCGGCGATGACGAGATGGCCGGTGAAGCCCGCGCTCTCCTCGGCGAGGGTGTCGGCACCGGCGGCCGGCGCGACGGTGAGGCGCCGCGCCGCCCAGCGGCCGAGCGCGGCGAGCGCGGGCGTCACCAGCAGGCTGAGCGCCACGGTCGCCATCAAGGTCTGGGTGGTGCGCGGCTCGACCACGCCGAGGCCGGTGGCCAGCGTCAACGCGACGAAGGCGAACTCGCCGCCCTGGGCGAGGGTCAGCGCCACCTGGCCGCCGTCCGCCGCCGTCAGGCGGAAGAGCCGGGCGAGCGCGAAGATCACCGCGGCCTTGAGCGTCAACAACGCCACCAGCAGGACCACGAGCCGGACGCCGTCGGCGGCGATCAGCGGCAGGTCCATCGAGCTGCCGGTGCTCATGAAGAACAGGCCCAAAAGGATGCCGCGAAACGGGCGAATGTCGGCCTCGATCTGATGGCGAAAGGCGGTCTCGGCGACCATCAGGCCGGCGATGAAGGCCCCCAGCGTCATCGACATCCCGGCCTGCTGGGTCACCCAGCCGGTGCCGAGCACGAGCGTGAGCGTGGCGATCGCGAACAGCTCGTTGCTGTTGGTGGCGGCGACGACGCGAAAGGCCGGCTGCAGCAGGAAGCGGCCGGCGAGGATGATGCCGCCGAGCGTCAGGCTGGCGACGACGGCGACGTGGAAGAGCGCGCCCCCGACGGTGCTGCTCTCGCCCGCCAGCAGCGGGATCACCACCAACAGCGGCAGCACCGCCAGATCCTGAAACAGCAGGATGGCGAAGGCGTGGCGGCCGTGGCGGGTCATCTGCTCGCCGCGCTCGGACAGCAACTGCAGGACGAACGCGGTGGACGACAGCGCGAGCGCGCCGCCGATCACCAGCGCCGCCGCCGGCGGCTGGCCGAGCGCGAGCGCGACCAGGCCGATCAGGGCCGAGGTGACCGCGACCTGGGCGAGACCGAGCCCGAAGACCATCCGCCGCATCACCCACAGCCGCTGCAGCGAGAGTTCGAGCCCGATCATGAACAGCATGAAGACGACGCCGAACTCGCCGATCACGTGCAGCGCCTGTTCGTTCTCGACGAGCCCGAGGGCGTGGGGCCCGACCACGATGCCGGCGGCGAGATAGCCCAGCACCGGGCTCGAGCGCAGCTGGCGCACCAGCGGCACCATCACCACGGCGGCGACGAGGAAGACCAGGAGGTCGGTGAGAAACGACATGGAGTGCACCGGGCGCGCCTTGCGGATGTCGGGGCGGGCAGCTTACGCGCTCGACCCCCCGGACGAAACGGCCGGCGGGCCGCCGTCGCGGCTCACGGCTCGCGGCCGGCGGCGCGGATCAGGATCTCGGCGCTGCGACCGAGCCCCGCCGCCTCGTCGTCCGAGAGCGCCGGCATCACCGTCCGGATCACCCCGCCGGCACCGACCACCCGCGGCAGCGACAGCGCCACCGGTCCGCGGCCGGCGATCTCGTCGGTCTCCATCGACACCGAGAGCAGGGCGCGCTCGTCACCGGCGACGGCGCGCAAGAGCCGCGCCACCCCGCCGGCGATGCCGTAATTGGTGTAGCCCTTGCCCACGATGATCCGATAGGCCGCCTGCCGGACGCCGGCGTCGATCTCGGCGCGGACCTCGCGGTCGACCGGGCGGCCCACCTGCTCGGCGAAGTCGAAGAGCGGCAGCGCTCCCACCACCGCGCTGTTCCAGGCCAGCACCGCGCTGTCGCCGTGTTCGCCCAGGACGAAGGCGTGCAGCGAGCGCGGCGCGACCTGGAGGTGATGGGCCAAGAGCGCGCGAAAGCGTCCGGTGTCGAGGACGGTGCCGGTGCCGAAGACGCGGCCGACGGGCAGCCCCGCCAGCTCGGTGGCGACCTCGGTCATGACGTCGACGGGGTTGGTCGCGACCACGATCAGCGCGTCGGGCGCGGCCGCGAGCGCCGGCGGCAGGATCGATTCGAACACCTTGCGGTTGCGGTCGAGGAGTTCCAGCCGGGTCTCGCCCTCGCGCTGCGCCACGCCGGCGGCGATGATGATCGCGCGGCAGCCCTCGAGCGCGTCGTAGTCGCCGGAGCGGATGACGCAGGCGTGGCCGAAGGCGGCGGCGTGGAGGATGTCGTGGGCCTCGGCGCGGGCGCGCGCGGCGTCGCGGTCGACCAGCACGACGTCGTGCGCGACGTCGGTGAGCATGGCGGCGTTGGCCACCGCGCTGCCGACCGCGCCGGTACCGATGATCCCGATCTTCATGTCCCGTCTCCGCTGCGCCGGCTCGACACCACCCTAACGCGCCCGGCGCCGCGAGGCTGCCCCCGCGGCGACACGCCACGGCCGCGCCCCCGCCGCCCGGCCACGGCCGGCGTCAGCGGTAGCCCTCGAAATCCCGGGCGAGGTGGACCTGGAGGGTGAAGCCGCGGTCGGCGTGGGTCGCGATCGGCTCGACCCGGAGGGGGCGGTGGGCGGCGAAGCGATCGAGCAGCGCGGGCGGGGTGTCGCCGCGGGTCACGACCACGTAGGCGCGGGCGGCGCCGGCAGCGTCGGGGGGAAAGCGGGTCACCAGCTCGAAATGGTTGGTGACCTCGCCGCTCGGGTTCCACATCACCGCCCGCGCCAACGGCCAGCCGGTGCCGGCGAGGACGTTGGCCATCAGCATGCGGTCGGTCATCACCAGCCGGGCGTCGGGGTGTGCGTCCAGCACCGGCGCGACCGCGGCGACCACGCGCTCGGCGCCGCGCAGCTTGCGGAAGGGATCGAGCCCGGCGCCGAAGGCCGAGGGTGCGTCGCGGTGGACCACCCCCGCGCCGACCACCAGCGCGAACACGACCAGGTGGAGGCCGACGGTGACGCGCGCGAGGCGGCGCCGCGCCCCCGCCACCAGCCACGCCGCGACCGCCACGGTGAAGCCGAGATAGACCGCCGCCGCCCAGTTGGCGTTGGCGCGGTTGAGGTAGGCCTGCGCGGCGATCGCGACCAGCAGCGGCAGGCCGAGGACCAGCACGAAGCGGAGGGCCGGATCGCGCCAGGTCGCCGGCCGTACCAGCAGCCACGCCAGGATCGCGAACGGGATCGGGCCGAACACGCCGACTTGGCTCAGCGCGAAGTCGGCGAGCTCGGCGAGACGCTCGCCCACGGCCGGCGCCGGGCCGGC